>JABIXB010000103.1 GCA_018666805.1 Rhodospirillaceae bacterium | reverse complement strand
GGCGTGGAAGAGAGCGTCATCGCCCTCCTCCTGGTTGCCATGACGCTGCTGGTGACGCTCGAGGTGATCCTCAGATATGGCTTTTCCAGCGGCTTTTTGTGGATTCAGGAGCTTACCCTTCTGTTGGCCGCGTGGCTGGTGCTGTTGGGCGCCGCCTATGGCGTCAAAAAGGGCGCCCATATCGGCATGGATATGGCGGTGCGCCGCCTGCCGCCGCGCTGGCGGCGTGCGGCGGGGATGCTGGCGGTTCTCCTCTGCCTGCTTTATTGCGCGCTGTTTATCGCCGGTTCCTGGCAATACCTGGCCAAGATCAAACAATTCGGCATCGAATTGGAGGATTTGCCGCTGCCGCAATGGCTGGCGCATGGCGTTCTCCTGTTGGGCTTTGCCCTGCTGGTGTTTCGTTTCCTTGAAGTTGGGTGGAAAATCCTGGGCAGGCGGGCGGAGGGCGTTTTGCTCGCCGACGAAGCAAGCGAGGCCGTCAAGGACAGCCGCAAGGGCCCGCCGGCATGACGACATTGGCCCTCTTCGCCATGCTGTTCGCCTTTCTCATCCTGGGTCTCCCGGTCGCCATCGCGCTTGGCCTGTCGGCAATTCTCACCATCCTCGTTTTCTCAAATGATTCGCTCGCCTCGGTGGTGCTCAAACTGTTTGAGGCGTTGTCCGAGCATTACACCCTGCTCGCCATCCCGTTTTTTATTCTCTCTTCCGCCTTTCTTTCGTCCGGCGGCATCGCGCGCCGTCTTATTCGATTTGCCATTGCCCTCGTCGGCCATGTGCGCGGCGGCCTGGCAATGGCCTCGGTGCTGGCCTGCATGTTGTTTGCTGCCGTCTCGGGCTCATCGCCGGCGACGGTGGCGGCAATCGGCTCGATTGTTATCGTCGGCATGGTCAAGGCCGGCTATCCCGAACGTTTCGCCGCCGGGGTAATTGCCAATGCCGGCACCCTCGGCATCCTGATACCGCCCTCCATCGTCATGCTGGTCTATGCGGCGGCGACGGAAGTCTCGGCAGCACGCATGTTTGCCGCCGGATTGCTGCCGGGCCTCGCAATGGGCCTGATGCTGATGATCGCGATCTATATCGCGGCGCGCATCAAGCGCCTGCCGCGGCAAAAATGGGCCGGCTTTGGCGAGATCGCCGACGCCGGCTGGCGCGCCTCGGGCGGTCTGGCGCTGATCGTTATCGTTATGGGCGCGATTTATGGCGGCATCGCCAGCCCAACCGAGGCCGCCGCCGTCTCGGCCGTCTACGCCTTTCTCGTCGCGCTGTTGTTTTACCGCGATATCGGGCCGCTCAAGCATGTCGCCTGGCGTGAGCCCAATGAAGCGCTTGCAGCGGCGGCGCTACGCAATGTGGCACGCATGGTTTTCGCCGTGCCGCAATCGGCAACCGATGCCGAGGTGCGCCAGACCGTGCTCAGCGGCGCCAAGACCAGCATCATGCTGTTGTTCGTTATCGCCAACGCCATGCTGTTCGCCCATGTGCTGACCACCGAGCGCATTCCGCACGGCATCGCCGAGGCGATTACCAGTTGGGGCCTCTCACCATGGCAGTTCCTGATCGTCGTCAATATTGTCCTCTTAATCGCCGGCAATTTCATGGAGCCCTCGGCGATCTTGTTGATCATGGCGCCGATCCTCTTTCCGATCGCGACGCAACTCGGCATCGATCCGATCCATCTCGGCATCATCATGGTGGTCAATATGGAGATCGGCATGATCCCCCCGCCGGTCGGGCTCAACCTGTTCGTCACCGCCGGTGTCACGGGCAGGAGCATGTCGTGGGTGATGCGCGCCGCCTTGCCGTGGCTGGCGATCCTGCTGATCTTCCTCATGATCGTCACCTATCTGCCGCAGCTCTCGCTATTCCTACCCGAGCTGATGGATCAGATGCGCGGCGTCAAATAGCGGCGCTTGTCGCAATTTACTCCGCCCGCGTGGGCTGCTATTTTCGCCCCCGGACAAATTGAATTAATGCGTTTGCGCAATAAAGGGAGAACGAAACGATGACGATCAAGGATACAGCCTGGGATTTCT
>JABIXB010000102.1 GCA_018666805.1 Rhodospirillaceae bacterium | reverse complement strand
GCTTGGTCTGATGCGTCTGGAATTTGTGCCGCGCGCTGAGGTCGCCCTGGTCGTCGATCTCGTTGCGCCGGAGCGGATCAAGCGTTTGCCGCTGGCCGCCGTTTGTGAAATTGAGGGAATCGAATTGCCGCTTATTGAGCTCAGCCCATTCGAAGCGTCGGCGCCGGCCAAGCTTAGCCTCGCCTGCCAGGCGCTCGCGCGCGGCGCGGCGTTGGGCGAGGATATGGCGCTTTTTCCGCCGCAGCCGGCATGAACACCGAGCCCGCCGCCACGCCGCCGCGCCGCCACCTGCTGTTGGTGACCGGCATGTCGGGTGCGGGAAAATCCACTGCCCTGAAGGTGCTTGAAGATATCGGCTATGAAGTTGTCGATAACTTGCCGCTGTCGCTGCTCTCCAATCTGGTGCGCCCGAATGGAGCTGGCGGCGCGGCGCGCGCCGCCGCTAGCGCCAGCCGCCCGCTCGCTCTCTGCATCGATGTCCGCACCCGGCAGTTTGACCTTGAGCATTTCGAACATGATATCGCGCCCTTGTTGGATCGCCCCGACCTTGATGTGACGCTGCTGTTTCTCGACGGCGATGATGAGGCCCTGAGGCGGCGCTTTACCGAAACCCGGCGCCCGCATCCGTTGGCGGCCGACCGCCCCGTCATCGATGGCATCCGGCGCGAGCGCGAACGGCTCAATTGGCTGAAGAGCCGCGCCGATCTCACGGTCAATACGACCGAATTGAGCATTGTGGATTTGCGCCGGCTGCTGGAGGGTCATTTCAGCCATCCGGCCGAGCCGGAACTCAGCATTTTTGTCGTCTCTTTCTCTTATCCGCGCGGTTTGCCGGCGGATGCGGATCTGGTGTTCGACGTCCGTTTTCTCTCCAATCCACACTATGAGAACAATCTTCGCCCGCTAAGTGGGCTGGATTTGGCGGTCGGCAGGCATATTGAGGCCGATTCGGCCTTTGCGCCTTTTTTTGCTAATCTAGAGGACATGCTCATATCACTGTTGCCGGCCTATGAGCGCGAAGGTAAATCCTATTTGACCATCGCGGTGGGCTGCACCGGCGGGCGGCATCGCTCCGTGTTTGTCGCCGAACGCGTTGGCGAGGTACTTTTGCGAACCGGACGGCAAGTGGGCGTGCGCCACCGCGATCTAAGCGGTGGTCAGAAACAAAAAGAAGCGCCAGGCAGCGCGTCGTGATGTTTTGGCGTAAATAAGAATTTCGCCTGCGAGGCGAAAGGAATTTTGTTGGGGGGATCGATGATCGGGCTCGTGTTAGTAACCCATGGCCGGCTGGCTGAAGAATTCGTTGCCGCGACCGAACATGTTGTTGGCCGCCAGGCCAACACGCGCGCCGTCTGCATTGGCGCGGATGACGATATGGAATTGCGGCGCAAGGACATCCTCGGCGCCATCGGCGAGGTCGATGACGGCCATGGCGTGATTCTGCTGACCGATATGTTTGGCGGCACGCCGTCTAATCTCGCCATATCGGTGATGGACCAGGCAAAGGTCGAAGTGATCGCCGGCATGAATCTGCCGATGCTGATTAAACTGGCCAGCGTGCGCGGCGAGGATGATTTGGTGGCCGCCGTTGCCCTTGCCCAGGAGGCCGGGCGCAAATATATAAACGTGGCGAGCAGCCTGTTAGAGGGGGAGGAATCGTGAGCGCCCGGCGACGGAAGCGCTCGTGAGTCAGGGCGTTGAGCAGCGCACTTGCCTGATCACCAATCGGTTGGGCCTGCATGCGCGCGCGGCGGCAAAATTTGTCCGTATGGCGGGATCTTTCGATGCCGAAATATGGGTCAGCCGCAATGGCACCCGGGTGTCCGGGGTTTCAATATTGGGTCTGATGATGTTGGCTGCGGCGCCGGGTACGGAAATTGTTATGGAAGCCGAAGGGCGTGAGGCCAATCAAGCTGTGGAGGCGTTGCTCAAACTGGTGAGCGATAAATTTGATGAAGACTAAGGCGAAAAAGAAAAACGCTGCCGCAACCGCTGCGGTGAGCGGCGCGCCGGCGGAATTGAGCTATTCCGGTTTGGGCGTCTCGGCCGGTATTGCCATCGGGCCGGCGCATGTGATGGAGCGCGGCCTGATCGATGTGCCGGACTATTGCGTCTCCGATGTCGATGCCGAGCTGAAGCGTTTCGATGTGGCGGTCGAGCTCTCGATCAAGCAGGTCGAAAAACTGCGCATCAAGGCCTCGACGCTATCCGAGGCGGCAGCGGAGGAGCTGACTTATCTGCTTGATGCGCACCGGCAAATGTTGGCCGGCTCGCGTCTGGTGCGCGGCGTTGAGGAACGCATCCGTAAAGAAAAACTCAATGCCGAAGCGGCGGTGCAGGCCGAGCTGTCGCAAATCGCGCACGCCTTTGCGGCCATGGAGGATGCCTATCTCGCCGGCAAGATCCAGGATGTGCGCGAGGTCAGCGCGCGTCTGGTACGCAATCTCACCAAAGCCGGATATCAAGCATTTTCGGGCCTCGCAGCCGGCGCCATCATCATTGCCGAGGAAATAACCCCGGCCGATACGGCGCTGATGGACCCGGCCATTGTCGGCGGCTTTGCCTCGGCGCTGGGCGGCGCGGAAGGGCACACCACGATCATGGCGCGCTCGCTCGGTTTGCCGGCGGTGTTGGGCGTGCCGAGCCTTATTCACGCCGTGAAACCAGGCGATATTATCGCGCTTGATGGCGTGCGCGGTACGGTCGTTGTCAATCCGAGCGAGGCGACGATTGCCAGGTTCGAACGCCGGCGCGAAGCGCTGGTGCGGCGCCAGCGTCAGCTCGACCGTTTGCGCGGCGTCTCGGCCGCAACGCGCGACGATGTCCGCATTACCTTGCAATGCAATTTGGAATTGCCGTCGGAACTCGCCCTGGCACAGCAGGTCGGCGCCGAAGGCGTTGGCCTGTTACGCAGCGAATTTCTCTACATGAACCGCGATACCCTGCCGAGCGAAGACGAGCAATATGTCGCCTTCAAGGACATTGTCGAAGGCATGGAAGGCGAGCCGGTCACGATCCGCACGCTTGATGTCGGCAGTGATAAATTGGCCTATTCTCTGGGCGAACATATCAGCCCGAGCGTCAATCCGGCGTTGGGATTGCGCGCCATCCGCCTGTCGCTCAAGGTGCGCCCGCTATTGGATACGCAGCTCGCCGCAATGTTGCGCGCCAGCGCCCATGGCAAGCTCCGCATCCTGCTGCCGATGATCAATTCAAGCAGCGAAATAAAGCGCGTGCACGAGGCCATGGATAAGGTGGTCAAGCGCCTCGCGCGCAAACGTATCGCCATGTCAGACCCACTGCCCGAGCTCGGCATTATGATCGAAACGCCGGGCGCGGCGCTGGCTGCCGACAGCCTGGCCAAGAATTGCGATTATTTCTCGATCGGCACCAACGACCTGACCATGTACACCCTCGCCGCCGACCGCGGCGATGAGCAGGTTGCGCACCTCTATGATCCACTCCATCCGGCCGTCCTCAGACTTATCCGCTCGGCCACGCAAGCGGCCGACAGCGCCGGCATTCCGGTCAATTTATGCGGCGAGATGGCGGGCAATCCGCGCTTCACCGCGCTCCTGCTTGGCCTGGGATTGCGCGACCTATCGATGTCGGCGCCCAATTTGCCGCGCATCAAGCAACGCATATTGGGGCTCGAAATGGCGGATGCCGAGAAGCGCACCGCGCAAATCATGGAGCAATCCGATTCGGGCGTCATTGCCACCCTGCTGGATGATTTTAACGCGCTTGAGTAGCGCGGTTGTGCCGGAGCTGCGGCGATGTTAAAACGCCGCGCGCGGCGGGCAGCGATCGGCTGTCCGCCTTTAGCCTTATTTCAACAGATATTTAACGTCGGAGAATAATTCATGTCGGACGCCACGGACTACAAGGTTGCGGACATTTCGCTCGCGGATTGGGGACGCAAGGAAATCGTCATCGCCGAAACGGAAATGCCCGGCCTGATGGCGCTGCGCGAGGAATTCGGCGCCAGCAAGCCGCTTGCCGATACGCGCATTCTCGGCTGTCTGCACATGACCATCCAAACCGCCGTACTGATCGAGACGCTAACCGCGCTTGGCGCCGAAGTGCGCTGGTCGAGCTGCAATATCTTTTCGACCCAGGATCACGCGGCGGCGGCGATTGCCGTATCCGGGGTTCCGGTGTTTGCCTGGAAGGGCGAGACGGAAGAGGAATTTGATTGGTGCATCCGCCAGACCATCGAAGCGCCGGGCGGCTGGAAGGCCAACATGATCCTCGACGATGGCGGCGACCTGACCAAGATGATGCATGACGATTATGGCGACCAGATGGACGCCATCAAGGGCGTTTCGGAAGAGACCACCACCGGCGTGCTGCGTCTCTATGAAATGGAAAAGGCCGGCACCCTCAAGGTGCCCGCCATCAACGTCAATGATTCGGTGACCAAATCAAAATTCGACAATCTTTATGGCTGCCGCGAGAGCCTGGTCGATGGCATCAAGCGGGCGACCGACGTGATGCTGGCCGGCAAGATTGCGGTAGTGAATGGCTATGGCGACGTCGGCAAAGGCTGCGCGGTGTCGCTGCGCGGCCAGGGTGCGCGCGTACTCGTCACCGAGGTCGATCCGATCTGCGCTCTGCAGGCCTCAATGGAAGGCTATGAAGTGACAACCATGGAGGATGCGGCGTCGCAAGGCGACATTTTCGTCACCGCAACCGGCAATCTCGACGTCATCACGCTCGACCATATGCGCCAGATGAAAGACCGCGCCATCGTTTGCAATATCGGCCATTTCGATTCGGAAATTCAAATCGGCGCGCTGCAGAATTATGCCTGGCACGAAGTCAAACCGCAGGTCGATGAGGTTGAATTTCCCGATGGCAAGCGTTTGATCGTGCTCGCCAAGGGCCGTTTGGTGAATCTGGGCTGCGCCACCGGCCATCCCAGCTTCGTCATGAGCGCGTCATTCTCCAACCAGGTACTGGCCCAGATCGAGCTGTGGCAGAATGGCGGGAATTACGACAACAAGGTTTACACGCTGCCCAAGCATCTCGATGAAAAGGTCGCGACGCTGCATTTGGCCAAGCTCGGCGTGAAACTGACAAAATTGAACGCCGAACAGGCGGCCTATATCGGCGTCACGCCGGAAGGCCCGTTCAAGCCCGATCACTACCGCTATTAGGGGGGGCTGCCCAACCCGGATTTTGGCTTAGTCGTCGCCGCCTCCGGGAACGAAATCCGCAGATTCCGACGCGCGCGGATCGAACATCAGCTTGCGCGCGCAATACAGTATGCCAAGGCCCATGATGCCAGTGGCGAGCATGATCAGAAGGGGTAAAGCAAGTTCCCAGGTCATCGGTTCACTCCTCGAATATTGATAAAAACGGCTAAATCGCCAGCATTCCCTATTCCCAGCGCTTGGCGATTGGAGCAAATTATGGCTTTGACCGCCTTGAGGTAAATCAAACCGGAGATGCGATTATCTTGTCTGCTGCG
>JABIXB010000101.1 GCA_018666805.1 Rhodospirillaceae bacterium | reverse complement strand
TTCGCCGCGATTGGCGATAAATACGCGGGAGATCGGCATCAAACCTAACCCGCACCTGGCTCCACATAGAATAGCGGCTCGTCATGCTCGACCATGTTGCCATCCTCGACACAGATGCGGGCAATTCGGCCCGAGACGCCTGCCTGGACGGGCGTGAACAATTTCATCACCTCAATCAGACACACCTCGCTGTCCGCGCCGATTTCCTGCCCGACTTCAACATAAGGCGCCTCGCCCGGGTTGGGGGCGCGGTAGAAGGTGCCGAGATTGGGTGCGCGAATGGCGACCAAGCCATTGGTGTTCTCGGCAAGCGCAGCGGCTTCCTGTTTATTCGGAGCGGCGGTTGCCGCCGGAGCGGGCTGCTTTTTAGCCGGGAGTGCGGCCGGCTTCTCGGCCGCCGTTTGGACAATCGGTTTGGCCTTCGGGTCATTCGACAGCACCATCTTTAGGCCGTCGACCTCAAGCCGCAACTCGTTCCAGTCGGAACGCTCGAAGAGGCGGATAAACGCCTCTATATCCTTATTATCAACTGTCACTTCATTTACATCCGTTCATTTTCACGCGCCGCGGCACATGCCGCCAGCAAGGCCGGCACGGTTTGCGGTAAGACGATAAATTCAAGGCCGGCGTGGACCGCTGCAGCAACGCCGTCATCGCTGTGTAAAGCGCCGCCGCACGCAGCTTTGGTATTTTTTAATAGCTCTGGCAAATTCTCGGCCAACTCGCCACCGGGCGTATGATCCAGATCGAGAATATTCCCGTCCGGCTGCTCTCCCTCGCGGTATACGGCAAGCGGCGATTGCTCGCCCGCCCAGGCACCGATTTCCGTTAGATTGGGATTGTCTCGTTCGTCCGGTGTATCAACCGCGAGAATGCCGCGATAGACCGCCCCCGCGCCACCATCGACGGTTACCTTCGCACCGTCATGGCCACGTAGTATATCTTCGCCGCAACCGACAACGCAGGGCAGCCCGAGCGCTCGGCTGACAACTGCAGCATGGGAGGTCGCGCCGCCGCTCGCGGTGACAACGGCGCGCGCCACTAACATGCCATGCACATCCTCCGGACTGGTGGTCGGGCGCACCAAAATCACGTCCCGCCCTTTTGCCGCCTCTTGTTCGGCGGCATCCGCATCCAGTACTACATGGCCGGCGCCAACGCCCTGGCAGGCGGCTTCGCCTTTGGCCAGAAGTTCCGCGCCCTCTGCCGCGCCTTGGCGCAGTTTGGGGCAGAGCAAGGCGCGTACCTGTTCCGCATTGACGCGGCTTAGCGCTTCGGTGCGGCTGATTGTATCCTCTTGCGCCATATCCACGGCGATGCGCAGCGCCGCAGCCGGTGCGCGCTTTGCCGCGCGCGATTGCAACAGAAACAGCTCGCCCTGTTGAATGGTGAATTCGATATCCTGCACGTCGCCATTTTCCGCTTCGAGCAGCGCTGCGGCCGATATCAGCTGCCCGTGTATCGCCGGCATATCGCCTTTCAGAACATCAAGAGCCTGCGGCGTCACACTGCCGGAGACCACATCCTCGCCTTGTGCGGTGGCGAGATATTCGCCGAAAGGCGCGGGCGCGCCGTCGAGAGGATTGCGGCTAAAGAGGACACCCGTGCCGCTATTGCCGCCGAGATTGCCGAACACCATGGCCTGAATCGTCACCGCCGTTCCCATATCGTCGGCAATATCGTGATGACTGCGGTAGCGCTTCGCGCGCCGGCTGTTCCAAGACTCGAACACCGCCTGGACGGAAGCGAGCAACTGATCATACGGCGAAGCAGGTATATCTTCGCCGCCGGTGACGGTGGGCACGCGCAGCACGATACGCGCATACATGTCGCGGAACCGGCTGTGGGTATCTTCAGCAAAGCGCGCATCCCCGCTTTCTGCCTCAAGTGCCGCTTCCGCCGCATCTGACATGCCGAGATTAAGCACGGTGTCCATCATGCCCGGCATGCTCACGGCACTGCCCGAACGCACCGCAACAAGAAGCGGCTGTTCTGCGGCGCCAAATCCCCGCCCCGTCGCCGCTTCAAGCGCCGTCAATCCACGCGCCAGTTCATCGCCGAGCCCGGGCGGTAACGCACCGTCTTTGAGAAAGGCGCGGCAAGCATCGGTGGTAACGACAAAGGCCGGCGGCACCGGCAGGCCAAGGGCGCGCATGCGGGCAATGCTCCACGCCTTGCCGCCAACGCGCGCGCGCTCCGGCAGCGACGTACCATCCAGCATCATTGTCCATTTGCCGAGTTCAGCGGCCATTCGGGTTTTATTCCTCGCGCTCGCGTCCAAGCACGCGCAACAGGTCTTCATGCAGCTCGAACCAAACCGTGTGATATGAATCGATCTTAACCGCGCTGACCCAGTCGGTTTCGCCATCCTCGGCCTTTTCCAGCGCCACCAGGAGTTTGTCCTTGTAGATCGACAAGCGCGGCAATATGGCGGTCAGGTCGCCGAGCATGCCTTCGGCGCGCTCATGCAAATCGCCCAGCCGATCGATCATTTTAGCGTCGTAATCTTCGTCTGAATGATCGTTGGCAACGCTCTCGCCAGCGACCTCGACAGTCTGCCATTCGGTCATCAGCTGTTTGAGGTCGCGGTTAAGCGCTTCAAATATTTCGTATGCCGCTTTGAACGCAACGTCGCCGCGCTCCGCCGCATAAACGCGTGAATATTCGCCATCAAGCGCCATGCGGGCTGCCGGTGTCAGCATATAGGCGCCTTGAGTCTCGACCACACGGCCCTTTTCGAGCGCCTGTGCCAGCACACCATCAACTGCTTCCTCCGCTAATCCAGTGACGGCGGCGACAGCCTCCGCCGTGCCATGTTTTTTGATGGCGACGCCATGCAGGACAAGATGTAAATCACTCGGCGGCATTCATGGCCTCACGCGTCATCAATCGTTGTTTCACTTCGCGGCGGAGAATTTTGCCCGCCGCGCTTTTCGGCAATTCCGGCCAGATATCAATGCCCTTGGGACGCTTGTAATCGGCCAGTCGTTCCGTGCAGACGGTTTTGAGTTCCGCGACATCGAGACCGGCCCGCCCGGAAACGACCGCATGCACGCGGTCGCCCCACTTTTCGTCGGGCAAGCCGACAACAGCCGCCGCGACGACGCCGTCGCACGAAATTAGCACGTCCTCAACCTCGCGCGGATAGACGTTGTAGCCGCCGCTGATCAGCATGTCGTTCTTGCGGTCGAAAATGTAGAAGAAGCCGTCTTCATCCATCCTACCGATATCGCCGGTGTGCAGCCAGCCGCCGCGAAACACGTCCGCTGTCGCCTCCGGCCGGTTCCAATAGCGCGCCATGGTTTGCGGGCCACGGCAGACAATCTCGCCTTTTTCGCCGACGCCCAGGGGATTGTCATCATCATCGAAGATGGCAACTTCTACCGTGGTGAACGGCCTGCCGCACGAACCGATGCGGCCGTGATCCTCGGGTTGCAGACAGGTGATCACCATCGGTGATTCAGCCTGGCCGTAGGTCTGGGCAAAAACATTGCCGAAGCGCTCAATGGCGCGGCCGAGAAGCGCCGGTGCGATCGACGAAGCGCCGTAGCAGATGCGGCGGAATTGGTGCGCATCCGTGGCACCCTCCGTACGCTCAAGGATGATCGACAGCATGGTTGGCACGAGGAAGGTGTGGCTCGGCTTTTCGCGCTCTGCCAGAGCGACGAAATCCGCCGCGTCGAACGCCGACAAAACGAGATTGCGCGCGCCGCGCACCAAGGCCGGCAGGAAAAACGCCCCACTCGCATGGCCGATCGGTGCGGCGTGCAGGAAGCTATCGCCGTTCTTTATATCGGGCACGAGATCGACCAAAAACGCCGAGAGCTCGGCCAGCTCGCCGCGCGTGGTCAGCGTCACCGCCTTGGGTTCTCCGGTTGTGCCGCCGGTATAGCCAAGGCGGAGCGGCGCATCGAGATCGCGGTCGACCCGGCACGGCGTATCCGCGCCATCCCTGATCAACCCGTCCAGCTCATCCGCGTCGATCAGCAATTCCGCTTCAAGTTCCGTCTCGCCGGCATGGATAAGCACCCGGGCGCCGCTGTCAGCGAGCTTATATTGATGATTTGAAAGCGCCTCGCGCACATGCAGCGGCACGCGCACCAGACCCGATTTTGCAAGGGCATAATAAACGATCAGGCATTCGATTCCGTTGGGCAACAGAATTGCCACCCGATCACCGGCAACCAACCCCTTGGCCAGCAAGGCATTGCCGAGACGATCGGTGGCCGCGTCGAATTCGCGGAAGCTGAGGCTTCGCCCGTCCTCAACCAAAGCGGGCGCATCGCCATACATGCGCGCCGCCCGGCGTATGAGCTCACCGATCTGCATGTCTAGTTCCGACCTCCGGGGGTCAAGTCAGGTCCGAGCGTTTAAGCCCAGCTCCTTTGCCGGCGAGTTTGCGCGAGCGCGCCTGTTCGGTCTTGTACATGTCGTCGGCGAGCGCCGTATCCGAATTGTATTTGACCCAGGTTTCGTCGAGAAAGCGGTATTTGTGCGCCGCCGGTTTGAAGTCACGCACCTGCTTGTTGAATTCCTCAAGCGTGAGCACGCCACGGCTGGTCTGGTAGCGGTCCTGCTTGCGCGGCAGACAGGAATCGCCGGGATAGACCGGCCCACAGGTCGGCGTGTAATCATCGCCGTCGAGGATCGAATAGGGGATCGGCGAATACATCCGCGTCGGCCCGTCTGAATGCTGCATCATGGTGTATTCGTTGGTGCGCTGGCTTGGGTGGGTGAGGAGGCCGACCAGTTCGCCGAGGCAATCGCGGCTGTATTCATCATTGAGCAGCGGGCGAAAACGCTCGGCGCGCTCGTCGATCAGCATCCAATCCTCCATTTCGTAGGTTCCCGCAATGTGGGCAAGGTCCTTGCAAATGGCGAAATAGGTGACGGCGCCGGCATCGATCATCTGATCGCGTGTCCACGCCGCCATGCGTTGCCATAATTTTGTCGTGGCGTCCTTGACCTGCTGGTTGAGCTCAAGAAAGGTTTTTGTCAGCTCCTCTTTACTGCTCATGCCAACCGGCTCATAGCCTTCGCTCAAGGGGTCCGAGGTGTAGAGGCCGACACCGGCGATATGCTCGGCGCGGAATTCGGGCTCCGATTCAAAACTGCCCCAATCGTCCATCAGATAAAAATGGCAATCCTTGACCCGCATCGGCACGGTCAGATTGTTGTAGGGCACGCCGGCGGCGACCTCGTCGAGCCAGGGGAAATCGCTCTCCGACAAATCCATATAGTCGCGCACGATCATTTCCGCATTGTCGCCGAGCTTATAGGGGCCTTCATTGCACAGGCTGATGCGGCTTTCGCAGCTGATGAGAAAACCATATTGCGAGGCGCTGGCCATGAATTGCGAAGCGGCACTGTGCAAATCGTCGCCGTCTTCGCAGGCATAGGCGTCGGCTTCGAAAATTTGCTCCTGACGTTCGGGCAAAATTTGCGAGCGATGGCCGAACTCCTTGTTGGTGATATGACCGTCATTGCGATGCCAGGAAAGCTGGAAACGCTTCCAAAAATCCATCACATAAATGCAATCCTCGATCGCGTCTTGCGGCCTGAGGAGACCCATATTGATCAGCCATTCGCGGCCCAACAGATAAAAGCCGGGTAGCGCCCAGCCCATCGACGGGTTTTGCACCTTGATGCCCATGGCCCGCGCCCGGTCGCCGATCTCTTCTGCCGACATGCGGCTTTCGATCTTCCGCAGCACCGAAGGGTAGCGGTAAAAAGCATTGAGGTAGGACAGCAGCATGTAGGACGGCACGGGAAACAGTTTCGATTCCTGCACCGTGCGGGTAACGCACAGCCAATAGGTTTCGTCCGTGCATGCCTGAATGAGATTGTTGGTTTCGAGCAGCTGCGCGTAGCTGATGCGATTGTTTGCCATGACCGCCTCCCTTAATCGAACTTCCAGATATTGGCGGTCATTTCCGTTCCGCTTTGATAAGCCTCGGCGGTCTTGGCCGCGGCGTTTGTCTCCATCTCGACTTTCTGGCCTTCCTTGATGCCGGTGATTTTCGCGTTCATGAAGCAGGGAATGCCGTATTCGCGCGACAGAATGCCGAGATGGGAGCGCACCGTGCCACCCATGCAGATCACACCGGAGAATTGTTCGAGGATCGGCGCGGTCAAGGTGCCGCCGGAATCATCGATGACGGCGATGGTGCCGTCGGGCACGCCTTCGCTAAGATATTTCATGACGTGATCGGTGGAGCGGACGTAACGCGCGATGCCGCTGGTCATCCCCGGATAGGGCACCACATTGTCGCCGACACCGCACAAGGCGCGGCCATTCTCATCCGCCGCGCCGCTCGGCGCATCCGGATGCTCGAGAGTCCAATCCGCATCGGTGCCGTCGATGCCTTCAACCGGCTTATAGGCATCGGGACGCTCCTCGGCCGATATGACGGCGGAAAAATCATAGCGATGGCCGGCATCGAGCAACTTTTTCTCGACTCGCTGCATATCTTCGGCAGATAACAAATCGTAGGATTTATCGAAAACAAAGCTGTTCCAATCGACGCCAGCCTCGTCCAGTTTGTCGCGGACGATGTCCTTGATTGCGCTGTGAAACGCCTCAACGATGGGCGAGCCAGCCTGATCGCCATACTTGTCCGAATCGATATAGAGCTTTGCCACGCTCACCTCCGTCTATTTGATATGCCGCCTTCGGGCTCTCAGGAAAAGAGTCCGCAACGTATCTTCTGCAGTTCTGAAGGGTGCTGATCCACTGCCCCGCTGTCAACAGACTATACAACAATATTGTCGAACAATCTTGCAGACCGAATTGCCCCGTGCCGCTCAGATGTTGTCCTCTGACTGAAGGCTGCGGCGCAATTCGGTCTTGAGCACCTTGCCATAGCTGTTCTTCGGCAATTCCGCCAACATGTGATAGGCGCGCGGTCTTTTGAAGCGGGCAATTTGCTCGAGACATAGTGAATCGAGTGCCGTTTCGTCGACCGCCCCGGGGCCTTTGGCGACGATAAACGCCGTCACCCGCTCGCCCCATTCCGCGTCCGGCGCACCGACAACCGCCACTTCCGCAACCTCGGACGAAGACAACAACACTTCCTCCACTTCGCGCGGATAAATATTGATTCCGCCTGAAATAATCATGTCCGTGGCCCGATCCTTGAGGCTCAAATAGCCGGCATCATCAAATGTGCCAAGATCGCCAGTGCGAAGGCCTTGCGGCGTTAAAGCGGCGGCGCTGGCTTGCTCATTTTGCCAATAGCCTTGCATCACCACATCGCCCCGGACGGTTACTTCGCCGACCTCACCCGGCGCAACCAGCTTGCCCGTATCATCGCGCAACGACACCTCCACCCCGGTGCGTGCAATGCCGACCGAGATCAAACGTTCGTCGTTACCGCTCTCAGCCGCCGCCGCGAGCATGCTTTTCGACATGGCGGTAATGGTGCACGGGCTCTCTCCCTGACCATAGCCGTTCCAGATACAGGGACCGAAGCGCGCCAACGCCTGTTTGAGATCATCGGCGTAAACCGGAGCGGCGCCGCACAGGATCGTTTTAATGTGATCCAGCGGCAGCGCGGCCATCACACCGTCGACGCTGAGCCGGCGCAACAGGGTTGGCGGCACGAAAAAACTGATTTTGCGATTGTCCGCGATCAACGTCGCCAATTCGCCGATATCGAAACCGCCGCTCGCCGGAACAATCTGATGCGAAGCTCTTGGAATATGCGAGAGCGCAAACAATCCCGAGGCATGGGATTGGGCGGCAAGGTGAATAAGACAATCCGTTTCATCGAGAAAATCGACATCGGCGAGGTAGCCGAGCGCCATGACGGCCAAATTACGGTGGCTGAGGATTGCCGCCTTGGGCTTGCCGGTCGTGCCGCTGGTA
>JABIXB010000100.1 GCA_018666805.1 Rhodospirillaceae bacterium | reverse complement strand
GTCTGGTGCCCCGAGGATAAGGTGCTGTGGTGGGGCGATATCAAAGGCAAATCGATCAACCGCTTTAACCCGGCAAGCGGCGATGTGCAGACCTGGCCGGTCGATGAAGAGCCTGGTTCTCTGGCGTTGCGCAAAAACGGCGGCATGGTGGTCGCCTTTTACGGCGGTTTCCGCGCCTATGATCTCGAAAGCGGCACCGCCGAGACCATTCACGAGGTCGAGGCCGATACGCCCGGAACCCGCCTCAATGACGGGCGCTGCGACCGCCAGGGCCGTTTCTGGGCCGGCAGCATGGACGATCTGATGGAACAGCCCCTCGGCGGCCTTTACCGCCTCGATCCCGACCTCAACATGCACAAGACCGAGAGCAAT
Source organism: Rhodospirillaceae bacterium (assembly GCA_018666805.1). GTDB lineage: Bacteria > Pseudomonadota > Alphaproteobacteria > UBA828 > UBA828 > PTKB01. The sequence goes on along the minus strand of JABIXB010000100.1, from coordinate 17,363 downwards.
ATCATCTGCTCCAACTCCCTCGCCTTCAGCCCCGACGGCGCAACGCTCTATTATGCCGATCTCGGCATCGACACGATCTGGGCCTATGATCTCGATACGGCGAGCGGCGATATCTCGAATCGCCGTGTTTTCGCCTCAACCAAAGACATGCAGGGCAGCCCGGACGGCTCGGCGGTGGATTCAGAGGGTTATCTGTGGAACGCCATGTGGGATGGCTGGTGTCTGGCGCGCTGGGCCCCGGATGGCACGCTAGACCGCAAAATCGACTTGCCGGTACAGCGCCCGACCTGCCCGATGTTCGGCGGCGAGAATTTAGATACCATTTACCTGACCTGTGCCAGTATTTTTCTGAGTGACGAAGACTTGGCCAAGCAGCCGCAAGCCGGCGGCATCTTCGCCATCACCGGCACCGGCGCCACGGGCCTGCCGGAACCGCGCTTCGCTGGCTAATTCCGGAATGCTTTTCGCATTCCGGCAAGCGCGACTGCGCGCCCGAGTTAATACGAGGTAGCCAAGGGAGCGGATGCGACCGCCCGGCGTCTGAGGGACCAGACAAAAAAGGAGAAGACGGCGATGGTCGAGGTCACAAGCGCGGTAGATTGCCACAATGAACTCGGCGAAGGGCCGGTCTGGTGTCCGGTCGAGAACGTGCTGTACTGGCTCGACATCAGGGGCAAAAGCATTTGGCGGCACCATCCGGCGAGCGGTAAAACGGAAAACTGGGCAACGCCGGAACAACCCGGCAGCATGGCGCTCAGGCAAAACGGCAAGGGACTGGTGGTCGCCTGGTGGAACGGGTTCCGGTTTTTCGATCCTGACAGCGGCGCCATTGAAGTGATCCACGACCATGAGCAGGACAATCCCAACAGCCGCTTCAATGATGGCCGCTGCGACCGCCAGGGCCGGTTTTGGGCCGGCACCATGGACGATACCTATGCCGAGTCGTGCGGCTCGCTCTATCGCCTCGATGCTGATCTCCAATTCTCTGTACATGAAACCGGAATCACGACCTCCAACTCGACCGCCTTCAGCCCCGACGGCCGGACGCTGTATTATTGCGATACGCCGCAAAACGAGATTTGGGCCTACGATATGGACGCGGAAAGCGGCCACATCAGCAACAAGCGCGTCTTCGCGTCGACCGAGCATCTCAAGGGCGAACCGGACGGCTCGACAGTGGATGCGGAAGGCTATTTGTGGAACGCCATGTGGGACGGCGCCTGCCTGGTGCGCTGGGCGCCGGATGGCAGCTTCGACCGCAAAATCGACCTGCCGGTGGACAATCCGACCTGTCCCATGTTCGGCGGTGACAATCTCGATATCATCTACGTCACCAGCGCCCGGGAAGAACTGAGCGCCGCCCAACTTCGTGAAAAGCCACTCGCCGGCAATGTGCTTGCGGTGCGGGAAACTGGCGCCAGCGGCCTGCCCGAACCGCGCTTTGCTGGCTGAGGATTTAAACATATGAATGGAGGCGAAGCCCTGGTGGCTGTGCTGCTAGAGCACGGCGTCGATACCAGCTTTTGCGTACCCGGCGAAAGCTACCTGACGATATTGGAAGCGCTCAGGCAATCGCGCGACCGCATCCGCTTGGTGCTCAATCGCCATGAATCGGGCAGCACGCTCGCCGCCGAAGCCTATGCCAAGGCGACCGGCAAGCCGGGCATCGCCCTCGTCACACGCGGCCCCGGCGCGACCAATGCCTCGATCGGCCTGCATACGGCAAAACAGGATTCGACGCCGCTGGTGCTCTTTATCGGCCATGTGCCAAGCGCTGAAATGGGGCGCGAGGCGTTTCAGGAAATCGACTATCCCAGCGCTTTCGGGCCGCTGACAAAACGCGTGATTGAGGTCATGCGGCCCGAGGATGTCGCCCAGGCAACGGCGGACGCACTGCACCAATCAACCGCCGGGCGGCCCGGGCCGGTGGCGGTGGTTCTGCCCGAGGATGTCACCGAAGGCGAGGCGGGCGCTGTCGACATTCCCCAGCCCCGGCAGAGAGCCACCCTCCTGCCCAATGCGGACGATATCGCGAATGCGGTGCGCCTGATCGATGCGGCCGAGCATCCGGTTATCATCGGTGGCGGACAGATTAATTTTGAGAACGCGCATGACGCGCTGGCGCAGTTCGCCGAGGCCTCGGGCGCCGGTGTGGTCAGCGCCTTTCGCCGCCAGGATATTTTGCCGCACGAGCACCACGCCAATCTCGGCCATTTCGGCCTGCACCTTGTGCCCTATCAGAAAAAATTCTGGGCCGATTGCGATCTCGTCATCCTGGCCGGCGCGCGGCCCGATGGCGCGACGCTGCAAGGCTATTCCCTGCTGCGCCCCGACCAACGCATCATTCATATCTACCCCGAGGACGCCGCCTTTGCCCAAACCAACCCGGATATGGCGCTCAAGGCCGATGCCGGCCCCAGCCTGGCAGCGCTCCGCACCGGCCTCGAAAGCCCGCCGGCATCCAGCCGCCTGGCCTGGCGCGCGGTGCACCATCAGGAACATATCACCCACGCCACGCCGGGCCGGGACGCTGCCGCCCAGAGCCTTGGCGCCGTCGACATGGCCGAAATCATCATGCAGTTGCGCGCGCGCCTGCCGGACGAGGCCTCTATCGTAAACGATTCGGGCGCCTTCGCCGGCTGGCTGCACCGCCATTTCGCCTTTCGCGCCCCGCATAGCCAATTCGCCGCCTGCCTCGGCGCCATGGGCTATGGCATGCCCGGCGCGATCGGTGCACAATTGGCGCGCCCGGACAGGCCCGTGGTCGCCCTGATGGGCGATGGCGGCTTTCTCATGACCGGGCAGGAAATCGTCACCGGGGTGCAGCAGAAGCTGCCCTTTATCGTCCTTCTGTTCGATAACGGCATGTACGGCTCGATCGCCACCCACCAATACCGCCGCGGCGGGCGCGAGGCGATGTACGGCACGGTGATGAACAGTCCGGATTTTGCCGCCCTCGCCCGGGCTTATGGCGCGGCGGCCTGGTGCGTCGAGCGGACGGAAGATTTTTCAAACGCGCTCGAAGGGGCGCTCGCCGAAGACGGCCGGCCGTCGCTCCTTCACATCAAGACCGACATGCGCAATCTCAATGCCAACGGGCCGCAAATGGATGGCTAGACGGCAACGCTGAGGGTGGAATTTTTGATCCGCACGGTCTCGACAAAATCCTTAAGCGGCATCGGCCTGGCGAGATAGAAGCCCTGCACCGAAGAGCATTTTTTTGAACTGAGAAAGTCGAGCTGTCCCTTGTTTTCGACCCCTTCGGCGGTGACATCGATGCCGAGACCGCTACCAAGACGGATGACGGCGCGGGTGATCGCGCGGTCGCCGGTTTGCTTCTCCACCCCGGCGATAAAGGATTGGTCTATTTTCAGCCGGTCGACCGGCAGATGTTTCAGATAGGTCAGCGACGAATAGCCGGTGCCGAAATCATCAATCGCAATCCGCACCCCTTCTTTGCGCAGCCTCTGCAATGCATGCGCCGCTTCCTCAAAATCCTGCATGACAATGGATTCGGTGAGTTCGAGTTCGAGAAGCGCGGGGTCGAGGCGGCTCTCCTTTAAGATCCGCGTAACCACCGCGACAATATCGGAGCGCCTGAACTGCGACGCCGATACATTGACGGCAACGCCGACATCCGCCAAGCCCTGGTCCTGCCAGGCTTTGCAATCCATGCAGGCGGTGAGCAGCATGCGCTCACCGAGCTGATTGATCAGACCGGAGGATTCGGCGATCGGGATAAATTCGGCCGGCGAAATATCGGTTCCGTCATCTTGACGCCAGCGCGCCAGAGCTTCCGCGCCGATAACCTCTTTGCCCGAAACATCGAACAGCGGCTGGTAATGAGCGGAAAAATTATCCTGATCAAGGGCGTGACGCAGTTCGCGGCTGATCGTGCGCTTGCGTTTGACCTCATCGATAAGGCTGGCGTCGAAAAACTGATAGGTGTTTCCGCCGCCGGCTTTGGAGCGGTACATCGCCATATCCGCATTGGCCAGAAGCCGTTCGATATTGTCTTCATCCGACGGGTAAAGCGCGATGCCAATGCTTGTACTGGCCTGAACATTATGCCCGACAATCATAAACGGCTCCGCCAACGCACCGAGTATTTTTTGCGCCACCACTTCGGCGCCACCGCCATCCTCAATATGGGTGGCGACAATGGCAAATTCGTCGCCGCCGAGGCGGGCGATCGTATCGGTTTCGCGGCAGCAATCGCGCAAGGTTGAGGCCACCTTGCGCAGCAAATGATCGCCCATCATGTGGCCCATGCTGTCGTTGATCTGTTTGAAGTGATCCAAATCGAGAAACAGAATCGCCAGTTGGCGGCCCGTGCGGTTGGCGACCGCCATCTCGTGACGCAGCATGCCGTGGAAATGGGTGCGATTGGCCAATCCGGTGAGTTCGTCATAATCGGCGAGCGCGGTCAGGCGGTTTTCCGTGCGCTTACGTTCGATACCGTAGCGGATAGCGCGCCTCAAGAGCGGCGCGGTGACCTGATCCTTGACGAAATAATCCACCACACCGGATGTCATGGCCTCCTCATCGACCTGGCGGTCGTCGCGGTCGGTCATCAGAATAAACGGCAGGCTGTGCTTTGCCTCAGCCGCGTCGCGGACCAAATCCAAACCCGATTTTCCGGCCAGATCGAAATTCACCAGACAGGCATCAAACGGCTGATTTTCGATTTCGCGCATCGCCTCTTCATGGCTGGCGGCCGAGTGCACGTTGTAGCGAATATTCCTGGACTTGCCGGAAGGTTGAGCGGCCAACAGATGGACAATATCGTGACAGCCAACCAGGAGGAGGCTTATTTCTTCCCGCTCTGGCTTCGACGATGTGCGCACGGTGCGATTCCTTGAAATTCAGCTCGACAGCGGCTCTCTTGGTGGCGCCGAGCAGCCTGGACTCATAACGGCCACGGATGACCGATTTGAGCCATGTATTCATAGTTCACTTAAGTTATTTTTTCGTTAAATCGCGCGCATATGGGAGAATATGAGGCCGTTTCAAATGAAACTATCCGCGGCCGCTTGGCTGCGCCTATTCCACTTCGCCAACCGCAACGCCATATTCCGCGCCCGCATCTTCGAGCCAGACCCAGAGATAGGCGGCGAAGCTCCACGCCACATGGATGTCATAAGCGGGTGCATCGCCGGTTTGGTGCAGCAATATGGCGGCGCGGGCGAGGAGAGTCCCGGCGCAATGACCGGTCTGGAAGGCACGCGGGTGGAGATCGAGGCCGCAGCCCTTTTGCAATACGTCGCGCGCGCGCGGCCCGGCGAGGGTCAATATGGTGCGCGCATCGCTAACGTCCGAAAGCGCCACATGCTTGCCACCGGCTGCCGTGGCGGCCGTGCCAAGCGCGCCAAAAAGCGCGTTCTCCTGCCCGCCCGGCACGGTCACAAGCCATTCGTCGGGGCCGAGCCGCAAGGCGCCGCGCTTGCCGTCGCCGCTTGTCCGGTTTGGATCAAGCGGCAAGGGATAGCCGAGCACGCTCTCAAAGGCGTTCATCAGCACGCCGTCACCAGGATCGGCGCGCAGGTTAATCTTGCCGACCGAGCGCCGCTCGGCCAAATGCACCGACGCCTCGGGCGCGGGCTGGCCCTCGCGGCCGCCGAGATGAAGCGTCGCCAAGGGGCTTTGACGGAGGGACGGATCAACCATTGAGGCGCTCCCCCTTGGGATCGTAAAACACCGGGCTGGTGATTTCGGCTTTCACCACGCGGCCTTGCAGGGTCAAGGGGATGGTGACCGTCTCGCCGATGCGCTCGCGTCCGCCGGCAATCAGCGCCAGGGCAATCGGCCGGCCCAATGCGGCGCTGTCATAACACGACGTCACATGGCCGATCATCTTCATCGGCGGGCGGCGTTTATATTCGGCGACGATCTGCGCTCCCTCCGGCACCCGCGTCTCGGGCAACAGGCCGACGAAATGTTTGCGGTCGGTGCGCATGGTATCGGCGCGCGCCAGCGAACGGCGGCCGATAAAATCCTTCTTTTTGCTGACAATCCAATCCATGCCGAGATCGCCCGGCGTCACCGAGCCGTCGGTATCGTGGCCGACGGCGATATAGCCTTTCTCGGCGCGCAGCACATGCAGGGCCTCGGTGCCGATCGGCGTCAGATCGTAATTCTCGCCGACGCGCTGGAAGGCCTGCCACAGGGCCAAGCCATAACTGGTGGCAACGCTCACCTCATAGCCGAGCTCGCCGGTAAAACTAACGCGCGAGATGCGCGCCTCAATGCCGGCGACCTTGCCTGAGCGCACCACCATGTGGGGAAAGGCATCGGCCTCGAGGTCGACGCCTTCGGCAAGCTCGCTCAAGAGGCGGCGCGCATTCGGCCCCGAGATCGAGAGCGTCGCCCATTGTTCGGTGACGGAGGTGAGATAGACCTTCAGCTCGGGCCATTCGCATTGCAGCCAATCCTCGAGCCACGCCATCACCCGCGCCGCGCCGCCCGAAGTGGTGGTCATGAAATAGTGATTCTCGGCCAAGCGCGAGGTGACGCCATCATCCATCACCATGCCGTCCTCGCCCAGCATCAGGCCATATCGGCAGCGCCCGACGGCGAGCTTGTTCCAGCTATTGGTATAGACCCGGTTGAGGAATTTCGCCGCGTCGGGGCCTTGAATGTCGATCTTGCCGAGGGTCGAGGCATCGAGGATGGCGACGCCGCTCCTGGCCGCGATGCATTCGCGCCGGACCGCTGCCGCCATGCCCTCGCCGGTACGCGGGAAATACCATGGCCGCTTCCACTGGCCGACATCGTCGAACACCGCGCCCGAGCGCTCGTGCCAGCCATGCATCGCGGTCATGCGCACCGGATCGGCGAGCACGCCGACATCGCGCCCGGCCATCACGCCATAAGGCACCGGCGTGTAAGGCGGGCGGAAGGTAGTGGTGCCGACGGCGGGGATCGATTCGCCCCGGATATCGGCGAGAATCCCCAGCGCATGCATATTTCCGGTCCGGCCCTGATCGGGACCCATGCCGGTGCTGGTGTAGCGTTTGAGATGTTCGTTGGCGCTATAGCCCTCACGCGCTGCGAGCTCGATATCGGACACCGTGACATCACCGTGGAGATCGACGAAGCGGCGCTCGCCCTTGGATACCGGCGGCAAACGCCAGACCGGCATCAGCGCGCCCGCCTCGCCTTGGGCGACCGGCAAAGCTTCAGGCGCGCCCACCTCGCGAAAACCCAGCTTACCCGCAGCACTGCGGCCCGCCGCCGCGCCCTCGCCGAGACAGCCCTTGAGGGCAAAGACACCGTTTGCCGCACCGGCGACGGAGACCGCCTGGCGCGCCTCGCCGGGCAGAAAACAGGCCTGGTTTTCGCTGTAATCGAGCTTGCCGCCGGATTGCGAAAATAAATGCACCGTCGGCGTCCAGCCGCCCGAAAGGCAGAGCAGGTCGCAGCGCAGGCGCCTTATATCGCCGGCAAAGCCATCGCCCTTTTCATTCAGCGCCAGCACTTCGACGCCGCGCAGGCGTTTTTTGCCGAGCGCGCCGCCGACCGCATGGCCGGCCATCACCTCGATGCCGCGCTCGCGCACCGCCGCCACCGCCTCGCCGACAGCTTTGGCGCGCACATCAACCACCGCCTCGACGCGCACGCCGGCATCGGCGAGATCGAGCGCCACCTGATGGATGTGATCGTTATTGCCATAGAGCACGGCGCGGTTGCCCGGTTTGACGCCGAAGCGGTTGATATAGGTGCGCGCCGCGCCGGCGAGCATCACGCCGGGCCGGTCATTATCGGCAAAGACCATCGGCCGCTCTATCGAGCCGGTCGCCAGCACCACTTGGCGGGCGCGGATTTTCCACAGGCGCTGGCGCAACGTGCCGGGCGGCGCGCCGAGATGATCGTTCACGCGCTCAACCATCAGGACATAATTATGATCGTAATAACCGAAGGCCGTGGTGCGCGACAGCACGCGCACCTCATCCATGCCGTCGAGCTCGGCCCTGGCACCCATCGCCCAATCGACGCCCGAGGCGGCCTCGATGCGCTCGCCATTGCCGAGCAGCGCACCGCCAAGTTCGGCCTGCTCATCGGCCAAAATCACGCGCGCGCCACTGCGCCCCGCCGCGAGTGCCGCCGAGATACCGGCCGGCCCGCCGCCGACGACCAGTACATCGCAATGCTGGTGACGCTTTTCGTAAATATTGTGGTCCGGCATTTCCGGCGCGGTGCCGAGGCCGGCGCCTTTGCGGATAACTTTCTCATAGCTGTGCCAAAAGCTTTTCGGCCACATGAAGGTCTTGTAATAAAAGCCGGCCGGCAACAGGCCGGAGACGCGGTCATTGAACGCCCAGATATCGAAATTGACGCTCGGCCAGCAATTGACGCTCGCCGCCTCGAGCCCGTCGAATAGCTCGACCTGGGTGGCGCGCAGATTGGGCTCACTCGACGCGCCGCCGCCCAATTGCACCAAGGCGTTGGGCTCCTCCATGCCGGCCGAATAAATGCCGCGCGGACGGTGATATTTGAAACTGCGCGCAACCACACGCACGCCATTGGCCAGCAGGGCCGAGGCCAGGGTATCGCCGGCGAAACCCTCATAGGGCTTGCCGTTGAAGTGGAATCTGAGGCGCCGGCTGCGGTCGATCCGCGCGCCGACATCGAGACGATTGCGCTGCCGCTTCATGTGCCGCTCTCTCGGCGTGGTTCGCCCATCGCATACACACGGAGAATTTCATGGCTCACCGTGTCGCGCTCGATATTGAACCAACGCCGGCAGCCGAAGGTGTGGCACCAGCGCTCGGCCAGAATGCCTTTGGGATTGGTCCGCATATAGAGATAATCGGCCCATTCGGCGTCACTCAGCTTGTCCGGCTCTTTTGGCCGCGCGATATGCGCTTCGCCGCCGCAACTGAACTCGGCTTCGTCGCGCGCGCCGCAATGCGGGCATTCGATGCGCAACATGATCTAGTGCGCCACGCCGGAGGCGCCGTGCTCGTCGATCAGCGCGCCGGTGCTGAATCGTTCGAGCGAGAACGGTGCGGCGATTTCGTGCGGCTCATCCTGGGCGATGGTGTGGGCGAAAACGAAGCCCGAACCCGGGATCGACTTGAAGCCGCCGGTGCCCCAGCCGCAATTGAGATAGAGGCCGGAGACCGGCGTTTTGCCGACAATCGGGCTGGCGTCCGGGCAAACGTCAACAATGCCGCCCCACTGGCGCATCATCTTGACCCGGCTGAAAATCGGAAAGAGCTCAACCGTCGCCGCCAGGATATCTTCCAAAATCGGCGGTGAGCCGCGCTGGGCATAGGAATTGAACTTGTCGATGCCGGCACCCATGACCAGCTCGCCCCGGTCCGACTGACTGAGATAGACATGCACCGCGGCCGACATCAGAACCGTGTTGAAGATCGGCTTGAGCGGCTCCGACACCATTGCTTGTAAAGGATGGCTGGAGATCGGCAGGCGGAAGCCGGCCATATCGGCGAGCACGCTCGAATGGCCGGCGACGGCAACGCCGACCTTGGGCGCGGCGATAAATCCGCGTGTCGTCTCGACCCCTTCGACGCGCCCGCCCTGAATGCGGAAGCCGGTCACTTCGGTGTGCTGCAGAATATCGACGCCACGGTCGTCCGCCGCACGGGCATAGCCCCAGGCGATTGCGTCATGGCGCGCAGTACCGCCGCGCCGCTGGATCGAGGCGCCGATGACGGGGTAGCGCGAATTGGGCGACAGGTTGAGGATCGGTATCAATTGCTTGAGCTCGGCCATCGACAACATTTCGGAATCGATGCCGTTCAGGCGGATCGCGTTGACCCGGCGCTCGATCTCACGCAAATCGTGCTGACTGTGCGCCAGGCTGACCAGGCCGCGCTGGCTGAGCATGATATTGTAATTGAGCTCCTGGCTGAGACCCTCATAGAGCTTCAGCGACAGCTCGTAGATCGCGGCACTTTCGTCCCACAAATAATTCGAGCGGATAACGGTGGTATTGCGCCCGGTATTGCCGAGACCAATCGGCCCCTTTTCGATCAACGCCACATTGGTGATGCCGTGCTGCTTGGCGAGGTAATAGGCGGTCGCCAATCCGTGACCACCGCCGCCGACGATAATCGCGTCATAGGACGGCTTGGGCTCGGGGCTGCGCCAGGCGGCGGCCCAGTTCTCATGATAATTGCGCGCATTGCGCGCCAGGCTGAATATGGAATAGCGCTTATTTTTTTTCATCGCTTCGCCACCGCAACCGACCGGCCCCCCCGAATCGGCCCGGCCATCATACCCGAAACACCGCCCAGGCTATAGCCGGAGCGGTCCAAGTACTAACCCTATCTACCTGTTCGCGAAGGCTTCAATACCGTCGAGATATTCCAGCACATTGTCGACGGGCTCGACATCGCCGAATTTGGCGTCGATATCGAACAGGTTCCACTCGACCACGCCCGGCACCCGGTCGCCAACGCCTTCGCGCACGACAATCGGGCGGAAACCCTCGGCAATCGCGTCTTCGGTCGAATGGCGCACACAGCCCGCCATTGTCACACCTGTTAGAATCACCGTATCAACCCGCTGGGCGCGCAAATATCCGGCAAGATAGGTGCCGTGGAAGGCGCTGGCGCGTTTCTTGACGATTACCTTCTCGCCCTCTTGCGGCGCGATGCGCTCATCAATCGCCGCTTCCTCGCTGCCCTCGAGCAGGGTTTCGACCGGTATTTTCTGATGCCACAGGCCGGTATCGGAGTGCGGCCCCTTCGGGTCCTGATAGGCGGTGGTGGTGTAGACCACTGGGATGCGCTTGGCCCGCGCTGCCTTCAGCAGTGCCTGATTGGTCGGGATAATCACATCCATATCGTCGCAGGTGAAAGCGTAGCCGGGCCGCGTCCAGGCATTTGCAAGGTCGATAATGACCAGCGCCGGGCGCGTGCCATAGCCGACACGGCGTTGAAAGCCGCGCTGCTGATAAATATCGGAATCCGCCGCGAAGATTACTTCCAGCGCCTTTTTGACTTCCGGGCTTGTTGTCGCCATGACTGCCTCCTGAATTTCATATGATGCATGTATTGGCTGGAGGCTAGCCCGGCTTTCATTGCCCGTCCAATATCAATTTGCTATTGTTTGATGCCGTGAAAGCATCAATATGAATATCGAGCTGCATCATCTACGCTATTTTGTCGCCGTGGCCGAGGATTTGCATTTCCGCCGCGCCGCCGAACGCCTGCATATTGCCCAGCCGGCGCTGAGCCGGGCGATCAAATGGCTCGAGAGCGAGATCGGCGCGGTGCTGCTGTTGCGCACCACGCGCAATGTCGCCCTCACCGAAGCCGGGCGCATATTCCTGCACGAAACCCGCCTCGCCTTAACGCAAATCGAGCGCGCCCAAACTCTGGCACAAAGTGCCGCCGCCGGCGAAGCGGGCCGCCTCTCGGTTGCCTATATGGATTTCGCCATCAACGGCCCGCTGCCGGCGATCCTGGGTGCCTTCCGCGCCAACCACCCCGGCGTCACCATCGATCTCGACCATATGTGGACCGAGCGTCAGCGTGAGGCGATCGTCGCCGGTGATATCGATATCGGTTTTCTCATCGGCCCGTTCACGGCACCCGGCATCGACAGCCGGACGATCCTCAGCGAGCGCTTCGTCGCCGTCCTGCCCGAGGCCCACCCGCTCGCGGCAAAGCGCCGCATCAACCTCGCCGAGCTCAGCGATCAGCCCTTCATCCTTGGCGCCAGCGCCTATTGGGGCCCCTACCGCCGCCTCGTCGATGAGCTCTGCCTCGGCGCCGGCTTCACCCCCCGGGTGGTGCAGGAGGCGCATAATTCCGACGGCATCTTCGGCCTGGTGGCGGCCGGCATGGGCGTCTCGATCTATGTCGAGGGCGCGCGCAATTTTTCCTTACGCGGCTGCACCATCCGCCCGTTCAAGGGCCTCGACGCCAACATCGAAACAACCGCCGTGTGGCGCGCCGACAATCCCTCGCCGGTGATCGCCAATTTCGTCAAAATTTTAGAGGTATCCGCTTGAAAATTTCCGCCGTTAAAGCGCACGCCGAGGCGATCCCACTGCCACGCCCCTTCCATGGCAGCAATTACGTCTACACCGCCAAGAAAGCCGTTTTCATCGAGATCGACACGGATGCCGGCATCCAGGGCTATTGCTATCTCGGCGATGATTTCGGCCTTGGCAATGAGATCGCCGGCAAAATAAATCAAGATATCGGACCGGCCCTGCTGGGGGCAGATCCTTTAAACGTACAAGACCACTGGCAGTGGATGCGCGGCTTTTGCCGCGACATCCTGGCCGACAGGCGCGTTGCTCTCCATGCCCAGGCGCTGGTCGATATTTGTCTCTGGGATATCGTCGGCAAGGAACGCGGCCAACCACTTGCCGCGGTCTTTGGCGAGGCGCCCACGGCGCGGCCCGTCATTGCCGTCGCCGGCTACTATGCGCCCGGCAAGACGCTGGCGGATCTCGCCGATGAAGCGCTTGAGCTCATACGCCTCGGCTGCGCCGGCATGAAACTCAAGGTCGGCGGCGCCGAGCTCGGCCAAGACACCGCCCGCGTCCAGGCTATTCGCCGTGCCGCCGGGCCGGAATTCCTCTTGGCGGTCGATGCCAATCAGGCCTGGTCGCTCGGCGAGGCGAAGGAATTTCTGGCGCAAACAGCGCGCGAAAATCTCTATTGGCTGGAGGAGCCCGTCCACTGGGACAATGATGTGGCCGACCTCGCCACCTTGCGCGCCGGGACCGATGTGCCGATCTGCGCCGGACAAAGCGAATGGAGCGTTGCCGGCGCCAAGCGCCTGATCGAGGCCGGCGCCATCGATATCTGCAATTTGCACCCCGGCTATAGCGGCGGCGTGACGCCGTGACTGGAGATCGCCAAGTTCGCGGCGGCGCGGGGAATAGCGATGGCCAACACCGGCGAGCCGCAGCTCTCGGCCCAACTCATACCGGCGATGGTGCACGGCACCTGCGTCGAAATTTACCACCCGGAGCGGGACCCCATTTTCCCGGCCCACTGCCGCGCCGCGGCGACCGTCAAGAATGGCCGCATCTCTCCTGGTGAGGCGCCGGGCTGGGGTATTGAGCCGCGCTCAAAGAAATCAGCCAAAGCACAAAAATCGCCGAAACCCGGCGCGGCGGGAACTTAACGCCGGCTATTTGCCGGTGTCGGCGCGCGCGGCAAGGATCGGCCGCAATAGGATCAGGCCGAGGCCCATCAGCATCAGCGCGCCGGCGAGCCAGATGAAGCCGCTGTGCCGCTCGGCGAAAAACACCATGCTCCAGACAATGCCGCCGACCACGCCGACAACATTGATCATCGACATCAGAAAGGCGCCGGTGCGTTTGACGATGGCGTAAAACAGCGGCCACATCAGAATATTGATCACCACCGCGCCGGCGAGCGCGAGGTCGCCATCCAGCACCGGGCCGGGAAAGACATAAAGCTGGCCGGTCGCCAGCATCAGCGGCAACAGCAGCAGGGCGCTGGCAAAGAGAATGCCGACGGCGAGCGCGAGAGAGGTCGTTTTGGGCGGGCGGTGCAGCTCGACATAGACATTGAGGCCGGCAAAGCTGATCGGCGCGAGGAGCGCGAGCAGGAACCAGCCGGCCATGTCCGCCCCCGGCAGGCTACCGCTCGGCACGACGATAAAAAGAACCCCGGCGACGCCGAGCACCAGGCCGCCAACGCTCATCAGATGGAAGCGCTCGAGGCGCGCCAAAATCGAAAACAGATAGGTAACGGCCGGGGTGAGAATGATCAGCAGCACCGCCACACCGGACGGTAGTTTGGGCGCGACGAATGCCAGCAATGCGAAGGGAAAGGCGAAGCCAAGCACCGCCGCCACGCCATAAGCCTTGAGATGCGGCCAATCGATACGCGGCAAATCGCGGCGAGCGGCAGCGATGACGAGCAGCACCAGGCCGGCGCCCAAGGCATACCAGAACACATAGGCAAAAAACGGCAACCCGGCCTCGGCCGCGATCTTGTTGACCGAGAACAAAAAGCTGAAATTGATGCCGGCGATAAATATCAGCAGCAGGGAGAGCAGCAGCCCGCCACTGCGGCGCGCGATGATTTCAGGCGCAGCCATGGCGCGTCCTAGAAAATTGCATCCGCACTATTCCGAGATGCCGGTATTCATATATTCAATGTCCATTTGGTGTCGCCAACCGGAGGGAATTATAGACTGCTGCCGACAGCCGGTTTCGACCCTTGGCAGTCATTCGTTATACTTGGAATTATTCTGGCTGAATAGCAACAACCCGTTGAAAAAGGCCGCCGAAGTAAGTGTCCTTCTTCCAGGAAAGCGGCCACGAACGATCAGCAAAATCCGCAATTTCATGTCGCCAAAGTTGCTTCGCGAACGGCTTGAGATTATCGAAAATCAAGCTGGTGACAGGTTTTACCGGGTGGGCCCAGTGTGGTTTGTGATAATCAACAAAAATCACTTTGCCGCCTGGCCGCACGCTTGCCAGAAGAGCGTTGACGACCAATCGTTTGTAATCTTCGGGCAGTTCGTGAAGTAAAAAATAACAGCATACCGCGTCATATTGTTTTCCAGCCGGGTATTTGGAATCGGCGAGGCGGGCAGTTGCATGCGAAAATTCCCGCAGTTTTCGTCGGCATGAGGCAATTTGGATCGGCACAACATCAACCACATCGAGACACCCCCCGGCCCCGACATGCCGCGCCAGAGCGGATGAAAATTCACCATAAACACAGGCCGGTTGCAGGACAGTCATGCCCGGAGAAATTTCATCGAAAGCCGCCTTTTGTAAGCGTCGGCGATTGCCCCAAAAAATGATCGAAACAACCAGGTCCCGGTCGAGAAAACGTACGTTTCTCGGGTTGATATAAGCCCAATGGTAGGTATCGCTCAAATAAGGAGGAACCACCGGAGCCGCTGAGCCTGCCGGCCGGGTCGCCAAGTTCTTAGCGCTGACAGGCGTAGCCGTGCCGTGTAATGACGGCGGCTTTGGCGTGTTTTGCAAGTGGGTCACGGCGCAAATAGGTGCATCAACTGTCCGCCTGTGCGTTACGGATCGACCGCTCGCGGCTCGTGACCTTGGCGGTGAGTATCAGACGCCCCGGACCGAGCCGTTTGCCAGTGCGACAATAAAATAAGTTAAAGCGTCTTCGCCGGCCTTGAGCGAAATCAAAATCGCTGGCGCTCAGTCAAAGTCGCTGGCACTCAGTCAAAATCGCTGGCACTCAGTCAAAGTCGCTGGCGCTGTGGCGCTCGGGAACGCGCAATTCCTCCGGCCCCCACGTCTTGTTGACCCGCCGGCCGCGCACCACCGCCGGGCGCGCATCTATTTCCGTCGCCCAGCGGATGACATGTTTGTAGGACGCCACATCGAGAAATTCCGCCGCCTTGTAGCTATTGTGGATCACCACATCGCCGTACCACGGATAGGTCGCCATATCGGCGATATTATAGTCGTCGCCGCACAGATAACGCCGCTCGGCAAGGTTTTGGTCGAGCAGGTCGAGCTGGCGCTTTACCTCCATCGCATAACGGTTAATCGCATACTCGAATTTCTCCGGCGCATAGGCATAAAAATGCCCGAAGCCGCCGCCGAGATAGGGCGCCGCACCCATCTGCCAAAACAGCCACGACAGGCACTCGGCCCGCGCCGATGGCTCGGTCGGCACAAATTCGCCGAATTTCTCCGCCAGATACAAAAGGATCGCGCCCGATTCAAACACCCGCGTCGGCGGGTTGGTGCTGCGGTCCTCAAGCGCCGGAATCTTCGAGTTCGGATTGAGCGCGACAAAGCCGCTGCCGAACTGATCGCTATCGCCGATCTCAATCACATAGGCATCATATTCCGCCCCCGCATGGCCAAGCGCCAACAACTCCTCCAACAGGATCGTCACCTTGACCCCGTTCGGCGTCGCCAATGAATAGAGCTGCAACGGATGTTCGCCGACCGGCAACGCCTTGTCATGTGTGGCGCCGGCAGTCGGCCGGTTGATCTTGCCCCAGGTGCCACCCATTTCGGATTCCGGCTTCCAGACGTTCGGCGGCGTGTAGTTGGGAGTGTCGGGCATGGTGGGTGCTTTCCAATTGTGCTGCGATGGAAGTGCTTGTTCCAAATAAAGGGAAGTTCGGTGCTAGGTCACCCCATTCTAATGCGGCCCAGCCAGTCCAAACAATAACCGCCGGTCGGGCGCCACATTCGACCAAGATCAATCCCCCAGACAGTTGAAATTCGCCGCGAGGTGTTTGACCTGCTCTATCCGCGACGCCCCGAACCCGGCGCGGTGCGCGCCTTATCCGGCGAAGCGCGGCTCCGGGATGCCGCGCACGCCGGTGCCGGTGACGGCGAAGATGCCGCCGCCATGCGGTTGCGGCTTGGCCGCCTCGCCGAACAGGCGCACGCCTTCGGGCCCGAGGAAATCGGTGTTGCCCATCGAGGTCAGGTAAATCACGTCGAGATTGTCGCCGCCGAAACTGACGCTGGTGATCGTTTTGCACGGGATCGGGATGCGCCGCTCGACCTCGCCGTCCGGCGTGTAGCGCACAAGCTCGCCGGCGATGATCTGCGCGTTCCAGAGATAGCCCTCTTCGTCGATCGTCGAGCCGTCAAAGATGCCGGGCTCGTCCTGGCACGACATAAACAGGCGTTTGTTGCTGATATCGCCGCTCTCGATGTCGTAGTCATAGGCATACATCTCCTGGCGGAACGAATCGGTGTGGTAGAAAGTTTTATTATCCGGGCTCCAGCACGGGCCGTTGTTGCAGATGATGCCGCGCTCGAGCTCATGCAGGCTGAGGTCCGCATCGAGGCGAAACAGGCCGCAGATCGGCGCCTCGGTCTTCTGGTCCTCGCCGCCGGCGAAGAAGCGCCCGCGCCGATCCGCCTTGCCGTCATTGAATATCGAATTCTCGATCTCGGCGTCGACCTTAACGATCAACTCGCTCTCGCCGCTCTCCATGTCGAGAAAGTAGAAGCCGTCTTCCATGGTGAGCACGCCGCCGCCATTTTCGCGCAGCACAAAGGCGCCGACGATCTTCGGCAGTTGCCAGATCCGTGTCGCGCCGCTCCTCGGGTTGAACGACCAGACCTGCTTGTCGAGCATATCGACCCAATAGAGCAGGCCCTCGAGCGGATCCCAAATTGCCCCTTCGCCGAGATAATTCTTCGCCTCAACGGCGCATTCGACTTTGACCATCGCTCACATCCCCTGTTGATCCGATCCGCCAATTTGAGCCCGGCGTGACCGGCGCAGCTATATCCGGAAAATCCCGGACGGCGCTCTCTTTTCAGCGGCAAAACGGTAGCATTTGGCCTCACCGGGAGCCAGTGTGATAGACTGTCTCAGGTTTGCAATGGCCGAACTGCCGCAAGGATAAGGTCTGAATGCTGGGCATGAGGTTATATAAAT
>JABIXB010000099.1 GCA_018666805.1 Rhodospirillaceae bacterium | reverse complement strand
CAAGGCCGATATCGCGCCGCCTTCCGTTGATCTGAATTCGCAGCACCCATTTTCGCGACCCAGCATCGGAAACAACGAGGTAGACGCCGCCTCCATCGCCGTGCTTCCCTGGCCCTGCCCTCTTAACCCTCAGCGCCGTCAATTTTCCCATGCGATCTCCGTCAACCTGTACAGTCCCACACTCAGTCCCACACTATCTCACAGCTGTAGGCGAGCGTCAACGAACAGGAATGAACAACAATCGGCAGATATCAGACACTGATGGCTATATTCTCGAACAAGAAAGAACGGGAGAAAATCGTTGTTATGCGGACACCCCATCCGCCAGTTTTGTTCGACTTTCTGCGATTGATCAATTTAGGAGTGTGGCCGTTGCAAAAATTATTCGCTTCCGATGCGTTTGCCGGGAAATCGGTGTTGATTACGGGCTCGACCTCAGGCATTGGCGAAGGCACGGCCAAGGCATTTGCCGCGCATGGCGCGCAAGTGATGGTGTCGGGGCGCAACCAGGAGCGCGGCGAAGCGGTGCTGGCCGAGATTAGCGCCGCCGGCGGCACGGCGGAGATGGTCATCGGCGATGTCGCGGATGCCGATTTTTGCCAAAAATTGGTCGACGAGACAGTCGCGCGCTTCGGTAAGCTCGATATTCTCGTCAACAATGCCGGCATCGTCATCCAGGGCAAGATCGCCAGCCATTCAAACGAGGCTTGGCAGGCATTACTCAATACCAATGTGAGCGCGGTATTTTATCTCTCGCGCGCGGCAATCGGCCCGATGAAACAGCAAGGCGGCGGCGTGATTATCAATATTTCCTCGGAATGCGGCCTGATCGCCTATGAGGATCTCGCCGCCTACAGCGCGACCAAGGGCGCCATTTCGATGTTCACCAAGGTCGTGGCGATCGATCACGCCAGCGACAAGATCCGCGTCAACGCCATCTGCCCCGGCGATATCGACACGCCGATGACCGATATCGCCTGGAAGGCGCTCAATTTATCGCCGGAGGAAATCCGCAAACAGCTCGAGGATCACATTCCCATCGGCCGTGTCGGCGAGCCCAATGATATTGCCGCCATGGCGATGTTTTTGGCTTCGGATGCGGCTGGATTTATCACCGGAGCGGTGATCCCCGTCGATGGCGGCACGACGGCGCGATAAATTCGCAAATTTATTGATATTTATTTCATCGAGCTAAAATTAATGCGTTTAATTCAAAATGTGTTTTAGTTCGTTGAATATATTGATAAAAATAACGAACACTCCAATCTAATGATCGCCCACCGGATTGGAATAGGGGTCCGGGAGATGTGGATATGACTGTGGATATGATTGTGGACAGAAAATATTAACTATTTACAAGCATATAATAACAGAGGTTAACCCAACGAAGCGAAAGGGGCGGAAAATGTCTTCAGTGACCGAAATTTACGTTTGCAAACTCCGCCAGGAACTCAAGAAGGGCAAGCTGTTTACGTCCGGTGACATCCACACCCGTCAGGATGCCGAGCAGGATGCGCGCGAGCGCTGCGGCCACGACGATACGATTGCCAAGATCGGCTATTACGCCATGCAGGATGATGGCAGCTTCAAGAGCATTCTGCTCTATGACAATCCCGATGTGGACCTCACCGGTGCGCCGCCGGCCGATTCCGGCGACGGTGACGAACGGACGAATCTTATAGCTGCCGCGCAGCAAGCGCATGTCGGCGTTACTTCGGACCCGAAACCGCGCAGCTCGATATTCTCCAAGGTCATGACGTTTTTTACTGAAGAGGCCGACTGAACGATTTCCGCTTTCCGTCAAGGCAAGCGTTTCAATAGATAGGTTTTCAGCGTTAAATGGCGCCAAGTCCCAATCCAGGCTGGCGCCTTTTTTGATTCGCCCCCGAAACAATCACGATTGGCCGGTTGGTGAGCCGTTCACCCAATATCGAAATGATCAGCGCCGATTCCGGCGCCTATTTACTGGCCATCGATTTGGCGCGGGAAATGACGCTCGATATCTCCACACTGTCACCGCTTATGCTGCCCGCCGGGCGTTATATTTATTGCGGCAGCGCTTATGGCCCGGGCGGCATCAAGGCGCGCGTTGCACGCCACCTCAGACAAGACAAATCGCTGCGCTGGCATGTCGACCGGCTCACACTGGGCGGGCGCGTCAGTCAGGTCGCGGCGCTGATTGGCGGCTCGGAATGTACGCTGATGGCGGGTTTGTGTGCCCTGCCCGGCGTTTCTGTGCCGGTGCTAAATTTTGGCAGTTCCGATTGCCGCACCTGTCCGGCGCATTTGGCCGCCGTGCCAAATAAATTTGATATCGAAGAATTTGTCAGCGGTTTCCGTTCGCCAACCTGACTGAATCCGGGTGGGCGCGCAGCCGGGCCATCGCGATAAAGCCCAAGAACGGCCCGATGGCCAGCGGCGCGAAAGCCCACCCCCAGCCCACCATCTCGACCAGATAGGGGATCAGATGGGTTGAGGCGAGGGTGATCATAAAGCCGATGCTGGTTTGCATGGTCAGCATGGTGCCAATGTTGCTCGCCTCCGACAGCTCGATCACGGAAGACGAAAATTGTGCTGAATCGGCAATCACCGAGACACCCCATATCAGACAAAGAACCAACAGCAGCCAGGGCTCGGCGCCGAACAAGGCGCCCGCCACCAGGGCGCAGGTGCCGCTTACCGCCATCGCCGCCATGGTCAGGGTGGTACGCCCGACACGGTCCGCGAACAGGCCACCCAACAGGCAGCCGGCGGCGCCAACACCGATAACCGCGAAACTCGCCAGATTGGCAAGAAACTTGGCCTCGCCATCGGCTATCTCCGGGCGGGTGAGAAAGCTCGCCTGGAGAAAGACACCGATCCAGGCCCACATGGCATAGAGTTCCCACATATGGCCGAAATAGCCGAGATTGGCGAGACGCAAGGCTTTGTCGGTCCATGCCTTGAGCATGGCGGCGGGCTCAAAGCGCGAGCGCATGCCGAGCGCCGGGCCAAGCGTGACAAAATTGACCAACAGGGCCGCGCCGAGTGCCAGCGCGGTTGTCGCGGCCAGGGTAAAACGCCAATCGATACCGCCCGCCGCATTGAAGAGATGCGGAAAGGCTGAGCCGATGGTGAGCGCACCAACTAGCAGTCCGACCAACAGGCCGGTATCTTTTTTGGCCCAGGTTGCGGCCATCTTCATGCCGACCGGATAGACCCCGGCCATGCTGGCCCCGGTGATAAAGCGCAGCGCGATGACACCCCACGAGGTCGGTTCGATCAGGAGAATGGCGCCATTGGCGGCGGCGGCGGCCAGGGCCGAAAGCATGAACAGGCGGCGCGGCTGAATGCGATCGGAGAGGCCGATAACGGCACTTATCAGCGTACCGCAGACAAAACCGACCGCGACACTGCTGGTCAGCAAAGCGGCATGGTCATCGGAGAAGGTAAATTCCGATTTGAGCGATGGCATGATCGCCGTCGCCGAGAACCACAAGGAGAGTGCCATCACCACACAGAGCGATAGCAGGCCAATGGAAAGCCATTTTCGCCGCTTGGAGAACTGCGCCTCGGACGCGCCTTCGTTCATTCCAGGGCGCCTGGAGGGCGTCGCTTGTGCACGCGCTTAAACGCTCGGTGGCAGAGCACGCTTGGCGCCATGTTCATCGATTGCGACATAGACGAAGGTGCCCTCGGTGACTTTGATCTGAGCCGCCGTGAGGCGGCGCTTGGCCCAGGTCTCGACAACAACCGATATCGAGGTCGTGCCGGTCGAGGAGATTTGCGCATAGCAGGTGACCAAATCGCCGACCGATATGGGCTGATGAAAGCGCATGCCATTGACCGCAACCGTGGCGATACGCCCGCCGGCGCGCTCGACGGCGGGAACGGCGCCGGCCAAATCCATATTCGCCATGACCCAACCGCCAAACACATCGCCATTGGCATTGGCGTCTTTCGGCATGGCGAAGATGCGCAGTGCCGGCTCGCTCTTAGGCGGCAGCTCGGTTGATGACATGGCGCGGCACTCCTCTTGTCTCATTGCGGCCCGCTGGCGGCGGACATGTTATAACGACAGTCTGAGCGGCTTACCCGTAATATTTGCAACACATGAACGTGAGTGGGATATGAGCGAAATAATGATTGCCAGCAAACATGGCGATATAGCTATTCAAATGGCGGGCGAGACCGGCCCGGCCCTGCTGTTTGTGCATGGTAATTCAGCCAGCAAAGAAGTCTGGCATAAGCAGTTTACGAGCGGCCTGGCGGCCAACCACCGCTTGATCGCCATGGACCTGGCGGGGCACGGCGCCTCGGAAGATGCGCCAGACCCCAAAGCGAGCTATTGCATGGCCGGCTACGCAGATGCGGCAATTGCGGTGTTGAACGGACTTGGCATCGAACGGGCGGTAATCGTCGGCTGGTCGCTCGGCGGCCATGTGGCGATTGAGATGATGCCGCATTTTTCCGGCATCGCCGGCATTGTATTAACCGGCACGCCGCCGATTCACCGTGCCAGCATGGACGATATCAGCGCTGGGTTTCATATGAATGAGACAACGGCGCTCGCCGGACAGGAACTATGGAACGCCGAAGAGGCGGGGAGATTTTCCGGAACGGCGCTCGAGCCGGGCGCGCCCGTGGCGGATTGGGTATTGAAAGGAGCGCTGCGAACGGATGGCCGGGCGCGGCGCATGATGTTTGCCGCCTTTGTCGCCGGCGAGGGCGGTGATCAGGCGGAAATCCTGGCGCAAACCAGCGTGCCAACGGCGGTCATCAATGGCGCCGCCGAACAGTTCGTCAATAATGAATTTATTGGTGCGGCCACCTACGGAAATCTATGGCGTGGCCAGGTTCACTTAATGGACGGACTGGGGCACGCGCCGTTCTGGCAGGCGCCCGAAGAATATAACGCGATGCTCGAAAGCTTCGCCGCGGAGGTGATCTAGAGTCTTTCACGTTCACCTTCGTTCGCGCGAAAGGCTCTATCTCTTTTCGATTCAAGCAAATGCGTCGTCGCAGGTGATTCCACCTGCTCGGGATTTGCTCTAGCGGGTTGCGCTCTCGGCGTCCAACGTGGCCTGCACCATCTTGTCCGCTTGGGCGCGTATGCGCAGACCGTTGGGCCCGTTGTGGACAGGATGCTTTTCCGAATCCTGTGCCGCATTAAGCGTATTGGCCAACATATTCAGGCTGAGGCCGCGCGCTTCTTTGCCGTGACATTCAAGTCCAGCGCGCAACATGGCGCTCGCGGCACGCATTTCGGCGGTGAGCGTGTTGCCCCCCGCTTCGGCTGATTTGCGCTCCGTTATCTCGTCGCCGAGCGCGTGAATTTCCGCCGTCGCCCGCTTGAACAATTCGTTTGAATTCCGTGCCATGACCGATCCCCATCCAACATAACAAAATGAAAACTTCCGTACCGAAAGCTATTCTGACCGGGGAGTCTTTACGAAGGATTAAGGATTAATGGTCCCACGACCAAAAATCGGTGCCCTCCTGCATAAAGAAGCGCGCCATAACCATTTTATGGACCTCTGATGCACCATCGACCAATTTGGCCTGGCGCGCATAGCGATACATCCATTCGAGCAGCGTATCCTGCGAATAGCCGCGCGCGCCGCAAATCTGAATGCAGGTGTTGATCACGCTGTTGAGCATCTCCGCGACCTCAACCTTGGCCATCGACAATTCCTTGCGCGCCCTGTCGCCCTGATCGAGTTTCCAGGCGGCATACATGGTGAGCAGGCGGCCGGTGTGGATTTGCATGGCGGCCTCGCCCAACATCCACTGTACGCCTTCATGCTCGGCCAGGGTCTCGCCAAAGGATTCACGCTCTTTGGCGTAGTCGGCGGCGATCGCCATGGCGCGCTTGGCCATGCCGAGCCAGCGCATGCAATGGGTCAAACGAGCCGGGCCGAGGCGGATTTGCGTCGCGCGCAGGCCGTCGCCGAGCTTCATCAGGATGTTTTCCTCGGCGATTTCGAGGCCGTCAAAGCGCAACTCGCAGTGGCCGCCATGTTCCTCGGGCCCCATGATCGGCACCTTGCGGACGATTTCCCAGCCCGGCTGGTCCTTGTGGAAGAGAAAGGCGCTAAGGCCATTGCGCGGGTCATCCGAGGTACGCGCAATCAGAATGAAATGATCCGAAGCGCCGGCCCCGGTGATGAACCATTTGCGGCCGTGCACGACCCATTTATCGCCTTTTTTCTCGGCCTTGGTGCGCATCATCCCGGCCGGGTCCGAGCCGGCGCCGGGGTGTGGCTCGGTCATGACGAAGGCCGAGCGCACCTTGCCGTCGATAATCGGCTGCAACCATATTTTTTTCTGTTCTTCGGTGCCGACCATCGAAAGGAGACGCATATTGCCATCGTCGGGCGCGGAGCAGTTGAGCGCTGCCGGTCCGAAAATCGAATAATTGGCTTCCTCGTAAATCACCGCCTGCTCGGCCATGGTAAGGCCCATGCCGCCGAGTTCCTTTGGCATTTGCGGCGCCCACAGGCCTACTGCCTTGGCTTTGTCACGCAGAATGGCGAGCTTCTCCAGCGGTATATTTTCATGCTCGTCGAACGATTCCCGCGGGCTTTCGAGGGGGATGCAATGCTCTTTGACGAACGCGCCTGTTTTTTGGCGCAACGCTTCCAGTTCCGGCGAAAGGGAGAAATCCATGGTTCGTATCACCTTGTTTCGGTTATCGGGTTTAGATCGGAACATGATTAAATGGAAACGCTTTGCGATTCCATTTAATCATGTGAATCCGATCAGTATCAAATAGTTAGAGCAGATTCACATGGTCTGTCGGATCGCTTAGGCGATTCCGACAAACCATGTTCTGCTCTAGCCCCTGATTATGAGGAATTCGCGCGCTCACGCAGCACGAATTTTTGAATCTTGCCGGTCGCGGTCTTTGGCAAGGGGCCAAATACCACGGCGCGGGGAACTTTGAAGCGTGCCAAATGGTCGCGGCAAAAACCGATGATACTCTCTGCGCTGACCTCGCCACTGCCCGACTTAAGATCGACAAAGGCATGCGGCGTCTCCCCCCATTTTTCATCCGCCTTGGCGACTACCGCCGCCTCCAGAACCTGCGGGTGCTGGTAGAGAACATTCTCCACTTCGACGCTCGAGATGTTTTCTCCGCCTGAAATGATGACATCCTTGGAGCGATCGCGCAGTTCGACATAGCCGTCTTCATGCATCACCCCGAGATCGCCGGTATGGAACCAGCCACCGGCAAAGGCTTTTTCGGTTTCCGCCGGATTTTCGAGATAGCCCTTCATCAGCGTGTTGCCGCGCAACATGATTTCGCCCATCGATTGCCCGTCGGCGGGAAGCCGTTGGCCGGTTTCCGGGTCGGCGACCGCGACATCGGATAAGGCCAGGGTTTGAACCCCCTGGCGCGACATTTTTGCGGCACGCGCATCGACCGACATGTCCGGCCAATCATCCTGCCATTCGGCGATCAGGGAGGGCCCGAAACATTCGGTCAGGCCATAGAGATGGGTGACGCGGAAGCCCATATTCTCCATCGCCGCAATAATTGCGCTCGGCGGCGGCGCGCCGCCAACCGTCACATCGACATGATGGCTGAAAGCGCGCTTTTCCTCTTGCGGCGCGTTGGCGATCATATTGAGCACGACCGGTGCCCCGGCCAGGTGAGTGACCTGCTCCTCGGCGATGAGCTCGAATATCTTTTTCGGTTCGACCCGGCGCAGGCAAACATGCGTGCCGGCCAGCGCCGTGACGCCCCAAGTGTAAGTCCAGCCATTGCAATGAAACATCGGCAGGGTCCAGAGATAGACGCTGTGCGCCGAGAGCGATGCCGCCAAAACGTTAGAGAGCGCGTTCAGATAGGCGCCGCGGTGATGATAGACCACGCCTTTTGGGTTGCCGGTCGTGCCGGACGTGTAATTGAGCGTAATCGCCTGCCATTCATCGGCCGGGCGCGACCAATCAAAATCCGGTGCGCCACCGGCAATAAAATCTTCATAGGATTGATCGCCGAAACCCGATGTCGGAGGCGTCTCCCCTTCCGGGTCATCGATCACCACGATATGGGGCCGCCGGCCGCTGTGGCTGAGAGCTTCTTCGAGAAGCGGCGCGAATTCCCGGTCGACAATAACCAAAACACTTTCGGCATGATCAAGCAGGCGCCCGATCAGTGCCCCATCGAGCCGCGTATTAAGCGCATTCAACACCGCGCCGGCCATGGGCACGCCGAAATGCGCCTCCAGGGTTTCCGGGATATTGGGCGCCAGCAACGAGACCGTATCGCCGATGCCGATGCCGCGCGCCGCGAGCGCACCGGCCAAGCGGCGGCAGCGCGTATAGGTATCGGCGTAACTCTGGCGCCGCGCACCATGAACGATCGCCGTCCGCCCCGGATGCACAAGCGCCGCCCGGGCGAGAAAGTCCAAGGGGGTAAGCGCCGTATGGTTCGCCGGATTGGGGTCGAGATCGATATCGTAGCGGCTCTTTCTGGCCAACAGGCGCCCTCCTCATTAAATTCATCCGACCCATGTTTTTCTATCGCGGCTGGCTAAAGGTCAAGCTCCGGCAAAAGTGATAATGGGAAAATATTTGGAGATGTGCGCGGGCGCGGCCTTTTGTCGGGTGTGGATCTGGTCACGAATCGCCCGAACAAGGTGCCGGATGCCGCCGTAGCGCCCTATTTCGGCCAATAAACCGCGCGCCGCAATTCGCTGTGCGGGGCAAATGTTAAAACCTTATTAGGGAATTTCTTATACTCTAAAACCCAGAATATATCTGCAAATCGCTATAATTGTTCGGGGATTCTTAAATGGTGAATTCGGCCCGTGTTCTGGTTGCGGACGGAAACCTCAAAACGCTTAATCTCGTCAGCGAATGTTTACGCCGGCTTGGCTTGGTAAATTTACTCGAAACATCCGCCTCCAAGGCGATCAGCCGGGCACAAAATGAGCGCCCCGAAGTTATGCTTTTGGGGCTCGAATTCAATGACCGCAGCTGCGCGAGCATCATTTCCGACCTTAAATCTTCCGACGAATCATGCGATATCCCGATTCTCCTGATGATTGGTGAAAATGGGGCGCCCGATTGGTCCAAGGAATTTGTCACCCAGTTTGACGAAGTGATCGAGTGGCCGTTCGGCGACGAGCAGGTTCAGGCGCATGTGAGCGCCGCACTGCGTCTTGGCACCATGCGCTCGGAGCTCAACCGGAGAAATGAAACCTTGCGCATTTTCGGCGCCGGCAGCGCCGACAATTGGCATGCCGAGAAGTCCGACAATCCTCCCCATATCCTGTTGGCGCGTGGCGACGGCGCCAGTGACGACGGTGTCGAGGAAGCCTTGAAGGGATTTTCCCGCTTGGAAACGGAGCGGCTTGGCAGCAATGTTCTCGGAACTCTCAGCGGCTCCGATATAGAATTTGTCGTGATCTCGGAAAATGACAACTTTCAGGCGGCGCTCGATACCTGCGACGATATCCGGCGCAACCCCACTCTCTTTCACATGCCGATCCTGACGGTTTGTTCGGCCGATCCTGAGCATATCGCGCAAGCCTATCAGCACGGCGCGACGGCGGCATTTTCCTTGCCCCTCAATGGCGACGAATTGCGCGCGCGGGCGACGATGGGCGTTCGCTCACACCGGCTGCGCGGTCATATGTTGAACGCCTATCGCGCCGGCAAAAACCATGCGATGAGCGACGACACCACCGGGCTCTATAGCGCTGAATTTTTCCGCCAGCATTTGCAGACCTTGGTGGCGGATGCCGAGCGCTGGGACAAATCGCTCTCTCTCAATGTGATTGCCGTGCCCGAAGTCAACCAAATCCGCGGTGAGTATGGCGACAGCGCGGCGGACCATTTATTGAAGCAGTTGAGCGGCATGATTTCGCGCCTGGTACGCGGTGAAGACTTGTGCGCCCGACTCGACGACACAACATTCTGCATCGCCTTGCCGGAAAGCCCGCTTAAAGCGACAAGCCCGACGATGCAGCGAATGGCCGGCGTATTGGGTTTCACCGAATATTCTCTCATTGAGATCGCCACTCCGGTGAAAATCCACCCGAGCATTGGCAGCGCCGAATACAAATCAGGTGATTCAGTGGAAGACTTGATCGGGCGCGCCTTATCAACTGCATTGGCCGCCAACGCGGCGTAGTCTTGCAATCAGCGTCTCTATCCGGGCGCGGTCACAAATACGTTAGCGCTTTGCACGGGGCTCGCCCGGATAGTCGTTGGCGGCTATACTTCGCGCCATGAGAGTTTTAATCGTATCGGACACGGTTTGTCCCTGGTGTTTCGTTGGCAAACGGCGCTTCGAACGCGCGTTGGCCGAGCGCCCTGAAATTATCCCGGATATCGAATGGCGGCCATTCCAGCTCAATCCGCAAATGCCGGCGGCTGGGCTCGACCGGGAGACCTATATGCGGGCAAAATTCGGCAGCGATGAGCAAGCTGCAGAAATCTACCAGGCGATCGAGCAAGCCGGCGAGGTGGAGAAAATTCCGTTTGCCTTCGACGCCATTACACGCGTTCCCAATACCGTTGCTTCACACCGGCTGATCAGTTGGTCGTTAAAACTTGGCCGCCAGGACAGCGTGGTCGAAGGCCTGTTTCGCTGTTATTTCGAGGAAGGCAAGGATATCGGCGATATCGATGTTCTCGCTGCCGTCGCCGGCGAGGCCGGGCTGGATGAAGCCGAGGCCGCAGCCTATCTCGCCAGCGAAGAGGGTGTCGAGCAAACACTCGCCGAAACCCGCGAGGCGCAACAGCTCGGTATATCCGGCGTGCCCTGCTTTATATTCGACGGCAAATACGCTGTTTCCGGCGCGCAGGGGCCGGAAGTATTTTCTCAGGTGTTCGACCTCGCGCTGCAGCCCGACGAAGCGGCGAGCGGCTAAATTTCTCTAACGGTTCGTTTCGGGCCGCGGCTGTACGATCTCCGGCTCCTCAACTTCGTCGCCAGTTACGTCGCTTTCCCCGTCGAATATAGAGAACAGGTTTCTGAGGAATCCAGGCGCCAGTGCGGCAAGCGGATTGACCGTCACTTTCGGCTCTTCCGTGGTGCCCTTTACCGAGAAAGTTGCGGCAAAAATACCTTCGCCCTCGCCGCCGACCAATAGATCGCCGATCAAGGGGATATTGCCGAGAATACTGTTGAGCGCGTAAGCCGGAACGATGGTTCCGCGCATGTCTACCCTGCCATTGTCGAGATTAACCTTACCCGAAGCGTTTACACCGATCGAGAAACCGGCGGTTTGCGCGCGTTCGACAGTCACAATGCCGTCCTTCAGAGAAAATGGCAGATGGAAGTTGGAAAATGTGATGCCTTCGCCCTGCAGGGCATCAAATATGCCGGTGAAGGAGGCGACCGCCAGAATTTGCGCCAATGTGGGCGCATTGATGACCTTATAGTCCTCAATTCGAACTTCGCCTTCTACTGGAGCACCCGGCTGATCGTCATGGATGGTCGCGTCGAGCACCAGACTGCCGCCGATAACATCGTCATAAATATTGAACGCCCGGGCGACGGAGCCGGCATCGTTTGAACGCACAACCAGGCGGCGCTTGGCCGCGCCATCGGGTTCGAGAACGAGACGAAATTCCGAGCCCGAGGTGAGCGTGCCGATGAGAATTGCCGATTCCAGGCGCTCGGCGGTATTAACGGCGCGCGCGCGCGCATCGGTAATCTGCTGATCGGCACGGGTAATCAGGCGCTCGACATTGGCTTCAAGAATAAATGGCGGCAGATTATCCTGATCCGTATCGCGCAACTGCTTGATATAGGGGCGCAAATCCAAACTTTTGCCACCGACATCAAGAACGATGTTGTCGTCGGCATCACGCTTGTAGCTGACCGTCACATCATTGTCTCCGAGTTGGACGCTGCTCAACTCGGCGCTAATCAGGT
The DNA here is from genome assembly GCA_018666805.1 of Rhodospirillaceae bacterium. Taxonomy (GTDB): domain Bacteria; phylum Pseudomonadota; class Alphaproteobacteria; order UBA828; family UBA828; genus PTKB01. The sequence goes on along the minus strand of JABIXB010000099.1, from coordinate 30,006 downwards.
TGCCATGCTGCGGGCCAATTTCGGCCCGCCCCTTGACCCTGAGGTCCATTGAATTCAATTCGAAATTCGTAACCTCGACATTTTTATGATCTTCAAGGCGCGCCAGAACGAGGATCGAGGCGCGCTCGCCGATCGGTTTTTCCCAGAACAGTTCAGGAATTTCAATGAGTGCGTCCTCGGCGCCAAGGGCGGCTGCAATATGCTGCGCGCCGTCCGGCGAGACGGTGTATGTGAAATTCATATCGAACGGCCCGCTGGCGAATGGCGCCACATTGACACCAAAGGTCTCGCGCGCCTGCTGGTCCAATACCGCGGAAATATCGTAGCGGCTTTGGAATGGCGCCTGGGGCGAAAAGTTCTCAATCCATTTCACTTCGGCGGGCATGCCTTCAACAGCAATTGATCCGCCGACTTCCATATTGTTCTCGTCCAGCGTGAGGCGCATTTGCCCGTTGCTTACGTCATAGTCGCCGAACAAATCGCGGACGTTGAGATCGTCGAGGCGCGCAACGGCAGCGAATTGCACTTCCTCGAATGTAACATCGCTACGAAAGGGCAATTGCACCCCCATTTCGGCGATCACATGGCCGCTGAATTGTTCGCCCTTCAGGCCCATTTTACTGGGATAGCCAAACCTCGGACCGTCCAGCAAACTGATCGCGTTATCGGCCGGGCCTTCAACATTGGCGATAATCGTCAACATTGCTGAATCAAGCATCAGATCGGTGATCAAAGCGACACCGCTCGGTGCGTACATATTCTCGATCGTGCCGTCGCGCATGTTCATGGATAGGCTGGCGCCATCGACATGGCCCTCGCCATCCACACCAAAGGCATAAGGTTGTTCGGGGAAATAATTTACGGTGGCATCACGAAAACTAAAATCGACATCAATTGCATTGGGGCGCGCGCCGCTCTGTACCAGGTCGATTTCACCCGGCTTGATATCGAAATCGACGGTGAAATTTGAAAGCACGCCGTCAAACACATTGCCCAATATCCAGCTTCTGGCGTTCGTCATCAGCGTGTCGGGCCAATAATTTTTTAGATCGTCAAACGGCATTTCCGTAAATTCGAATGTGCCGCTAATAGCAGTCTGGTCGGAAATTCCTGACAATTGCCCGGAGAAATTAAATGTCGGTCCGCCGGTGTCGATAAATAAACTTGCGAGATTGAGCGTATCAAAATTTGCGTCCGCGTCACCCTGCAACCGCAGTGAGGCGATGTTCGGCGGGGCGGGTAGAATCTTCGGCACCATCAGAGAACCGGCGCCGCCGGCCAGGTCAAAACTTATCCTGTCGGTCAAACTACCGTTCTGGTTGAGGGTAAATTCCAAAGCGCCTGAGATCGGTAGCTTGAAAGCGTTAAGCGCATCCAGCTTGGGCGAAATTGCGGCCAGTTTCGCGGGCACCACCTCGCCAAATTGGATGTTGGTGTGGACCTTTCCGTTGGCGCGCTCAAGCGCGGTTGCCGCAACGACCCGGAGCGCAACATCGGCAACTTCAATATCGGCCAGAAGTTCGCCATCAATTCGATCGCTATAAAGGTCAAAAATTAAATCCGCCTCCGGTGCGTGCCAGGACAGATCCAATAATTCATCGTCAACCCGCAATGCGGCCGAGAGAATGCTGATCCGTTTGAGCTGACCGAGCGGATGATCCGTGCCGGGCGCGGCGAGGAAATCCGCAATCAGCTCATTTACCGTTTCATCGGGTTCTTCGAATTCGGAACCGAAAGCGAATTCCAACCCGCCGTCGAGATTGCGGACGAGGTGAACTTCCGGGTGGAGCAACTCAACGCTGGTTGGCGCAATTTGCCCTTTCAGCAGCGAAAGCGCGCTGAGGCCGAGGGAAATCTTCGGCACGGATGCCAATACCTCGCCCTCGGGCCCAACCGCGTGCGCATCGGTGATCAAAATATCGAGCGATCTGTTCCATCCGGCCCAGGTCAGAATGGTATCCTCGAATTCGAGGCGGTAGCTCAAATCCTCCGATTCAAACGCTTCCTCGATATAAGGCGAGAGAAAGCCGATCGAAATCGGGCCACTCGACAAACGCCATGACGCCACAGCGAATATAATTGCCAGGCTGCCGAATGTGGCCGCGGCGATGTGAACGATAAGTTTCAGGACTTTATGCATAGACAGCTACAACAGCCCTATCGCCGGAATCTTGACCCGGCCTATTATGTCGCGCAGGTTGCACGTGCAGAGGTATTTCACGATATAAATCAAAGCGTTTCGCTGAATCATGGCAGCTATGTCTTTCTTAACAGATAACGCCCCACCGCCGAAGCCCGCTGAACCTGAGCGCGCCCAGCGAGAATTGGATATGTGGCGGCAAAATGCTGCTGCAAGGTCTAGCGATGAGCCGGATTTGGCCAAATTTATGACCGAATTCGCGGCATGCGAAGAAGGCCGCCTGTTCTTAGAGGCGATTTTCGGCAACAGCCCATTCCTTTCCCAGGGCCTGCGCCATAATCCGGCGCTATTGCAAAAAACGGCAAATCAAGGTTTTGACCAAGCGTTCGAAGATTTGCTTAAAACCCTCGTGGGCGAAAAATTATGGCAACGCGGCCGGCCGGAAGTAATGTCCGGCCTGCGTCTCGCCAAGCGAAGCGCCGCTCTCGCCATTGCGCTGGCCGATATTGCCGGCGCTTGGCCGCTTGAGAAAGTTTGTCAGAGCCTGTCCCGCTTCGCCGAAATATCGATTTCCATTGCGCTCAATTTCCTGCTTTGCCAGGCGGCCAAAAATGGACAAATGTCTCTCGCCAATCCCGAGAATCCGGAATCCGGCTGCGGTATCGTCGTCCTCGGCATGGGAAAACTGGGCGCCAATGAGCTCAATTATTCGAGCGATATCGATCTGTTGGTCCTGTTCGACGGCGAAGTGGTGGATTATGCCGGCGATGACGGGCCGCAGCAGGGCCTGCACCGCATGGTGCGTGAGCTGGTCGTGATTATGGGCGAGCGCAGCGCCGATGGTTATGTATTTCGCACCGACATGCGCTTGCGCCCCGACCCCAGCGCCACGCCGCTTGCCGTCTCGACCGCGGCGGCGGAACATTATTATGAAAGCCTCGGGCAAAACTGGGAACGCGCCGCCATGATCAAGGCGCGCGCGGTGGCCGGCGATCAGGCGGTCGGCGAACAATTCCTCAGCCGCCTGGTGCCCTTTGTGTGGCGCAAATACCTTGATTTCGCCGCGATTGAGGATATCCACTCGATCAAACGTCAAATCAATGCCCATAAGGGGCATCATGAAATCGCCGTGGCCGGGCACGATATTAAGGTCGGGCGCGGCGGCATCCGCGAAATCGAATTTTATGCGCAAACCCAGCAATTGATCTGGGGCGGCAAGGAGGCCGGCCTGCGCCAGCGAGCCACCTGCCAGGCGCTGCAGGCATTGGTCGAGGCCGGCCATGCCGATGCCGGCGTGGTTTCTGACCTGGTCGCCGCTTACGGTTACTTACGCCGCCTCGAACACCGCCTGCAGATGGTCGCCGATGAACAGACCCATCTGTTGCCGAAGGAGGCCGACGAGCTCGCCGCGATCGCCTGTTTCATGGGTTACGACGATGTTGAAGACTTGTCCCGCGACGTAAAATTCCATTTGTCGCGGGTTGAAACGCACTATGCCGATCTGTTCGAAGACTCGCCGGAGCTTGCCGGCACCGGCGGCAATTTGGTTTTTACCGGGACCGAGGACGACCCGGATACCCTGCAAACCCTGCGCAGTCTTGGCTTTAGCGATGGCCACGCGGTATCAGCCACGGTGCGCGGCTGGCACCATGGCCGTATCCGGGCGACGCGCAGTCCGCGCGCGCGCGAACTCCTGACCGAGTTAATGCCTGGTCTCTTAGGCGCATTTTCGCAGACCGTCAGCCCCGACGCGGCATTCCGGCGCTTCGATGAATTCCTCTCCAATCTGCCGGCCGGCGTTCAGCTCTTTTCGATGTTTTATGCCCGCCCCGGCCTATTGGATTCGCTTGCCGAAATTATGGGCAGCGCGCCCAGCCTGGCCGAACATCTCAGCCGCCATCCAACCCTGCTCGATGGCGTATTGACCGGGCGCTTCTATGAACCGGTCGGCGAAGTTGGCGAATTGACAGAAAATCTCGGCGATAGCCTGGCCCAGGCCGCCGATTTCCAGGATCTATTGGACGCGGCCCGGCGCTGGACCCATGACCGCGAATTTCAGATCGGCATGCAGCTCTTACGCGGCATGATATCCGGCGAAGACGCCGGCGTAGCGCTCAGCGATGTTGCCGAGGCGAATTTGAACTGTTTGCTGCCGCATGTGGAGGAAGAGTTTTGCCGCGCGCACGGCACCATGCCGGGCGGCGAATTCATCATCGTTGGTCTCGGCAAGCTCGGCGGGCGGGAGATGACCTTTTCCTCGGATCTCGATGTCCTCTTTATATATCGCGGCAGTGAGCCGGATCAGAGCCAATCGGATGGGCCGCGCGCCCTCCCCCTCAGCCAGTATTATGGCCGCTTGAGCCAACGTCTGGTGACGGCCCTGAGCGCGCTCACACCGGAAGGCAAGCTCTATGAAATAGATGCCCGCCTGCGCCCCTCGGGTGCCGCCTCACCCCTCGCCTCCGAAGTTACCGGCTTTGCCGACTATCAGGATAAGTCCGCCTGGAACTGGGAACATATGGCACTGACCCGCGCCCGGGTGATCGCCGGCGCGCCGGCTCTTGCCGCCGATGTGAGGGCGATAATCCTGAACGTACTGACCCGCCAACGTGACAAGAAACAACTCGTCTGTGACGTCGCCGATATGCGCGAGCGGATCGACAAGGAACGCTTCACCGAAAATGTATGGAAACTGAAACATGTGCGCGGCGGTTTACTCGACCTTGAATTCATCGCGCAATATTTTCAGCTCCGCGAAGCTTATAAATATCCTGAAATCATTGCCGCCGAGACGGACAAAGTATTTGAACGGCTGGCCGCGTGCGGTGTGATCGAACGGGAAGCGGCGCTCGATATGGCCAAGGCCTGCCGCCTGTTGCGCCGCCTGCAGGCCCTGCTCAGACTGACGGTTGGCGTGAGCCGCGAAGAAAATCAATATCCGGCCGGTGTCCGCCTGGCCTTGGCCGAGGCCGCCAGGGTCGAGACATTCGATCAAGTGAAGGCACTGCTGATGGCGACAGAAGAGAAGGTACGCGGCTATTATGCCGTATTCATCAGCCAACCGGCGCAAGCCATCAAAGACGAAGAAGAAATGGAGAAAATGTGAGTAAGGAAATTAGCGAAGGCACCAAGGCGATCGATTTCGACGCACCCTGTGATGGCGGTGGGTCGCTCAAGCTGTCGTCCCTGAAGGGCAAGAAAGTGGTGCTTTATTTTTATCCCAAAGACGATACGCCGGGCTGCACCAAGGAATCCTGCGAATTCGCCCAATTCCAACAGAGATTTGCCGACCGTAATGCCGAGATCGTTGGTGTTTCCAAGGATAGCGTTGCCCGGCACGACAAATTCAAAAGCAAATATAACCTGCCCTTCACCCTGGTATCGGACGAGGACGGGACGATTTGCGAGGAATATGGCGTTTGGCAGGAAAAGAAGAATTACGGCCGCACCTATATGGGCATCTCGCGCTCGACCTTTCTCATCGATGAAAAAGGCAAGGTCGTCAAAATTTGGCGCAAAGTGAGAGTTACCGGCCATGTCGAGGCGGTCTTGACGGCGCTTGATGAACTTTAGTGCCCCCTATCATAGTTCAGCGGAACGTAGGACGGTGCTCGGAGGTTTCCGGCAAGGAGCGCGGCGTGCCGCGATGCCAGAGCATCGCAAGTGCCGCGCGACGATGTCCGGGGGCCTCCGAGCACCGCCCGACGGGTCGCTTTCCCCGCTTCCTCGGGGCGTCGGGAACGCTCGTCGATGCGCCCACATCGCCTTCGCGTCCCCTCCTGCCGAGGAAACGGGGAAAGCGATCCTACGTGCCACTGAACTATGATAGGGGGCACTAACCTGGCCACCGCCGCGCGCGCGGTTTTGTGCGAAGCGGACGCGCCCGAAAAAGCAGCGCGCACGCTTTGCCTTGTGGCGGCATGGCGCGCCGGTAATTTGCCGGCCGGAAAACAACATATCGCCATGCCGGAAAGGCCGGCGCGCCCGGCCAGGCCCGAGCTCTTGCCGCCGCGCGACATGCCGCGCCGGCGGACCGGCGGCACGGCAGGGCGCATCGCCCTGCTTCATGCCGTCACTCATATCGAACTGAATGCAATTGATTTGGCCTGGGATTTAATTGGCCGCTTCGGCGCCGAAGACTGGCCCGGCGAATTTTACGCCGATTGGCTTGGCGTCGCCGAGGACGAAGCGCGCCATTTTAATTTATTACAAGGGCGCCTCAACGATCTCGGCGCATGCTATGGCGATCTGCCGGCGCATGACGGTTTGTGGCAGGCGGCGATGGCAACTGCACACGATCCCCTCGCCCGCCTCGCCGTCGTGCCAATGGTGCTCGAAGCGCGCGGGCTCGACGTGACGCCGAACATGATCGCCCGTCTGCGCCGCGCCGGAGACAATTCAAGCGCCGATATTCTCGAAGTTATTTACCAAGAAGAAATCAGCCACGTCGCCGCCGGCACGCGCTGGTTCAATCATCTCTGCCGCGCACGCGGCCTGCCCGAGGTCGAAACCTGGCGCGCCCTCGTCGGCAAATATTATGGCGGAATTCTGAAAGCCCCGTTCAACGAAGCGGCGCGCAGCGCCTCGGGCATGGCGCCGGAGCTTTACGCTTCGCTCGGCTGATCTTCCTCACCACCCTCGGGTGCATCACCCAGCACGCCAATGCGCTGGGCCAGGGAAGCAGCCATAAATTCGTCGAGATCGCCATCAAGCACCGCATCCGGGTTGGTGTTCTCTATATTGGTACGGAGATCCTTGACCAACTGGTAGGGCTGCAGGACGTAAGAGCGTATTTGATGGCCCCAGCCAATTTCGCTTTTCTGCGCGTTCAGGGCCTGCGATTCTTCTTCGCGGCGCTGTAATTCCGCTTCATAGAGGCGCGCCTTCAGCATCGACATGGCGGCAGCGCGGTTGCGGTGTTGCGAGCGCTCAGCCTGGCACTGCACGACAATGTTGGACGGCAGGTGGGTGATGCGCACCGCGCTGTCGGTGCGGTTGACATGCTGCCCGCCGGCGCCCGAGGCACGGTAGGTATCGATGCGTAGGTCCTTCTCTTCGATGGCGATATCGATGCTGTCGTCGATCACCGGAAAAACCCAAACAGATGCGAAGCTGGTATGGCGCCGCGCATTCGAATCGAAGGGTGAGATCCGCACCAGGCGGTGCACGCCGCTTTCCGTCTTGAGCCAGCCATAGGCCATCGGCCCGGTGATCTTGATGGTCGCCGATTTGATACCGGCCTCCTCGCCGGCACTTTCCTCGATCCACTCGACCTTGCGCCCGCTGGCGCCGGACCAGCGGACATACATGCGCAACAGCATCTCGGCCCAATCCTGCGATTCGGTGCCACCGGCGCCGGCATGAACTTCGAGGAAACAATCATTGATGTCCGCCTCGCCCGACAGCAGGCTTTCCAGTTCGAGCTTCTTGGCCCGGGCTTGCAGCTCGCGCAAGTCACCCGCCGCTTCGCCGTAGCTCTCTTCGTCCTTTTCCTCTTCGGCCAATTCGGCCAAGGCGACGGCGTCGTCGAGTTCTTGCTGCAAAGAGTTGTAACCGGTAATGGCCTGATCGAGCCGGGTGCGTTCACGCATCACCGCTTGCGCCGCCTCGGGGTCGTTCCACAGCTCCGGATCCTCGGCGCGGAGGTTCAGTTCTTCCAGATCCTTATTTGCCTGATCGAAGTCAAAGATGCCTCCTCAGCAGAACCATGGACTGCTTGATTTGGTCGGCCAGGGAAAGAATATCGGCGCGCATAATCTGCTTCTCGGTGTTCGTTGCAAAATTTAAAGAGTGAGGAGGCGTTAGACTCGCTCAGATCGGAACATGGTTTGTCGGATCGCTGAGGCGATTCCGGCAAACCAAGTTCTGCTCTAGTATAAACCGCCGACCCCTTCGGTCAAAACAGGCGTATCGCTACCGTCCGCCCGTTCGCTCGCCGGGCGCGGCTCGGTGCCGATGCGGAACGCCTCGACCAGGACGTCTTTACTGCCCTCGCCGGCGGCCAGGCCGGTCTTGCTGTCGACGCGGAGAAAGCGAATACCTTACGGCACGCGGAACGGCACCGCCGGCGTATCGGCCAGAGCGTGGCGCATGAATTCGCGGAAGATCGGCGCCGCCACCTTGCCGCCGCTTTCGCGTCGTCCAAGCGTCTTCGGTTGATCGAATCCAATATAGACGCCGACCGCGAGATCGGGCGAGAAGCCGACGAACCAGGCATCGCGGAACTGGTTCGTTGTGCCGGTCTTGCCGCCGATCGGTTTGCCGAGCACCTTGATCGAGCGCCCAGTGCCACGCAGCACCACGCCCTCCAGCATCGAGACGGTCTGATAAGCGCTTAAGGGGTCGGCTACTTGCTCGCGCATGTCTGGCAGCAGGAGCGGTGCTTGTTTTTCCCAGCGCAGATCCGCGCAGCCGCCACAGTCGCGCCCGTCCCTTGTGTAGACCGTCTGGCCATGGCGGTCCTGAATACGCTCGACGAATGCCGGTTCGATATAACGCCCGCCATTAACCAGCATCGCGTAAGCGGTGGTCAGCCTGAGCACGGTCGTCTCCCCGGCGCCGAGCGCCATCGACGGCATGAGGGGTAAGTTTGGATGAATGTTAAAGAGCTTGGCGTAGCCGGAGATGGTGTCCATGCCGAGATATTGAGCGATGCGCACAGTCATCAGGTTGCGCGATTTTTCGAGGCCAAGACGCAGCGTGCTCGGGCCATAAAATTTCTGCGAATAGTTTTCCGGTTTCCATTTGCCGAGCCCCTCGCCCTGGTCGATCACGTAAGGCGCATCGAGCACCACCGACGCCGGCGTGAAACCATTGTCGAGCGCGGCGAGATAGACGAAAGGCTTGAACGCCGAGCCGGGCTGGCGGTTTGCCTGGGTGGCGCGGTTGAACTGGCTGAGGGCGAAATCAAAGCCGCCGGAAAGCGCCAACACACGCCCCGTGTGCGGATCGAGCGCCACCAAAGCGCCGCTCACATCGGGTATTTGACGCAGCGCGAAGCCGGCCGGCGCCTCTTCGTTTGCCGGCACGGCCTCGACATGTACAACGTCGCCGACAACCAGCACATCTGCCGGGTGAGTGATTTTGCCACCGCGTTTCTGGTCTTCCAGCGCCGCCCGCGCCCATTTCAACTGGGCGAGCAGCAGTTCACCCCCCTCTCCGTCGGCGAAGATGAACTGCGCCGCCTCAGCCGCCATCCCGACAACCAAAGCGAGGCGCCACGGGACGCTCGGCAGGGTGAGTTCGATGGCGTTGAAACGTTCTATCCAATTGTCCTGATCAGGGCCGATATTGGCGAGCGGCCCGCGCCAGCCATGGCGCCGGTCATAGGCGATCAAGCCGTCACGCAGCGCCTTGTCGGCATGGCTCTGCATTGCCGGGCTGAGCGTCGTACGCACCGACAGGCCGCCCTCGTAAAGCTCGGCTTCGCCGAATTTGTCAAACAGCCAGCGCCTGACTTCCTCGGTGAAAAAAGCGGCTTCAACGAACTCCTCCGCATCGCGTTTGGCGGTTCGAAGCGGCGTCAGTGCGGCGATTTCGGCTTCCTTGGCACTGACATTTCCGTTTTCAGTCATGCGCGACAGCACCCAATCGCGCCTGGCAACGGCGGCCTCGTATTTCTTGACCGGGTGATAATTGTTCGGCGCTTTCGGCAGCGCGGCGAGATAGGCCGCCTCGGCAAGGCTGAGTTCGTCGAGCGATTTGTTGAAATAATTCAACGCCGCCGCGGCAACGCCAAAAGAGCGGTAGCCGAGGTAAATCTCGTTGAGATAAAGCTCGAGGATACGATTTTTGGTGAATGCGCCTTCAATCCGGATCGCGAGAATGGCCTCTTTGAATTTGCGCTCCATCGAGGTCTCGTTGGTGAGGAGGAAATTCTTGGCGACCTGCTGGGTGATCGTCGAGGCGCCGACCAGGCGCTTGTCCGAGCCGAAATTACCGATGTTTTGAATGAGCGCGCCGGCGACACTGATCGGATCGAGGCCGAAATGATCGTAGAAATTTTTGTCTTCGGCGGAGAGAAACGCATCGACCACGCGTTTCGGCATGGCGCCGATCGGAACAAAGACCCGCTTTTCGGCGGCATATTCAGCCACCAGCCGGCCATCGCCGGCATGCACGCGGGTCATGGTGGCCGGTTCATAGGCGGCAAGCTGCTTGTGATCGGGCAGATCCTGGCCGTAGTGATAGAACAGATAGACCACGACCGCGACGACAATCACGGCGACAAGCACGAGCCCGGCCAGGCTATAGAGAAATATTTTCATATCGTGCGTTGGCCCGTGCGTTGGTGTAATTCGCGTTTGAGTGTGGCTGATAAACGACGAAAATGTGGCGCTGTTATGGCGCGCTCAACATGTTTCATGAACGACAAAATAAGATGCAATCGCGTTTGCCACCCGGTTCATCAGGGCATAACGCCCGTCTTCGGACAGCAGCAAGCGGCGATCCTTGCTGTTCGAGAGATAGCCCATTTCGACCAGAACCGATGGCACCTTCGGCGCCTTCAGCACCCTGAAGCCGGCAAAGCGGTGGGTGCGGCCGAGTAATTTGGTCGATTTTCCAAGTTCGGGAATGAGCTCGCCAGCGAATTTGGCCGAGCAGGTCATGGTCGTGCGCTGCACCAGGGATATCAATATCTTGCGCAGTTCTTCATCATATTCCTGCGAGAAATTCACATCGAACAGGGCATCGACCTCGTTTTCACGCTGCGCCAGGGCTTCGGTTTCCGCATCGGACGCCTTCTCGGACAAGGTGTAGACGGCTGCACCGCGCACCTTGCTGTTTGAATGCTTATCGGCATGCAACGAGACAAACAGATCGGCATCCCGGTCCTGAGCGGTTTGCGCCCGCGCGGCCAAGGTGAGGTATTTATCACCGCGGCGCGACAGGATCGCCTTATGCCCCATCTCATCAAGCAATAATTGCAAAGCCTTGGCTGCCGCCAACGTGATGTTTTTCTCATAGATGTTTGCGCCAGCCACCGCGCCGGGGTCGGCGCCGCCATGGCCTGGGTCAATAACGACCAGGCGGGCGGTGGAATGATTGGCCGCGTTGACCCGGCGCCCGGTCGCCGGCTTTGGCTTATCCGGCGGCAATACCATAGTCAGCTTGGCGGCCGGTTCGTTCTCGGGCGAGCGGGGCTGGCGTAATGAGGTGACCGGTTCAGCGAATTTTACCGAACCGAGTGTCGATGGCCGGAAGGACTGGCTGGCGACCTCGTCGAGGTCTATGACGAGACGGTAATTCTTTGACGTACCCGGCGGCAGTATAAAGGCCTGATTGACTTCGGCAGGCGCGTTCAGGTCGACAACAATGCGCGCTGTCTCGGTTTGGAATTGGCCGAAACGGACGGTTTCCACCAACCCTTGGTGAAGCACCAGGCTTTTCTTGCCGAGCGCCCAGCCGGCGCCGGGCAGATCGAGCACCAGGCGGTAGGGATCGGCCAGGGTATAAATGCGAAACGCCGTATTTTCGCTGAGGTCGAGCACGAACCGCGTGGCATCGGCAAATTGACCGACGCGCGCGCCCTTTATGGTTGGCCGTGCCTGCAAAGAATGGCTGAAAAACGCCGCCGACACTGTCAGCACAGCCAAAAAAAGCCAGAATGAGCGCTTCACGAGAGCGAATCACCTATTGGTTGGAGAATGCCAAAGCCTAGCATTTTTGCCCCATTTTTGCGCCCTTCGAAGATTAGAATCGTATTAAACAACGTTAAAACATTTGTCCTTGCCTGCCCCTCGGCTTATTATGCCGACGCGAACAAAGGTTTTGATAATTCACCAGTCTACCTTTAGAGGTGGCTTTTCAACCCGAAAATCCAGCGGATGCCTGTTAAGTTGAAGGAAGTCCGCAACGTATTATTTTGGGTTGCTATCGGAACAAGATGAAATTGATGACACAAGCGAAGCTGCAGCCGGACCATTTCCGGCATAAATCGGCCCCGCAGCCACCGTCATGGCAGGAAAGCTTCCTGCCGAGTTCGACGGCGCGTTGCGCTGGGCATTCAGCTTCCCAAATCCGACGTTACCAGCGCGCCTCGTTCGCAGCGGATGCGGTATCGTCGCGGAGAAACCCGACAAATGGTCAAAAGAATGCTTATCGACGCCAGCCATGCGGAAGAAACCCGCGTGGTGGTGGCGAATGGAACGCGACTCGAAGAATTTGATTTCGAAACTTCGACGAAGAAGCAGCTAAAAGGAAATTTCTATCTTGCCAAGGTAATGCGGGTTGAGCCCTCGTTACAGGCTGCTTTTGTCGAATATGGCGGAAATCGCCACGGCTTTTTGCCGTTCGGCGAGATACATCCCGATTATTACCAAATCCCCGTTGCCGACAGAGAGGCACTGTTTGCCGAACAGCAAGCAGCAGTGGATGAGAGCGCGGACGAGTCTGACGAAGAGGCCGAGAGCGCCGATTCGATGGCCGCGTCCGGCAGCCGCGGCGACACTATCTCGGAAAATGACACGCCTGAGGATAGCGAGGCCGACGGCGCTGGCGAGGTAGAAGAAGCCTCCGCCAGCGACGAGGATCAAGAAAAGCCAGAAGAGCAAGAGAGTGACGATGTAGAAATCGCCGCCGACAGCACGGATGGCGATGCAACGGTGGAACAGGAAGCGGCATCTGAAGAAGAATCAGATGCGGCGGAAGAAGATACCGTATCCGAGGAAGAAGTCGCGGCCGCAGCGGAAGATTCGGGCGATGAGGAAATCGCACCGAACGAAAACCGCGTCGCCAAAGCCAATGAATCAGTCGAGACCCTGGGCGGCGACGAAATAGACGATAAAGCGCAGCGCCGCCTCCATGTCAGCCGCTCGCTGCTGTCGCGGCGCTACAAGATCCAGGAAGTGATCAAAAAGCGCCAGATCATGCTGATACAGGTGGTCAAGGAGGAGCGCGGCAACAAGGGTGCGGCACTGACGACCTACCTTTCCCTGGCCGGGCGCTATTGCGTACTGATGCCGAATGCCGTTCGTGGCGGCGGAATTTCGCGCAAAATCGTCAACGCGGAAGACCGCAAGCGCCTTAAGACGATTACCAAGGAACTCAAGGTTCCGGCCCGCATGGCGATGATCGTGCGCACCGCTGGCCTCGCCCGCACGCGGGCCGAGATCAAACGCGATTTCGAATATTTGCTGCGCCAATGGGAAGGCATCCGCGAGGCGACGCTGGAATCGAGCGCCCCTGTCCTGATAAACGAAGAAGCCAATCTGATTCGGCGCTCGATCCGCGACCTCTATTCGCGCGATATCGATCAAATTCTGGTCGAAGGCGATGACGGCTACCGCATCGCCAAGGATTTCATGCGCACCCTGATTCCGAGCCACGGCGCCAAGGTGCAGCCCTACCGCGACCGCATTCCGCTCTTCGCCCGCTACCAGATCGAGAGCCAATTGGACGCCATGTATAGCGCCCAGGTGCAATTGCGCTCCGGCGGCTATCTCGTCATCAACCCGACCGAAGCGCTGGTCTCGATCGATGTCAATTCGGGCCGCGCCACCAAGCAGCGGACGATCGAGGAAACCGCACTTAAGACCAATCAGGAAGCGGCGGACGAAATTGCCCGCCAGTTGCGCTTGCGCGATCTGGCCGGCCTCGTCGTCATCGATTTCATCGACATGGACGAGAACCGCAACCAGCGCAATATCGAGCGGCGCTTCAAGGAAGCCATGCGCAATGATCGCGCGCGCATTCAAATTGGCCGCATCAGCCCGTTCGGCTTGCTGGAGCTGTCACGCCAACGCTTGCGCCCCAGCCTGCTCGAGACCGCGACGGAAGTGTGCACTACCTGCATCGGCACCGGCGTCGTGCGGGCCACGTCTTCATCCGCCGTGCATGTCCTAAGAGCAATCGAAGAAGAAGGCCTGCGCGAACGTAGCGCCGAGATCCGCGTCTCCGTACCCGGCCAAATCGCGCTTTATATTCTCAATAAAAAGCGCCAGGCACTGAGCGAGATCGAATCGCTCTACGGTATGACGGTCGATTTCACCGAAGACGCCAGCCTGATACCGCCGATGTACACGATCGAAACCCTGAGCGCACGCGAAGGCGGGCCGTCCGAGGCGGCGCTTGAAATCGCCCGGGTTGAGGAAGCCACGAAGGCCGAGCGCGAGACGCCGGCCGCGTCCGACGGCGAGGAACAACCGCGCCGCCGGCGCAGGCGGCGCAAACCGCGCGGCGCCAGAAGCGAAGAAAGCCGTGACAGCAATGTTGCCGATGGCGAAGGCAGCGAAGCGGCTGAAACGAGCAAAGCGGGCGAAGCGGCTGAAACGGGCGAAGCGGCCTCAGCGTCCGGTGCCCCGGCCGCCGAAGAAGGCGAAGAGGGAACGCGCAGCAAACGCCGCCGGCGTGGCCGGCGCGGCGGACGGCGGCGCAATTCGCGCAACCGCGAGGCTTCGGAGGAGAACACGGCACAGACTTCGGAGACTTCTGAGGCTTCTGAGGTGGTTGATGGCGCCGATCCCGTTGAGCCAAGCGAGGCGGTTGCCTCACCCGAATCCGGCAACGACAGCAAAACTGAAAGCGCCGCGCAGGATATGGCTGAGGCTGAACAAAAACCCAAACGGCGAAGCCGCCGCAGCCCAAGGCGCAAACCGAAAAAAGAGGCGGATGCGGAAAGCACCGCGGCGCCGGGCGAAGATGGCGGCGAAAGCAATGCCCCGAACGAGAGCGCGCCTTCAAGCGATAGCGATACGCCAAGCGAGAGCGAGGCGAGCTCCCCTGCTCCGGCGGCGCCTGTTGCGGCACAGAGTGCAGCTGAAGACGCCCCAGCCAGTGATGCGAAAGCCAGTGACACGAAATCCGACGAAAAGCCGGCTGACGGCGACGGGGCGCCGCGCCGGGGCGGATGGTGGCAGCGCGTTCTGTCGTAGCCGCCCGGGGCGCGCTATTCCGGTTTTAACCAGCCAATAAGCGCATCTGCGGCGCGCGCGACGGTGTCGCTGTCGGCGGCGAAAGAAAAGCGCACATAATGGTTGCCGCGCCCGGTATCGAAATCGATGCCGGGCGTTGCCGCGACGCCCGTCGCCTGCAGCATTTGGCGGCAGAATTTTTCTGAATCATTGGTCAGGCGGGTAACATCCGCATAGACGTAAAACGCGCCGTCGCAAGGGGCGAGGTCGCCGAATCCGGCTTCAGGCAAAGCGCGCTGTAAAATCTTGCGATTCTCGGCATAGCGCGCAACGTTGAGATCGAGCTCCTCGCGGCAATCGAAGGCGGCGATTGCCGCAAGCTGGGCCAATGTCGGCGGCGAAATGAACATGTTTTGCGCCAGGCGTTCAATCGGCCTGACGAAATCGGGCGGCACGATAATCCAACCGAGGCGCCAACCGGTCATGGCGAAATATTTGGAAAATCCGTTGGCGACAACGGCGTTGCCGGTGAATGCCAACACCGTCTCCGCCGGCTCGCCATATGTGATGCCGTGATAGATTTCATCGGAGATGATGCGGATGCCTTGCGCATCGCAATATTTCACCACAGCTTCGAATTCCGTCCGCGGGATCATCGTTCCGGTCGGATTTGACGGGCTGGCGACGATCAACCCCTGAACCGGCTTGTCCAGGCGTTCGAGCAATTCGACGGTCGGCTGAAAACGCGTCTCGGGACCGGCGGGAAGGCCGACAACCTCCAACCCAAGCGCGCTCAAGGTATTGCGATAGGCGGGATAGCCCGGTTCCGCCATGGCGATACGGTCACCGACATCAAAGGCCGTGAGAAAGGCGAGCAACAGGCCGCCAGAAGATCCCATGGTGACGGCGATCTGCTCAGGCGCGACCGTTTGGCCGTAATAATCCTGATAATGCTGAGCAATACGGGCGCGCAGCATCGGGTCGCCCTCCGATTCGGTGTAGCCGAGCTTGGAACTGTCGAGCGCCGCGTGGGCAGCCGCCAGGACTTTACTGGGCGCGCCACTGCCCGGCTCACCCGCTTCCATATGCATGATTTCGGCGCCGTTATCTGCCATCTCATTCGCCGATTTAAGAATTTCCATGGCGTAAAACGGCGCTACATCTGAGCGCTTGGATATCTTCATGATGATGGATTCCTGATTACAAATCGCCGCCGCTGGCGAGGCCGTAACCGCGGCGATCCGATTCGAATGTGCAGGTCTCCGGGCTGCGCGGCAAGCCGCCCGGGCAGTGAATGGCGTTGACGCGGCCGATTTCACGAACATCAAACACTTCATGTTTGTGCTGGACCAGGCTTTGGCGCACCGCCGCCGGCAGATCGGGCTCAACGAAGACGGCGTTCGGCACACCGCCATGGTGCAAACGTGGCGCCCGCATGGCATCGCGCAGCGGTCTCTCTTCCAGAAGCGCGCGGCGCATAACGCTGGCCAGGGCTGAGGGCGCCGCCGCACCGCCGGTCGAGGCGCCGGCAAAGAAAACCTGGCCGGTATTGTGATTGGCGACGATTATCGGCGAGAGAGAGGTGGTGGCATTGCCGGATTGCGCCGGCGATGCGGCGAGCAGAATGCCGGTACCCGGCACGATTCGCCCGGTGCCGAACAGATTGTTCATGGTCACGGCACAGGAGACCGTGAGGCCGCGCTGGTCGACCGTCACAAAGCTGGTGGCAGCGGGGTTCTCGAGCCGGCGTTTCGGCGCCGGCTTGAGGGCTTGCGGTGAGGTTGCGCGCCCTGCCTGGTAGGATGCCATGCTCGCTTGCAGGCGTGCCATATCGAAACCGGCCGCCGTGCCGCCATCGAGCCAATTCTGCCGGTCGGCAAAGGCGCGCCTCGAAACCTCGGCGATAAGGTGCGCGCGCTCGCCATCGGCCGCAGCGAGAAAGCGTTGATCTTCGGCTAAAAGGGCGAATATCGCTCCGGCGGTGAGACCGCCGGCGACGGGCGGTGCGGCGGTATGGATAAAATTGTGACCGAATGGAAAGCTGACACTTTCGCGCCATTTCGGGCTGTAGGCGCGCAATTCCGCCTTATCAATTGCGCCCCGCGCTTGCGCGATACCACCGACCAGTTTTTTGGCGATTGAGCCGATATAGAAATCCCCTGCGCCGCGCAGCCGTAATTGCGACAGCACCGCGCCCAAATCAAGCTGGCGTACCAGATCGCCCTCGGAGACCGGGTCGCCGGCGCCGTTTAGAAAAACCGTGCGTAATTCCGGATCGGTAAAGAGCGCCGGCCCGGCCAAGCGCAAATCGCGCGCCAGGGCGCGGCTGACCTGATGGCCAAAACGGGCAAACCCTTCCGCCGGCGACAATAATTGCGACCATTTCAGTCGGCCGTAACGTGCCTGCAAGGCATACATGCCGCGCACATTGCCCGGAATCGCATTGGGACGGCCGATGGATTCGTTCCGGGCCGCCGCCGGTGGGGCAAAAAATTCAACGACCTCCGTGCGGTCGCCTTCATCCTCGTCAGGTTGATAGACGAGACAGAGGCCGCCGCCGCCGAGGCTGGCGGTTGAGGGATAGGTGACGGCCAGGGTAAAATACAACGCCACGGCGGCATCCGCGGCATTACCGCCGGCCGCCAACACATCGCGTGCCACCAGCGCGGCGCGCGGCTCATCGGCCACGGCACCGCCGAAATAGCGGGTGGATTCAAACATCGAAATATCTGGTAAAGTCTGAGTAACTTCGCAACCGCCCAACAAAACCAGCGCCGCCGCCGCAAGGACGGCACGCCGGGGCAGGCGGGAGATTCGCTTCGTTAACGAATTTGCCCTAAGGGGAATTAATTTGACCATATTCCATGCGCGTGCGGTCAGCTTCGTCATCGCAATATTTGTTTCAATGTTGGTGGTTGCTCCGCCGGTAGAGGCAAAAGGGCTATCGCTTATCCGCGATACGGAAGTTGAAAATACCATCCGCGCCTATGCGGCGCCACTATTCACAGCCGCCGGATTGGATGCGGCGGCGGTAAAAGTGCACATTGTCAATGATTCGCGCCTCAACGCCTTCGTAGCCGGCGGCATGAATTTGTTCGTTAATACAGGTTTGTTGATGGCGAGCGACAACCCGGATCAAATTATCGGCGTTTTCGCGCATGAAACCGGCCATATTGCCGGCGGCCATTTGGCACGCACCCGTGAAGCCGTCGAAAACGCTACGGCGGAGGCCATTTTGGCCTATATCCTGGGCGCTGCGGCGATTGTTGCCGGTGGCGGCGAGGCCGGCGGCGCGATCATCGGCACCGGCCAGTCGATCGCGCAACAGTCGCTCATTCGCTACAGCCGGGCGCAGGAGCAGGCCGCTGACCAAGCAGCGGTGCGCTACCTTGAAAACGTCGGACGCTCGGCCAAAGGCATGCTTGAGACTTTTTATAAGCTGGAGGACCAGGAATTGCTCGTGCCGGAGCGCCAGGATCCATATTTGCGCTCGCATCCGCTTACCCGCGACCGAATTCGATTTGTGCGAAACTTCATTGAAACGTCAAAATACGCGATCGCCAAATCGACTGCCGTTGAGCTTATGGCACACAGCCGGATGGTCGCCAAGCTATACTCATTCCTGAACTCACCAGGCAAGACCCTTCGGACCTACCGCACCAGCGACACCAGCGTGCCGGCGCGATATGCCCGCGCCATCGCCTATTACAAAATCCCCGACCTCGAGAAGGCAATTGGCGAAATCGATTCTCTCCTCAGGGAATATCCCAACGATCCATGGTTCCACGAATTAAAGGGGCAAATATTGTTCGAAAACGGCCATATTGCGCTCTCCATTGCACCCTATGAACGCGCCGTTGAATTGCGCCCCGACGAAGCTCTCCTCAGGCTCGGATTGGCGCGCGCCCAGATCGAGATAAACGATCCGTTGTTCAACAAAAAAGCGATAGAAAACCTGATCATCGCGGTACGTTCGGAGTCCAACCATGCGCCACACTGGCATTTTCTCGGTATCGCCTACGGCCGCGACCAGCAATTGGCGCAATCCTCCCTCGCCTTGGCTGAGGCGTCGATCCTGCGCGGCGAATATGTTGAGGCGAAATATCATGCCGAGAAGGCCAAACGCGGGCTGGATAATGGCTCACCAGCCTATTTGCGCGCCGAGGATATCAGCATGGCGGCAAGCCACGGAAACCGATAACAATATCCGCAAGCGCCAATTTGCGGTCTTACCGCGGTGAATTTGCTCGGTCTAACGACTGTGCCACAAATTTTGGAACCAAAATGAAACATAATTAACCAGCAACCCTGTGGTGCGACCGGTTTGTAGTTTTGCATTACATTGTTTATTTATAAATGATTACAGCACAAATTGTATGTAATACACGACCATTTGTCCGACACCGTTCCGTGCTAAACCTTGAGTTCGGAAAATAGAGCTGGGTTGGCAAAGGTTCACTGATCGTTCTGTACTACACTATAATTTTTAATCAAATCATGAGTTAATACTGTTAACTTATTGATATAAGGCCCGTTTATATCAATTTTAATTTGATCGTTCCGGCCTGATTCCGGCCATAAAGCGGCTAAATCAGACCGGCGAGAGGTGACGACGGGTCGGCATATTGTTTTTTCGCCATTCGCCCGGCCAAATAGGCCATTCTCCCCGCTTCCACCGCGAGACGCATGGCATGGGCCATGGCAATCGGGTCCTTGGCTTCGGCGATGGCTGTGTTCATCAGCACGCCATCACAGCCCAGTTCCATGGCAATCGCCGCATCCGAAGCCGTGCCCACCCCGGCATCAATGAGAACCGGGACCGAGCTGTTTTCGATAATAATGCGTAGATTCACTGGATTTTGCACGCCAAGACCGGAGCCAATCGGCGCCGCCAGTGGCATGATCGAGACAGCGCCCAAATCTTCCAGCATTTTGGCCATTATTGGGTCATCGCTGCAATAGACCATGACATCGAAACCCTCTTTGACCAGCAATTCGGTGGCGCTCAGCGTCTCGATCATGTTCGGGTAGAGGGTGGTTTGGTCGCCCAAAACCTCCAATTTCACCAGTTTCCAGCCACCCGCCTCGCGCGCCAGGCGCAGCGTGCGCACCGCGTCTTCGGCGCTAAAGCAGCCGGCGGTATTTGGCAGATAGGTATATTTCTTGGGGTCGAGATAATCGACCAACATGGGTTCGTCCGGATTGCTCACATTGACGCGGCGGACGGCTACCGTGACGATTTCAGCGCCCGAGGCCTCGGCGGCACGGGCTGTTTCGGGAAAATCGCGGTATTTTCCGGTGCCGATGATGAGACGGGAGGTGAATTTCCGCCCGGCCACGCTCCAGCCTTGCCCTTCGGCCGCAAGCGCCGGCGCGGTGCTTGCGGCGCTGCCGCCGCCGATGAAATGGACGATTTCCAGGCGGTCCCCGTCCTCTACCGGCGTGCCGTCATACGCGCCTTTTGGTACGATCTCGAGATTGCGCTCCACGGCGATCTTGCGCGGGTCGAAGCCGAGGCTCCGCAACATGGAATTGACCGTCAAGGGACCGTCAAAATTACGTGCTTCACCATTAATTTGAATCTGCATTTCGCCGCTTATTACCTTCCACCGGCGGCGGGCCGCGCCCGGCCGCCATGTTGCAAACCAATCTGAATTAGAGTATGGCCACGTCCCTCGGCATTTCAACCGTTTGGGCGATCAAGCAGCTAAATAGCATAATAATCGCCTGAACCGGCAATTGAGCCGAGACAATCGTTGCGCACGCGCCCGCTCTCTCTCTTGGTGCTAATAAGTTTGAATTGGTTTAGTATGGTTGCCCGATGACACACAAAATCTTGATATTAAACGGCCCCAACCTCAATATGTTGGGCGAGCGCGAGCCGGACATCTACGGCAGCGATTCCCTGGAGGGAATTGGCGTGGCTTGCCAGCACAAAGGTCAGACACTCGGCATGGCGGTCGATTTCCGCCAATCGAACGAGGAAGGCGAACTTGTCACCTGGATTCAGTCGGCGGCAAAGGGTTATTCGGGAATCGTCTTGAATGCGGCGGCCTATAGCCATACATCAATTGCCATTCTCGACGCCTTGCGGGCTGTCGATCTGCCGGTGATCGAGGTTCATTTGTCCAACATTCACCGGCGCGAGTCCTTCAGGCGTCATTCCTATGTATCCCAGGCGGCACTCGGGGTAATTTGCGGCCTGGGCGCCCAGAGCTACCTGCTGGCGCTTGATGCGCTGGCCAGAATACTTGATGAGGAATAGGTAAATGGCGGCGGAACTGCCCTTAGAAGAACGCGAGGACGGGCCGCGCAGAGCCGATTTCGATCTGATTCGCGAATTGGCCGCGCTGTTGGACGAGACCGGTTTGAGCGAGATTGAAATCGGCGAAGGGCCGGAGCGCATCCGCGTGGCGCGAACCATGACAGGCAGCGCGATTGCCGCGCCGGTGCCCTTGGCGCCTTCGGCGGAGCCGGTTGGCAACGACACAGGCGAAGCACCGCAGGCGGTAAATATCGATTCGAACCACCCCGGCGCGGTAATTTCACCCTTGGTCGGCGTTGCTTTCCACGCCCCGGAGCCCGGCGCCGAGCCATTCGTCAAGATCGGCGATTCGGTCAGCGAGGGGCAAACCCTGTTTATCGTCGAAGCGATGAAGACGATGAACCCAATCAAAGCGCCGCGCGGCGGCCGCATCGCCAGAATATTGATCGAAAACGGCGCGCCGGTAGAATATGGCGAAGTTTTGCTGGTGCTCGAGTAATCGGCGCGATTCTCTGATATCGGCGGTCCCAAACAATGTTCGATAAAGTTCTGATAGCCAATCGCGGCGAGATTGCGGTGCGCATCAACAGCGCCTGCCGCGAATTGGGCATCAAGACCGTGTCCGTCCATTCCACTGCGGATGCCGACGCCATGCATGCGCGTCTATCCGACGAATCGGTCTGTATCGGCCCGGCCGCGGTGCGCGATTCCTATCTCAACATCCCCTCCATCATCGCTGCCGCCGAGATCACCAATGCCGACGCCATCCACCCCGGCTATGGCTTTCTCTCGGAAAATGCCAATTTTGCCAGCATCGTCGAGGAGCACGGCTTTACCTTCATCGGCCCAACCCCGGAGCATATCAGCCTGATGGGCGACAAGGTGCGGGCCAAGGAGGCGATGCAAAGCCTCGGTGTGCCGGTCGTGCCCGGCTCGCCCGGCACCCTGCACGATATTTCGGAATTTCACGCCGTTGCCGAGGAAATCGGCTATCCGGTTCTGGTCAAAGCGGTCTCCGGTGGCGGTGGCAGAGGCATGAAGCGCGTCTATTCGCCCGATGAGATGTCGGAAGCGGTATCGATGGCGCGGGCCGAGGCACAGGCCGCCTTCAATGACGGCTCGCTCTATCTCGAAAAGCTGATCGATTCGCCGCGCCATGTCGAAGTGCAGGTATTGGCCGATCAACACGGTACGGCGGTGCATTTGGGTGAACGCGACTGCTCGCTGCAGCGGCGCCACCAGAAAATGGTCGAGGAAGCGCCCTCCTCCGCCCTCAATGCCGCTGAGCGCGAGCGCATCGGTTCCCAGGTGGTGCGCGCGGTATCCGAGATCGGTTATCGCGGTGTCGGCACGATGGAATTTCTTTATGAAGCGGGCGAATTCTTTTTCATTGAAATGAACACCCGCATCCAGGTCGAGCATCCGGTGACCGAAATGATCACCGGCATCGATCTCGTGCGCGAGCAAATCCGCGTCGCCGCCGGCGCGCCGCTCGGCTATGGCCAGGAAGATATCAAATTTAACGGCCACGCCATCGAATGCCGCGTCAATGCCGAGGATCCGGTCAACTTCCAACCCTCGCCCGGCCGTATCACCGGCTATCATCCGCCGGGCGGGCTCGGCGTCAGGGTCGATTCAGCGCTCTATCAGGATTATTCCGTGCCGCCCTATTACGACAGCCTGCTGGCCAAGGTCATCGTGCATGGCTCAAACCGCAACGAATGCCTGATGCGCCTGCGCCGAGCGCTTGAGGAATATGTCATCACCGGCGTCGAGACCACGATCCCGTTTCATCTCAAATTGCTCGCCAATGCCGATTTTGCCAACGGCGCCTATGATATTCATTGGCTGGAACGATTTATCGAAAAGAGCTGATGATCGACCTGTCGCCGGAACTCATTCTCAAGGCCTATGCCTGCGGCGTCTTTCCGATGGCGGAGAACAAGGACGATCCATCTGTATTCTGGGTCGATCCGGATTTTCGCGGCGTTATTCCGCTTGAGGAATTCCACCTCTCGCGCCGCCTCGCCCGCACGGTGCGCTCGGGAAAATTTCAGGTCAGCGTCGATCAGGCGTTCGACAGTGTCATCCGTAAATGCTCTGAACGGACGCAAAAGCGCGAAGAATCCTGGATCAATGATTCGATTATCGAGGTCTATAGCGAACTGCATCGCCGTGGCAACGCGCACAGCGTCGAATGTTGGAGCGGCGATGAACTGGTCGGCGGGCTTTATGGCGTCTCCCTTGGCGCCGCGTTTTTCGGTGAGAGCATGTTCAGCCGCGCCTCGGATGCGAGCAAGGTGGCGCTGGTGCATTTGATCGAGCGCCTGCGTGCCGGCGGCTACACATTGTTGGATACCCAGTTCGTGACCGAGCATTTATCGACCTTCGGTGCAGTCGAGCTGCCGCGCGGGACATATCTCGAGCATTTACGCGCAGCACTTGAGCGCGACGCAACCTTCTATCCGTTTGATTCGGAATTTTCCTGCCAGATGGCGCAGTCGAGCACCCAAACATCATAAACCGGATGCTCAAGCGCCGAGAGGCCGGGCGTCGAGGCAAACATCCAACCGCTGAACAGAAGCTTGACCGGTTCGCCGCGCTGTTTCTCGCGGATTTCTATAAAAGCAGTGCTTTCCGGCGGCTCCTCGGGCGGCTTTTTGTGACACGCCTGGACGGTGATCTCGAGCGTTCCGAAGGTGACGGGTACGCCGAGTTCGGCGTTAAATTCGGAAATCCGTGCGGTTACCTTATCAAGCCCTTGCAGCACCGCGACCGTGCGTTCCTGCGTGGATGCGGTCATCGGGCTCAAGAGCAGGCCGACCGCGAACACAGCAATGGCGCTTAGCGCAATATTCCAGCGCTGACTATTCACCCGACCGGCTCCGGTGGCTTTTTATCGGCCCACGGGCAGGCCTCCTCAAAGGCCGCGGCGGCGCGGAAAATATCCGTCTCTGAATTGATCCGCCCAACCATCTGCAATCCGACCGGCAGGCCCGCTTCGGTAAACCCGGCCGGAATCGAAGCGGCGGGCTGACCGGTCGCGTTGAAGGGATAGGTGTAATAAACCCAAGACACCGCATTGCGGTCTTCCCAACCGGGCGGCACGTTCAGGCCGACATCGAAGGCGGCGACCGGCAATACCGGCGACAGCAGCAGATCATAATCGTCAAAAAATTTGCGCACCTTTTCGCGAAAAGCGTAACGGGCAAAGAGTAGCTTGAAATAATCCTCGATCGAATTATCGAGCGCACCGGAAAGCAGTTCGACCACGGCGGGGTCCAGTTGATCAGCCGAGTCCGTCAACAGTCCTTTCAGTTTGGTCCCGACTCCGCCATAAAATTCCGCCGTCCAGATATCAAGTGGCTCGTCACCAAGCGGTGCCTCGACCAGATCAACCGTGCAGCCCAATTGCTCGAACGCGCGCGCCGCCTGTTCGGTTATGCGCAGGACCTCCGGATCGCTGCGGGCATAGCCGAAGGTTGGGCTCCAGGCGATACGCATGCCTTTGAGCGATTGGCCGCAAGCACCGAGATAATCCGGCACCGGCCCGGCGACGGCGAAAGGATCGCGCCGGTCATGGCCCGAAATGACGCCAAGCAGCAGCGCCGCATCGCGCACGGTGCGGGCCAACGGGCCAACATGGGCAAGCGTCGGCGTCGCCGGGACCGGAAATAGCGGCACGCGGGAGAATTGCGCCTTGATACCAAAGAGACCACACAGCGAAGACGGAATCCGAACCGAACCGCCGCCATCGGTGCCGAGCGCAAATGGGGTGAGCCCGGCGGCAACACTGGCGCCCGCGCCGGCGCTGGAGCCGCCCGGCGTCTTGGACACATCCCAGGGATTGCGCGTGATGCCGGTGAGCGGGCTGTCGCCGGTGCCCTTGCAGCCAAACTCACTGGTCGTGGTTTTGCCGATAATGCAGGCGCCGGCAGCGCGTGCGCGCTCGACCGAGGGCGCATCGACGGGGCCGATATTTTCGGCGAACGGTTTGGAGCCGAAGGTCCAGGGCACGTCCGCCATGGAGATCAAATCCTTGACCGATAGGGGCAGGCCATGAAGGGCGCCCAATTCCGCCCCCGCCATCACCGCCTGCTCCGCCTTGCGTGCCGCTGCAAGGGCAATTTCCGGCGTGCGGGTGACGAAACAATTGAGCGCCGGCTCGAGCACCTCCTGGCGCGCGAGGGTGTCTTCGACCAGTTCGACGGGGGAAATTTCCTTGGCCGCAATCATGCGCGTGAGGTCAAGAGCGCTGTGATAAGCAAAACTCATGGCGCCGCTTCCTTCAAATCACGCCAGAGCCACGGTCGAGCGCTTCTGGTGCTGTGAACACGCAGGCGGCGAAGCGCGCTTCGAGGTCGGCCCGGTCCAACCCCTTGCCGATCACGACGATGCGCGTTTCCGGCTCGCCGCGTGGCCAGCTATCAGCATAGGTGGGCGGGCTAAAAGTCGCCTGGACGCCCTGCAGGATGACCGGTTTATCGACATTATCGAATTGCACCAGTCCTTTGACGCGGTACAAATCCTCGCCGTATGAATCGGTCAGCTCGACAAAAAAGCGCAGTACCAAGTTCCAATCCATAACGCGCTTTTCCTGCAAGCAAACCGCGCTCACCTCCGGCGTGTGTTCATGGTCATGCGCGTGGCCGGCCTCCGCTTCGGTCGAACCGAGCCAATCGCCAATCGCATCGTCGCGGCTTTTGGGGTCGAAGATGTCGAGATCGACGATCTTATTAACCGGCAAGGCACCGTGCGAGGTGACCTCCTTGCGCGAATAGGGGTTGAGCGCGCTCACCACGGCGACGGCGCGCTCAAACGCCGCGTCGTCGACCATGTCGCGCTTGTTGAAAATTATCTTATCGGCGATGGCGATTTGCTTTTGCGCCTCGATCGAATTGGCGATCTCGGTTTCGACATGTTTGAGGTCGACCACGGTCAGAACCGCATCGAGCTTAAACGTCAGATCGAGCTTTAAATCGGTATAGAGCAGTTTGGCCAGCGGCGACGGGTCGGCGATGCCGGTGGTTTCGATGACGATTTTGTCGAACTCAATCTGCGGCTCGGCCAGGCCGACTTTGCGCATGAACAGCTTATTGAGACCGTCGAGCAGGTCGCCTTGCGCGGCACAACAGATGCAGCCATTGGTGAGCTCGAGCATATCCTCGGTGGCGCGCGCAATCAGATCGCCATCGATGCCAATTTCGCCGAACTCATTGACGATAACGGCAATTTTTCCGGCGTTCGGGTCGCTCAGAAGATGGTTGATCAGGGTGGTTTTGCCCGCACCTAGAAAGCCGCTCAGCAACGTGATCGGGATACGTTGATCGCCGTCGCGCGAATCAAGCCGAGGCATAGGCTGTCAGGTCAGTCGTCCACCATCGCCCAGGCGCGAACCGGCGAGCCGCTGCCGTCACCGATTTTGAGCGGCGGGCCAAAAAATTGAAACTCACCCTTGCCGATGAGCTGCTCAAGATTGATCAGCCATTCATAATGGGTGATGCCCCGGTCGCGGCAGACGCGATGGTTGGGAAAGAGATTATCCGACGGTTTGTCGGTCGACGGCCCTTCGACACCATGCAGTTTGGAGCCCCTATCCGCCAGCCAATTGGTCGCGTCGGCGGTAATGCCGGCATTGCTCCACACCACTTTAACGTCGGGATAGTGGCGCTCATGCAAACCCGTGCACATCAGAACAATATGGCCATCGATTTTAACACCGGTCTTTTCCTCTGCCTCTTCAAGGTCGGAAACATCGATATCGCCGAGGTCCGGGATATGGCGCATGTCAAAGCACACCGATTTTCCCATGAACATATCAAGCGGCATATTGTCGACCGTGTCGCCATTGGGGTTGGTGTGATAGAAGGCATCCACATGGGTGCCGATATGATCGACCATACCCAAAAATGTGGTGGCGAACGAAAGCCGGTCATTGGGCGTTCCGAGTTCGAAATCCTTGAGCGTTTTTTCGTGCGTGTAATGCGGAACAATAACGGGCCGCTGGAACAGTTTATGCGCCGGCATATTGTCGGTCATCTTTAGCGTCAGATCGATCATCTGTTGGCCCATTTGAACCTCCCTGAATTATTCGAATTCTAAGCGAATTATTGATTTAAGAAATTCTAACAGGGCGCACCCAGCAGCCGCAACGCTACGCTCGACGATGGCGATTAGCCGGCGACGGTCCCGGCAGAGAGATAGGCGCCGTCAAACCCAGCCAAGGTCATCAGCTTCTCGCGGTCGAGAATGCGCAAGATACCGCCGCGCAGATCCATCAATTCTTCATCGCGCAAGGCGCGCAGTGTCCGGTTGACATGAATTGTCGTGAGGCCGAGCGCATCGGCCAAATGACGCTGCCGGAGCGGCATGAAGATGTGCCCGTCATGCACCGCACCGCGCCAATGGAGCAAGGCATCGAATTCGAGCATCAGATGGGCGATTCGCTCCTTGGCGGAACGCCTGCCCAAATTTGTCATATGTTCGTCCGCCATGGCGAGTTCGCGCTCATAGCAGGCATTGGCACTGGCGCTGAGTTCATCATTCTCGCGCATATGCTTTTTCATCGCTTCGACATCGAATTCGCTGACCACGGCCTCGGAAAGCAATTGCACCGAATAAGCCAGCGGGCGCGGCGACAAGGCGCTCAGCGTCACCGGGTCTCCCGGCAACAGGAAGGAAAGAATTTGCCGCCGGCCATCGCTCAACATCCGATAGCGCAACCCCCAGCCATCGAGAAGCGAATAAAATGCGGTTGCGTTCTGACCTTGGCGCAGCACGGTTGTCGGCTTGGTCACCACACTCTGGCGCACGCGAATGGCCTGGATACTCTCCAGCCGGCGCCAATCAAGTGTCGCCGCAAAGGTGAACCCCTGGCTATTTGCGGCGAGACCATAATTTTCGGTGCCAGTCTCAGGTGCATGCTTCATGTTTTCCGTAGGGCTCACAGCTTCGTTCTCCCATTGCATAGGCGGCGTTCACCGACAACAGATATTTTTCGGTTCTTCGTCCCAGTCAATACACATCAAGCGGTTGCAAAAGAATCTATCCCATCACGATGATTATCCTGTCGCAAACCGGGTTTTATCA
The DNA here is from genome assembly GCA_018666805.1 of Rhodospirillaceae bacterium. GTDB lineage: Bacteria > Pseudomonadota > Alphaproteobacteria > UBA828 > UBA828 > PTKB01. The sequence goes on along the minus strand of JABIXB010000099.1, from coordinate 1,661 downwards.
AGCACTCAAATACCCGCTATGCATATACCAAGTGATAAACTTCGCGATTCCCAACCTAGGTTTGACCAATTCAGATTAAGCCGCTGGATCAGCAGAGTAAATAGAAGATATTTTATCAATACTAATTACAGTTAACACATGAATCATTGTTCATATAAATATAATAAATTTCTATGAAGAAAATTACTAAAGAAAGTGAGTTAAAACCAAATAAAATTTTCTTGGTTATTATTATTTGTGTTTTTTCCGTCTGGCCGATTTTGATCAAAAAAATCATATCTTCGCGATATCTCCGAGCGCAAACCTTAGTAGAGCACTGTGAAAATAATTCAAATAATTTCAAAATAATTTTTTATCTTATCCTTTTATACTATATATTTATACTTATTACCATGCGTTGAGAAAAACACGCTAAAAGCTATTAAATAGTTGTTTTACATGGTTAATATCGCCATCCCGCCTCAGAATGATGAAATTATCCGGTAAAACGCGTAGTTTTCCACAATTTTTTCATGTTTTTGAATGCTTAACTATCCTGCGGCAAACTTCAATAAATTCCATGGAAATAATACGAGAGGGTAATACCCACCCTCATAACCAAGTTACCTAGTCAATATTTCGAGGCTTCGAAGACCGGGCTGAGAAATAATCTCTCAATAACGACTGTCTCGAATTGATTTGAGGATTTGTCGTCTGAAAACTGTCCGCGGCACTGCAGCCGCGCTCTTACTGAAGGAAGATGAGTAATGCCCAGAAGCTCCGCCGCAAAGTCAAGTTCACGTAAATCACTGTCGAAATCCGGCACCTCAAAGTCCGCACCGCGCCGGGCCAAGGCCGCGAGTAAACCCAAGGGGCCGTCCACATCGGCCTTGCAGGCCCGTATCGATGAGCTTGAGCTTATGGTCAACGCAATGCCGATCAATGTGTTGCTCTGCGATCCCAACGATGAGTTCAAGATTATCTTTGCCAACGAGACGTCAAAGACGACTTTGAAAACGCTGGAGCATCTGTTGCCGATATCGCCGGACGATTTGCTGGGCCAGACGATCGATATCTTTCACGAGAATCCGTCGCACCAGCGCAATCTGCTGAGCAATCCAGCCAATCTTCCGCATCAGGCGATAATTAGTCTTGGTGAAGAGACATTGGATTTGTTGATTTCGGCTGTTTATGACGCCGATGGCAACTATTCCAAAGCGATGCTGACCTGGAGTATTGTGACCGCCAAGGTTAAGGCCGACGCTGAGGCCAACCGCCTGGCGCAAATGGTCGACAACATGCCGACCAACGTTTTGATGGCCGACCCCCATGATGAATTCAAGATCGTCTATGCCAACAAGACCAGTAAGGACACGCTGAGTACGCTTGAGCATCTGCTGCCGATCCAGGTCGACGATTTGGTCGGAAGCTCGATCGATATCTTCCATAAGGAGCCGTCGCATCAGCGCCGCCTCCTCAGTGACCCGGCCAACCTGCCGCATCAGGCGATGATCTCGCTTGGCGAGGAAACTCTCGACTTGCAGGTTTCAGCCATTAACGACAAAAACGGCGACTATCTCGGCCCGATGCCGACCTGGAATATCGTCACCGCCAAGGTCAAGGCCGACGCCGAGGCCAATCGCCTGGCGCAAATGGTCGACAACATGCCGACCAACGTTTTG
>JABIXB010000098.1 GCA_018666805.1 Rhodospirillaceae bacterium | reverse complement strand
TGGCGCATGATGGTGAGCTGTTTGATCGTCGATCTCCTTGCCGCCGGGGCGCCGCTTCCTGTTAAATGGCACGCCAAAGTTCAAGATCAGTGGAGCGCTAAAGAATGGCCGATGATGCCGCATCGCGAAACCCCTATGACGCCGGGCGGGGGCAAATTGCCGCCCCTCGGGCCTGAACATGCGTATCTCGGTTTTACAACATGCGGGGTTCGAGCATGCCGGAATCCTGCGTGATTTCATGCGCGATGATGGCATCGTGTTTGACGTCACGGCGCTCGATGAGGGCGACGCATTGCCCAAGCTCGATAAATATGACGCGCTGATCGTCCTCGGCGGCCCGATGGCCCCGCTCGACTATGATTCGCATCCCTGGCTTGCCAGCGAGACCGAACTTGTGCGCCAGGCGGTGGCGGAGCGCGCGCTTCCCACCCTCGGCATCTGCCTCGGCCATCAACTCATCGCCCAAGCGCTTGGCGGTTCGCTTTCGTTGCTGGAGAAAACCGAAGTCGGCGTGGTCGATATCACCCTCAACGAGGCGGGCAAGCGCGATCCGCTATTCGCCGGCCTGGAGGCCACCTCGCCCGGCCTGCAATGGCATGACTGGCAGATCGGCGAATTGCCGCCCGGCGCGATTCCGCTCGCCCATTCCGACGGCTGTGCTATTCAGGCGATGCGTGCCGCACCGCGCGCCTGGGGCGTGCAGTTTCATATCGAGACCTGCGCCAGCACGGTCAGCGAATGGCTCGAGCCGCCCGGCCACGAACAAGAGCTGCAAAAACATCTCGGCCCGGACGCGCACGCCATCTTTGAAGCCCAGGCGGCGGAGAATATGGCCCGCCTCAATAGCGACGCGCGCCGCCTGTTCAACAATTTCACCGCGCTGGCGCGGCTGCCGGCGGAAGCGGTGGAGGGCTGATCACTCTGGCAGGGTATCGCCCGAGCCGCCCATTTCGGCCGGAACATCCTTCATTTTGGGCAGCCCGTCTTTGATCGAGAGCACCGATTCGGCGTAGAAAACATGCACCATGGGCCTGAATTTCAGGCTTGGCAGGATCGCGGCGTAGACATCCGTCAGCCCCATGGAGGGGTGCAACGAGCGGATATGACCGCCGCATTTGGTGCAGTATTGGCGCTCGCTGTTGGGCGTCTTGTTGTAGGCGCCGATATGTTCGGCGCCCCGGGTAATCGTTACCGCGTCGGGTTTCCACAAGGTGAAGGCGTTAACCGGACCGGCCGACCAGGCGCGGCACGATTCGCAATGACAATAGCCCATCGCTTCCGGCTGGCCCGACACTTCGAGCGCCACCGCGCCGCAAAAACATGTTCCCTTATGATTATCACTCATCCGCGCTTCCCCCTGTACTCCAGTTATCCCCAAGCGGCGAATCTAGGCTGGCGTCAATCGCCGGGCAAGAAATTTCGCCTACGGTTGTTGCGCGCCGGAGCGCGTGTGATCGCGCAGATGTTGAAACAAATCCGCGTCATTGATGATGCGCGGGACTTTGTGTTGGCCACCGAGTTTGCCGCGGCTTTTCATCCAGGCAGCGAAGCTGCCGGGCGGGACGGCGTGGATGATTGGCGCATTGAGGCCGAAATCGTCCGAGCGGCGTGCTTTATAATTGGCATTGATGTCGGCCAGCCCCCGGTCGAGGGTTTTGCCAAAGGTCTCGCGCCTCGCTTCTGCGATATCGGCCTCGAGGAATTCGACGATATAGAGGTGACCGCCCACTTCACCTTCGCGCTCTGGCATCACGGAGCCGACGGCATAATCGCTGATCATGGCGCCGATGGCATCGGCGGCGGCCGTGACGGCGCTGTCGATTTCCGCCCCGATCAGATGTTCGCCGAAGGCGGAGAGCATATAGGAGGTGCGGCCGGTGATGAGGATACGCGGTGGATCGCGTTGCACCAGTTTTACCGTGTCGCCGAGCACATAGGACCAGACGCCGGCGCAACTGCTCAGCACCAGCGCATAATTGACGCCGATCTCGGCATTGCCGATCCAGTGCCGCGTCGGATCGGGTGAATTGAGCTCCTCCAGCGGCACGAATTCATAGAACAGGCCGCTGTCGAGCAACAGCCGGAGACCTTCATCGGGCGCACGGTCCTGGACCGCAATAAAGCCTTCGCTCGCCGGGTACACCTCGCGCAGCTCGGCCCGCGTGCCGTGGCAAAGTTCGTCGAACTGGCGCCGATAGGGGGTGAAATTGACGCCGCCATGGACGATCAACTCGAGATCGGGATAGGGCGCCAGGCTGCGCTTTGTCACGCCCGGGCTGAGCGTAGCGAGTTTGTCGAGAAAGATCAGCATCCAACTCGGCGTGCCGCCGAAGCCCCGGATGTTTTCGCCGATAGACGCCTCGGCCACTCTGGAAACCTTTTCCTCCCAGTCGGAGAGCGTGGCCAGGTCCTGGGGCGGAAAGAAGCGCGAGCGCGCCCAGAACGGTACCGTCTTGGCGGCGATACCGCTTAACGCGCCGCTGTAAACGCCCGACGCTTCCGGCACCAATGCTGTACTGCTGCCCAGCATGAACGTCTTGCCGCCAAAGATGCGGCTCTTCGGCCGGTTGGCGAGGTGATGGGAGAGAAGGTCGAGCGCGGCGCGCCGGTTGGAGCGCACCATTTCCTTTGAACAAGGAATATATTTTTGCACGCCGGTGGTGGTGCCGGAGGTGGTGGCGAAAAAGGGCATCCGTCCCGGCCAGGTGCAATTGTCGAGAATCGGAAAATCCGGCTGCCAATATTCGCGCCGCATGTCGTCATAGTCGCGCAACGGAACGCGCGCCTGAAAATCCTTGACGCTTTGAATAGCGGCGAAGTCATGATCGCGGCCGAAGCGCGTATGGGCCGCCTTTTGAATGAGGCCCTGCAGCTCGCGCCCCTGGCATTGATCGGCGCGTTGCGTGCGCAAATGCGCCAGGCGGCGATTGGCGTAAAGCCGGAGAAGGGGCGTGGCATCAAGCATGCCGGTAGTTTAGCTGAAACCGCGCGACAGCCGAAATTTCGAGCCGCAAGCCATGTTCCGATCTATTTCACCTGATCGCGTAAATTCTGAAACAGCTCCGCATCATTGATGATACGCGGCACCTTGTTTTGCCCGCCCAACTTGCCGCGGCTTTTCATCCAGGTGGCGAAGGTGCCGGGCGGCACGGCGTGAATTTTTGGTGCATGCAGGCCGAAGCCGCCGGAACGGTGCGCCTTATAGTCTTCATTGGTCTCGACCAGCTTTTGGTCGAGGGTCTGGGCGAATGTGTTGAGCCGGGCCTCATTCATATCCGTCTCGAGGAATTCGACGATATAGAGATGGCCGCCGAGTTCGCCCTCCTTCTCCGGCATCACCGAGCCGACGGAATAATCGCTGATCGTGGCATTGATGGCGTCGGCGCCCGATGTGACGGCGCTTTCGATTTGCTCGCCGATCAGATGTTCGCCGAAGGCCGAGAGCATGTAGGAGGTGCGCCCCGTCACCAGAATGCGCGGCGGGTCGAGGTCGACGAACTTTACCGTGTCGCCGATCACATAGGACCACATGCCGGCGCAACTGCTGAGCACCAGGGCGTAATTGACGCCGGGCTCGGCATTGCCGATCCAGTGGCGCGTCGGGTTGGGTGACTCAAGCTCTTCGAGCGGGACAAACTCGAAAAACAAGCCATTGTCGAGCAGCATGCGCAGGCCCTGATCGGGGCCACGGTCCTGCACGGCGATAAAGCCTTCGCTCGCCGGATAAACCTCGCGCAGCTCGGCCCGCGTGCCTTTGCACAGCGCGTCGAACTGGCGCCGGTAGGGGGTGAAGTTGACGCCGCCATGGACGATCATCTCTAGATCGGGAAAGGGCTTGAGGCTGCGTTTATCGGCGAGCGGGCTCAGTTCGGCCAGCTTGTCGAGAAAGATCAGCACCCAGCTCGGCGTGCCGCCGAAGCCGCGGATATTCTCGCCGACCGCCGCCGCCGCCACCTTGCTGACTTTCTCCTCCCACTCGGAAAGAACTGCTAGATGCGGCGGCGGAAAGAAGCGCGAGCGCGCCCAGAACGGCACCGTCTTGGCGGCGATGCCGCTCAATTCGCCGCTGAAGACGCCGGGCGCCTCGGGCTTTAATATTGTGCTGCCGCCGAGCATGAAGGTCTTGCCGCCGAAGATGCGGCTTTCGGGCCGGTTGGCGAGATGATGGCTGAGGAGGTCGAGCGCGGCGCGTTTGTTGGCCTGCACCATTTCCTTTGAACACGGGATAAATTTATCGATGCCGGTGGTGGTGCCGGAGGTGACGGCAAAAAACGGCATCCGTCCCGGCCAGCTGCAATTGTCGAGCGTGGGAAACGCCGCGCTCCAATAATCGCGGTTCATATCCTCGAACCGGCGCAACGGAACGCGCGCCTGAAATTCTTCGACACTGCGGATATTGGCAAAGCCATGATCGCGGCCGAAGCGCGTCCCGGCCGCCTTGCCAACCAGCTTGAGCAATTCGCGGCTCTGGGTTTCAACCGGGCGTTGGCGGCGCAAAGCCGCCAGGCGGCGTTTGGCGTAAAGGTGGAGAAGCGGCGTGGCGTCGAGCATGGCGGCACTGTAACGAAAAGCGCCGAACAGCCAAGGCACGGAATACACATTCACCAACTTTTTCGCCGCAGC
>JABIXB010000097.1 GCA_018666805.1 Rhodospirillaceae bacterium | reverse complement strand
TGGTCGGCGGCCATTGTATCGGTGTCGATCCCTATTACCTCGCCCACCGTGCCGAGCAGGCCGGGCACCGGCCCGAAGTAATTCTCGCCGGGCGGCAAATCAATGACAGCATGGGGGAATTTGTCAGCTCCCACATTGCCCGGCATTTGCCCGCGTCGGGCGGGCGCGTCCTTATGCTCGGCCTGACCTTCAAGCAAAATGTGCCGGACCTGCGCAACTCCCTGGTGGCGGATATCGTGCATCTGCTGAAAGCCGCCGGTCATGCGGTCGATGTGCATGACCCGCTGGCCGATGCCGGCGAAGCCAAGGCCCTCTATGACATCGAATTGATGGCGGGTATCGATGGCGGCGGGCGCTATGACTGCCTCGCCGGCGCCGTCGCACATGACAGCTATAGCAAAATGACTCCGGCGCAAATCGCCGGCTTGTTGGCAGAAGATGGCCTGGTCGCCGATATTGCCGGTATGTGGCGTGACCTCGACCTTCCGGCGGGGCTGCGCCGCTGGCAACTTTGAGCTATAATCGAGCCACACCAGTTCGAGGTTAAGCGGCGCATGGCCACGACCGAGATAAACAATTCAGCTCCGGGCTTTGCCAAACATCCGGGATATCGCCTGAAGGTTCTACCTTGCGACAAGCGGGTGCGGGTGACCTTCGGCGGTGAGACGATCATCGACAGCAAGGCCGCCAAACTGCTTCTCGAGAGCTCCTATGTCCCGGTCTATTATTTTCCCAAGCAGGATTTCCGCTCTGAGTTTGGCGAAAAAACGGCGCATGATACCTACTGCCCGTTCAAGGGAAACGCCTCCTATTGGACGCTGAAAGCCGGCGGCAAAACCGGAGAGAATTTGGTTTGGGGCTACGAATCCCCCTATGACGAAGCCAGCACGCTGGCCGGTCACGTGGCGCTTTACTGGCAGCCGATGGATGGCTGGTTCGAGGAAGATGAAGAAATATTTTGCCACGCGCGCGATCCGCATGTGCGCCTTGATATCTTAAAGAGTTCCCGCCCGGTGCGAGTGGAGGTCGGCGGAAGCGTCATCGCCGAAAGCACGCGCGCGCGCTTTCTCTTCGAGACCGGTCTCGCGCCACGCCACTATATCCCGCGCGAAGACGTGCGCATGGACCTGCTGACAAAATCAGAGACGCGGACGCAATGCCCCTACAAGGGCAATGCGCAGTATTTCTCCCTTAGCGGCATCAACCCAAGCATCGCCGATATCGCCTGGAGCTACGCCGAGCCACTGCCGGAAGCTTCGCCGATTGCCGGCCATATTTGTTTTCACAAGCGCCATGTCGACGCCATTTATGTCGATGGCGTGCGCCAGGAGAAGCCGTCGGACTAGTTTGCCTGGACGAAACGGCTCGGCACAATCCACCAGCCGCTATGCCGTGCGCGCAGCGAATCAGCGCCATCCGCCGCCACGGCATCATCATCGAAAAGCGCGAAACAGGTGGCGCCACTGCCCGACATACGCGCCAACCGGCAGCCGGGCAAGGCGTTGAGCGCTGCCAAGGTTTCGCCAATCACCGGCGCCAGCGCCGTTGCCGGGGCTTCAAGATCATTGCCGCGCGCGGCGAGAATTTCGGCCAGATCCTGCCCGTCCCGTGCGGCCTGCTCGAAGCGCGCCGGCGCGGAGAAATTACCCTGGCGGGCGCGAAACACATCCGGCGTCGCAAGAGAGACGCCAGGATTGACCAACAGCAGGGCGCAATCGGGCAGCGTCGGCGCTGGATCGATGATCTCGCCAATACCGCCGGCAAAGCATGTTCTGCCATAGAGACACATCGGCACATCGGCGCCGAGCGAAAGCGCCAGCGCGGCGAGGGCCGCCGGATCAAGCGTCAGACCCCAAAGCGCGACCAAGGCGCGGAGTGCCGCTGCCGCGTCGGACGAGCCACCGCCAATGCCGGCGGCTACGGGAAGCTGTTTGTCGAGTGTGATATGGGCACCCGGCGCGATACCGGCCATCTCGGCCAGCGCCGCCAAATGGCGCGCCGCCGTCTCCACCAGATTCGGCTCGGAGGCGTTATGCAAAGCCGGTGCAAACGGGCCGCTGATGTCCAGCGACAGTGCCGGCGCCTCGGCCACCGAAATTCGATCGAAGGGTGCGGCGAACGCAATCAGGCTATCGAGAGTGTGAAAGCCATCGCCGCGCCGGCCGGTGATGTGGAGATAAAGATTGACCTTAGCCGGCGCATCAATGGCGACGGGCCGCGCATCGGCGCCGGTCACTGCGATGCTTTAGGCTCATCCGGCACGCCGTCTTTCAGCTTCTGCCGAATCAGATTTGCCGCTTCTTCCTCGGCACCGAGCACAAGCGAGCGCTCCCACTGGAATCTGGCCTCATTCTGCCGCCCCACCTTCCAGTAAATATCGCCGAGATGATCGGTGATGATGGGATCGTCGGCGCGTAGTTCAACCGCGCGCTCAAGATGCTTCACCGCTTTTTCATAGTTGCCTAGGCGGTAAAACGCCCAGCCCAGGCTATCGACGATATAGCCGTCGGTCGGGCGCAATGCGACGGCGCGCTCGATCAATTCCATGGCGCGTTCCAAATTGGTGCCCTGCTCGACCCAGGAATAGCCGAGGTAATTCAACACCAAGGGCTGGTCGGGCTGTAATTCCAGAGCATAGAGGAAATCCGCCTCGGCGCGCGGCCACCGCTTGGTGCGCTCCAGCATAACGCCACGCGAATAGAACAGCGACCAATGGCGCGCCTCATGATCTCCGGTGCGCTCGATCGCGATATCATAATAATCGACGGCTTCGCTGTAGCGATCATTGCGGCGCAACACATCGGCCAAGGCGATGGCGGCATCCGAGCGCCCCGGCCGTTCTTCGACCATCTCGGCGAGAATGACCACCGCTTCGTCGATTCGCTCTATGGCCGCGAGACCGGAAGCCGCGCGCAGCCGCGCCGACCAGGAATAAGGGCTTTCCTTTGGAATGGCGCTATAGGATGTGATCGCATCTTCGTAGCGCTCAAGCACATCGAGAACTTCACCCACCAGGAGCTGCGCGACAGGAAAATCAGGCCGCAGATGAAGCGCCAGATGGGCATAGATTAAACCGGTATCGCCACCGCTTTCATTGGGCAGCGCACTTGCCGCGCCAAATAACGCCTCGGCCAAGCCATCTTGCGCCGATGCGATGATCTGATCCGGCTGATCCTTCGAATGGATAGCCTCATAAATTGAATCGAGCCACGGCGAATCCGGATTGTGCTCGCGATAATTCTCGTAAAGGGTGGTCGCTTCTTCTGTTCTGCCGAGGCTGCGCAAATAGATTCCGTACGCCATCACCACGCGTAGCGTGCCGCCCGGTACCGCCGTTAGGGCGACGTCATAATTCTTGACCGCGATATCGCGGCTATCCGACAGCATTGCCATCAGCGCGCCATGATAGGCGTGATACATCTCGAACGCCTGTTTGGTCGACAAGGGTTCGATCGCCGCCATGGCGGCATCGAAATTTCCCCGGCCCAACTGCACCCAGCCTTCCATAATCGGCGCCATCAATTCATAGATGCCATTGCGCTCAATACTGTTGAGCTGCTCGAACGCTTGCTCCAGGCGGCCTTCGGCAACCGCGTTAACGATCAATACAAGATGGCCAATCTTGGATTTTGGATCGAGCGCCACCAGCCGTTTGGCCAGCCGCACGGCATCGCCAATGCGGCCATCCTGCACCGTGAGCACCAGGGTGCGCTGCACCAGGGCGCGGTTCTCCGAATCCTCGGCCAGGACGAGCTGATAATATTGCGAGGCGGAGGAAACGTCACGCTGGCGGTAGGCGAAGCGCCCGGCGAGATAATTGCCCGGCAAGGCGCTATAGCCGACCGGCCCGGCGTGCGGCTTCGGCGGCGTCGGCTCGAACGGCTCATCGGCGGCCTCGGCCTGCACGGCGAAACCGAGCGCCAGGGCCGCGCCCAAGGTCAGCACGAGGCCGCGCATGCGGGAACGAATTCCACGCCTGAATGAATGCGCAATCGTCATAAATGCACTTTGCCGCGAGATTTCTTTTCGGATCTTATCACGGCACGCACTCTAAACTATCGCAGGCGCTGCCGCCAACGCCGCTGTTCTTCATATTGTCATCACAAATTCGCGCGCCGGCCCCGGCTGCACCAGGCGCCTCACATGTTGGGATAGTTGGGCCCGCCGCCACCCTCCGGCACGGTCCAATCGATATTTTGCCGCGGATCCTTGATATCGCAGGTTTTGCAGTGGACGCAGTTTTGCGCGTTGATTTGCAGCTCCGGCGCGCCGCCCTCATCTTCGATAATTTCATAAACGCCTGCCGGGCAATAGCGCTGCTCCGGCGCATCATAGAGCGCCAGATTGTGATCGATCGGGATCGACTCATCGCGCAATTGCAGATGCACCGGTTGATCTTCCTCATGGTTGGTATTGGATATGAACACAGAGGACGGCTTGTCGAAGCTCAGCACACCGTCCGGCTTGGGATAGTCGATCTTGCGGCACTTGGCGGCCGGTTTCAGGCTTTTGTGGTCGTCATGATGGCCGAGCGTCCACGGCAGCAGGCCACGCGTCCATAATTCGAGGCCATTGATCAATGTGCCGGCAAGCAAACCCCAGCGAAATGCCGGGCGGCAATTGCGCACCTCTTTGAGCTCTTTATAAATCCACGAGCGCTTAAACGCCTTGGCATAGCCGATCAATTCCTCTTGCCCGTCCGAGCCGCCGCGCAAACTGTCAAACGCGGCCTCGGCGGCGAGCATGCCGGATTTTATCGCATTGTGACTGCCTTTGATTTTCGGCACGTTGACGAAGCCGGCGCTGCAACCGATCAGGGCACCACCGGGAAAGGTCAATTTCGGGATCGATTGAAAGCCGCCTTCATTGATTGCGCGCGCACCATAGGCGATACGCTTGCCGCCCTTGAGATGGGCAGCAATCGATGGGTGGGTTTTGACGCGCTGAAATTCGTCGAACGGCGACAGATAGGGATTGGTATAGTCGAGCGCGATAACCAGGCCGACGGCCACCAGATCTTCCTCGAGGTGATAGAGGAAGGTGCCGCCGTAAGTTTTTGTATCGAGCGGCCAGCCGAAGCTGTGCTGCACCAACCCTGCCCGGTGCTGCGCCGCATCGATCTGCCACAATTCCTTGATGCCAATGCCGTAAGTTTGCGGCGCCGCACCGGCGCGCAAATCGAACTTCGCCATCACCTGCTGGCTGAGCGAGCCGCGCACGCCCTCGGCAAACAAGGTGTATTTTGCGTGCAGTTCGATGCCGGGTTCGAACGTGGCTTTTTGGCTGCCGTCCTTGGCGATCCCCATATCGCCGGTGGCCACACCCTTAACCCGGCCATCGTCGTGATAGAGCACTTCCTTGGCGGCGAAGCCGGGATAGATTTCAACGCCGAGTTCCTCTGCCTGAACCGCCAACCAGCGGCACAGATTGCCCAGGCTGATGATGTAATTGCCCTTGTTGTGCATTTGTGGCGGCAGCAGAAAATTGGGCAGCTTGAAAGCGCCGGCGCGGGTGAGAAAGAGAAATTTATCTTTCTGCACAAGTGTGTTCAGCGGCGCCTCTTTTTCTTTCCAGTCGGGGATCAGCTCATTCAGCGCCTGCGGCTCGAACACGGCGCCGGACAATATATGCGCCCCCACTTCCGAGCCCTTCTCCAGGACGGTGACGCTAATTTCGTGATCATTTGCCGCCGCCAGCTGTTTGAGCTTTATCGCTGCCGCGAGGCCGGACGGCCCAGCGCCGACAATAACGACGTCATATTCCATTGATTCTCGTGATTCTCGGGTCATGATGCTTTCTCGCAACTCTTCAGGACCATTCCAAGACCTTCAGTTATGCGGCGATCTTCCGGTCGGGTCAATTGCCGCCCGCAATGCGCTTCGATCTGCTAGGCTGTCAGCCGTGATTCAGCCAGATAACATGCACGCGCTCTTGCAATGGTATATCGCCGCCGGCGTTGACGAGGCCATCGACTCGGCGCCACAAAACCGCTTTGTGCAAGCGCCGAAAACACCGCCTGCGACTGCGCCCGAAACGACACCCGCAGCCGCACCCATCACTGCACCCGCCAGGGCCACGCCCCCTGTAAGCGTACCAAATCAAGCCGCCGCCGCAACCAATACGCCGTCCGAGGACACCCGGGAATTAGCCGCCGGCTGCGCCAGTTTTGATGAGCTGCGCGCCGCGATTGGCGCTTTCGATGGCTGCGCCCTGAAACGCACCGCAACCAATACCGTGGTCGGCACGGGCGACGAAGCGGCGGCGCTGATGGTGGTCGGTGAAGCGCCCGGCGGCGAAGAGGACCGCCGCGGCCTGCCCTTCGTCGGCCCCGCCGGAAAATTGCTTGACCGTATGCTGGCCGCCATCGGGCTCGAGAGAAGCGCCGTCTACATCACCAATATTCTGCCCTGGCGCCCGCCCGGCAACCGCTCGCCAACGGCCGAGGAAATCGCCCTCTGCCAGCCCTTTGTCGAGCGTCAGATCGAATTGGTGCAGCCCAAGATACTGGTTTTGGTCGGCGGCATTTCGGCCAAATCGCTCTTGGACAAGCGCGAGGGAATTACCCGCCTGCGCGGTACTTGGCGCGAATTCTCCGTCCCCGCCTTGGCCGAGCCAATCGCCACAATGGCGACCTTTCACCCGGCCTATCTGCTACGCCAGCCGGCGGCCAAAAAAGAGGTGTGGCGCGACCTGCTTGCCATTCAGCAGAAATTGGCCGAAATGCCCGATAAGGACAAATAAGGGCGTCGGTTGCTGGCGTTTCGCAATTGATCTATAAAACCGGTCGCCCGCCTAAAAAATTAAGAGCTGTATGCACATGAGGAGATTCTAACAAAGTGCCGGAAAATACCGGCGCGGGGGATATGCTAAAGCGGGCTCTTGGCGCCATGCTTGGAGCTGGTTTCGCCGCTTGGGTGCTGATCGCATCGCCCGCCTTCGCGCAACAATCCAAAGACGGCTCGAGCGCGGCGCAAGAATTTCGCATCGCGGCGCTATCGCAGCAGGCAACGAGCCCTGAAGATGCACCCCTTGCCGCGCGCGCGGTTATCCTGCCGCGTGTGCTGTCCGAGGATGACCGCGCACGCTACCGGGAAATTTTTGCGCTGCAGGAAAAAGGCAAATTGTCGGCAGCGGCAAAAATCATCGCCAAACTCGACGACAAAATTCTGATGGGCCATGTGTTGGCGCAAAAATATTTGCACCCCACGGCGCATCGCTCAAAATTCAAAGAGCTCAAGCCCTGGCTCAAAAAATACGCCGACCACCCCGACGCCATGCGGCTCTATAAATTGGCGCTGCATCGCCGGCCGTCCGGCAGCAAACGGCCCAAACGCCCAACCGTCGTCGGTGGTATCGGATTCTCCACTGGCGAAAGCGAATATCTGCCGCCACGCATTCCGGCGCGCGGCATCAACCGCGATCAACGCAAGCGCCTCTCCGGCCTGCAACGCGATATGCGCCACCGCATGCGGCGCGGCTGGCCGACCGGTGCGCGCGAAATTCTGGCGTCCAAATCCCATCGCGGCCTGGCCAGCAAGGCGCAATTCGATGCCTATCAGGCGCGTATTGCCTGGAGCTACTATCTCTACAACAAAGACGAACTGGCGTTCGAGATGGCCGCCGCCAGCGCCGATCGCTCGCGCAAATATGTACCGGACGCGGATTGGACGGCGGGCCTCGCCGCCTGGCGGCTCGGACGGCTGGAAGATGCGGCACACCATTTCGCCGCCCTTGCCGTCTCGACCAAGGCGTCTGCCTGGCTCATTTCCGCCGGCGCCTATTGGACGGCCAGGAGCGAGCTTCGACTGCGCCGGCCGGAAAATGTCTCGCACTGGCTGAGCCTTGCCGCCACGGACCCGCGCACATTTTACGGCCTCCTGGCGACCCGCGCGCTCGGCGTTGAGCCGGATTTGAACTGGCGCTCCTCGACCCTGACAGTGGCCCATCTGAAGGTGTTGCAGGAAAGCGCGCCAGTGCGGCGTGCGCGCGCCCTGGCGGAAGCCGGCCAGAGCGTGCGGGCCGGGCGGGAGATCCGCGCCCTCTGGCCGCACGCGGCGCCGGCCCTGGCCGAAGCGCTGCTGCCGCTCGCCGAACGGCTCGGCCTCGCCGCAGTGCAAATGGCGATCGGCGGACAAATGACCAAGCTCGATGGCAAGCGCCATGACGGCGCCGCTTTCCCGCTCCCAGACTGGGAGCCCAAGGGCGGCTACGCGGTCGACCGCGCCCTGGTCTTCGCCCTCATACGCCAGGAATCGAAATTCAAAGCCAACGCCAAAAGCCGCCTCGGTGCGCGCGGATTGATGCAATTAATGCCCGGTACGGCGCGCTTCACCGCCAAGCGCGAGCGCATCAAGGGTGTCGACCGCCATACGCTGCTCGACCCTGAGATCAATATCACCCTTGGCCAAAGCTATATCGATCATTTACTCAGCAACGAGATCGTCGGCGGCAATATATTTTATTTGCTTTGCGCCTATAATGCAGGCCCGGGAAATCTGAAAAAATGGCTGCCGAAAACCAATTTCGCCGAGGACCCGTTGCTTTTTATTGAAAGCATCCGCTCACGTGAGACACGCCAGTTTATCGAGCGCGTGAGCAGCAATTATTGGATTTACCGCATCCGCCTCGGGCAACAAACGCCGTCGCTCGATGCCGCGGCCTCGGGCCTCTGGCCAACCTATTTGCCACAAGAGAGGAACTACGCCGGCAATGAGTAAAATCACCAGCGACCGCGATTTTCTACCGGTCAATATCGCCCTTCTCACGGTTTCGGATTCGCGTTCCTTGGAGGATCACAGATCGGGCGACGTGCTCGAGCAGCGCATCCTCGAGGCCGGCCATAAATTGGCCGTGCGGCGCATCGTCAAGGACGAACAGACACTGATTGTCGAACAGTTGCGCGCCTGGATTGCCGATCCCGAAGTAGACACCGTGATCTCGACCGGCGGCACCGGACTGACCGGGCGCGATATCACGCCGGAAGCGTTCGAAGAAGTTTATGAAAAAGAGATCAAAGGCTTCGGTGAACTGTTTCGCCAACTGAGCTACGATTTAATCGGCACCTCGACCATGCAGTCGCGCGCCACCGGCGGCCTTGCCGGCGGCACTTATCTCTTTGCCCTGCCCGGATCGCCCGGCGCCTGCAAGGACGGCTGGGACAAAATCCTGAAGGCCCAACTCGACAGCCGGCAACGGCCGTGCAATCTGGTCGAGCTGATGCCGCGCCTGCAGGAGCATCTTCAGACCGGATAACACGCTGGCAAAATTTCCGGCGAGACGGAGGACACCATGGAAAAAGAAATTATTCATATTCCCAAACTGTCGGAGATCCTCGAACAGGTCGGCGTGCCGCTGTCGCCAGTGGTCAAGGCGGGTGACTTTCTGTTCCTCTCCGGCCTGCCGCCGCTTGATCTCGAGAGCGGCAAGATGCTGCGCGGCGATATCGAAGCGCAAACCGAGCAGGTCATGAAAAACGTCGCCTATGCGCTCGACTGCGCCGGCTCATCCCTCGACAAGGTGGTCAAAACGAACATCTTCGTCACCAACGCCGCCTATTTTAATATCATCAACGGCGTCTACCGCCGTTATTTCCCGTCCAACCCACCGGCGCGGACCTTTGTCGCCATGTCGTCGTGGCCGATGGAATTCGATATCGAGATCGAGTGCGTCGCGCTCGCCTAAGCGCTGGCTCGCGGCACTAGACTTCTACGAGCGCCCGTTCGAGGGCGGGAACCGCCATGCCAAATCGCGTTTCCTCGGCCAGCGCCAACAGGCGGCGCAATTCGGATTCGCGCGCGCTCTCTCCCCGCCCCCAGGCCGCCAAGGCACGCGCCCAAGCGACATAAAAATCGCTCCACGGCAGGGGTTCGGCCCGAGTGTATTGTTCGAGGGCATCGGCAAGGCGTTCCGCCTCGGCCCATTCGCCGGCATTCAATGAGGCCTCAATGGCATCGCGGTAGAACCAGAAATAATTGTGGCTGACACAGCCGGCGGTGAGGACGGCCTCCGCCTCGTCAAAGGCGGCTTGACGCTTTTCCGCATCGCCGCACAGCAATGATAATATGCCGAGCAATAACGGGCCGGCGAAGGTAAAGCCGGTTTCGCGGCAGATGGCGACGCCGTGCTCGGCCAGCCTGAGCGCCTCCGCTCTCTGCCCCTGATGGGCCAGAATTCTCGCCTTGAAGGCCAGGCACCAGGCCTCGAAACGACGCGCGCCGATACGTTCAATAACGGTCAACGCCTTTTCAATATTTTCGAGCGCGCCCGCCCAATCGCCCAATTCCAGTTTGGCATGGCAGCCCATCAGGCCAATAACATGCGGCCTTTGTTGGCCGAGGCGCCCTGTCAGTTCAATCGCCTCGCCATAGTCGTGCGCGGATTGTCCGGTTTGCAAAAGATAGGCGCGCGTGTTCGCCAACATATTGAGATTTGCCGCCTCGATCTCGTCAAATCCGTTTTCCCGGCAGAGCGCGATGCAACGTCTGAAATTATCTTCCGCGGTGCGCATGTGGCCGCGTTGATAATAGGCATCGCCGAGGCCGCCGAGTGCGCGCGCCTCGGCATCGCGCAAGCCGGCTTGTTGGCCGAGCCGATACGCCTCTTCATGTTCGGCCAGGCAGGCGTCGATACGTCCGAGCGGGAAAAAGATATTGGCCCGGCGAAAATGAATGCCGGATAATTCCGCCGTCATTTCATTTTTATCCGCGATTGTCTGCGCCGCGTCCAACGCCGCAAGCGCATCGTCATAGCGGTCAACCAGGCGCATACAGTCCGCCAATCCAAGCCAAGCGCGGCAGCGCATGTCATCTTCCGGCGCCATTTCCCGCGCACTCTCGAAGGATTGTATCGCCTCTTCGACGACACCCGCCACGCGCAGCATGTCCCCCTTGAGCCACAGCAATTCAAACGCGGTGGCGCCATCCGCCGACAGATCGGCGCCGCGCCGCGCGAGGTCCGCGGCAGCATTGTGGCGGTGCCTCGAAGCTTCGGCGCGCGCCGCGGCGAGATAGGCGCCTTGCGCGCACGAATCTTCAGCGCGCTCCAGATGCCCGGCCAGCAACACCACATCGCGCGGCTCGAACCAAATCGCGGCGCGGGCGTGAAGCGCACGCTTTTCTTGGCGCAGAAGCGCGTTATAGACGCCGTCCCGGATCAGCGCATGAGCGAACATCCAGTCGCCGCCGGCCGGGCGCAACATGTATTTATCGACCAGTTCCTCGCAGGCGAAATTCTCGTCGTCGAGTAGATGGCGCAGCGCCGCCAGGGAAAATTGCTGACCCAACACCGACGCCGCCTGAAGCGCCTGGCGTTCGCCATTGCTTAGGCTGTCCATGCGCGCCTGCACCAGGCTTTGGATAGAACCCGGCACCGCCTCGCCAACACTGGCTTCAGCCATATGAAGAAGCTGTTCGAGAAAGAGCGGATTGCCTTCGGCACGGGCAATACATTGCCCGATAAAGCCGTCATCCTCCCCGCCGCCATCCGCGCCGCCACCCAATACGCGCTCAACCATTTCGGCGGCCTCATCCGGGCGCAGCGGCCCAAGATCGATGGTCGTGAGCGGTGCGCCGGCGCAGGCCGCACGCCAGGCGCGGTCAAGCGGGTCGCCCTCGATGCGCGATGTCATCACCAGGATGGCGGAGCACGCGCCGGCCATTCGCGCCAGCGCCGCCAGATGGCCGAGCACCTCAGGGTCGGCCCAGTGGATATCTTCAACGAGCAGCATAACTGGCTGCGCGGCGCTCCGGGCACGCATGATATCGGCGACACATCGCTGCTGTCCGGTGACGCGCAAATCATTGTCCATCGCGTCGTAGGCGCTGCGTAGATTTTCAGCAAGCGGCAGATTCAGCAGACCGAAAAGAAACACCCGATCCTCGTCGGCAAGCCAGTTTTCACCGAGAGCAGCTTCGGCTTTCGCCAGGCGCTCCGCTTCCGGCGCGCCGGCGGCGCAACCGAGCATGCTGAGGAGCGCCATGCCAATTGCGTTCGAGCCGACCCGGGCACCGAAATCGAGCACCTGTCCCATATGTACGGCGAAGCCACTGCGCCCGGCAAT
The DNA here is from genome assembly GCA_018666805.1 of Rhodospirillaceae bacterium. Lineage (GTDB taxonomy): Bacteria > Pseudomonadota > Alphaproteobacteria > UBA828 > UBA828 > PTKB01. The sequence continues at coordinate 9,988 of JABIXB010000097.1, read as the reverse complement.
TTCGCGAAACTCTTCCAAAAGACGGGTCTTGCCGATGCCGGCATCGCCGCGCAACAGAACCGACTGGCCTTGGCCGGCCTCGGCGCAGGCATTGAGCGCACCCTGAAACTGCGCGATTTCGACCCGCCGCCCGACACACGGCGTGCGGCTCGTCCCAGCGCTTTGCCGAATCAATTCGGTCAAGCGCCAAACGGTCACCGGCTGGGCGATACCCTTGATCTTGACCTGCTCGATCTTCTCGCCCGAAACGAGTTCACCGACCGCGTCGCGAACCGTCTCTGAAGCGGCAATTTCACCGGCGCCGGCCAGATCCTGCAGGCGCGAGGCGAGATTTACGCTGTCACCGATGATGGTGTATTCCCGATGCGCCGCGCTGCCGGTGCCGCTGGCGACAACCTGGCCGCTGGCGAGGCCGATATGGCAACTGAGCGGCTCGGCTCCCGGCGCCTCCAGCGCCGCCACCGCCGCCTGGATATCGAAGGCGGCGCGAACCGCGCGCTCGGGATCGTTGGAATGGGCAATCGGCGCGCCAAAGACGGCCATCACACCATCGCCGATATGCTTGTCGATGCTGCCGCCATAATTCTCGACCAGCCCATCGACGGCGCTGAAATAGCGATTGAGAAGAGCGTGGGTCTCCTCCATGTCGAGGCTCTCGGACAGTCCGGTGAAATTGCTGAGATCGGCAAACAGCACGGTTACTTGCCGCCGTTCGCCCTTCGGTAAACTTGCGCCGCCCTTGGGCAGCGGCGCCGCGCTATCGGGCGCGCCGCCATCCAATGCCGCACCACAACCGCCTCAAAACTTGCCGCCCGGCGCATTCTCGAAGCCGCACGCCGTGCAGATAATTCCGAGCGCGGCACCGCAATGGCCGCAAAACCGGTGGCCGTCGGGATTATCGCCCTGGCAGTTCGTGCATATCATTGTCTGGTCTCATGTCGGCAACGCTCGCGCCAACGCGCATGGTCGGCGCCGACATCTATATCGCTGAGCGTCTCCAGCATGGCAATGGTCTGGCCGTTGGGAAGATTTCGCGCGGTATCCGCCAGCGCATCGGCACTCGACCAGGCGACACCGCTAAAAGGATTGGCGCGCCGCGCCCGGGGCGATAACCCAACCAGCCAGTAACCGCCATCCGCCGCCGGACCGAATACCGCATCGGCGCGGCCCAACGCGGCAAATGCCTGGGCGATATGGCGCGGTCTCAGTTCGGGAATATCACTGCCGACCAGCACGGCCGGGCCGGGCGGCATGGCATCGAAGGCGCGGCCCATGCGCAAGCCGAGATCACCCGCCCCCTGTTTCAGTACCGGACAAGACACAGAACGGGATAATGGCCAAAACGGCTCATTGCCATTGAAGGAATCTGGCGTCACTACCAGGTGACAATTCCACCGCGGATCTCGCGCCAAGCCGTGGATCAGCCGCCGCACCGTGCCACGATAAAATTTCCACGCCTCCTCGCGCCCGATATCGCGCGCGAGGCGCTGTTTCACCGAACCGAGGCGCGGCGCCTTGACGAAGAGCAGGAGATTGCGCCGCATCAACCGTAGAGCCGGACCAGAAATTGCGGTTTGACGCCAAGAAAATAAAGCCCGAGGCAGGTCAGATTGCGGGCCGAACGGCGGAGATAACCCGAGCGCCGGTAACGCAGCGCCGAGGTCTGCGCCTTGGCGCCGAGATGGACAAAACGTGCCCGGCCGATACGGCGCGCCAGATCGACATCTTCCATCAGCGGTAGCGGGCGGAAGCCACCCAGAGAATCGTAAAATTCCCGCCCGATCAACAGCCCCTGATCGCCGTAAGGCAGGCCGAGCACCCGCGCCCGCCACGCCGCCATGGCTTCGAGGCGGCGCGCGGCCGGCGCGCCATCGTCGAGCGCGAGGCTGAAGACGCCGGCGCGCATGGCGTTTTCAGGGTGGGCCATAAAATGCGCCACTTCGCCGCGCCAATCGGGGCTCAATACCGTATCGGCGTGAACAAATAGCAACCAATCACCGCGCGCCACTTTCGCACCTGCGCCCAGCTGCCCACCGCGGCCACGCGGCGCGGAAATGATTTTTGCGCCTTTGGACTGGGCAATGGCGCAGCTCGCATCAGACGAGCCGCCATCGACGACGATAATTTCCGGGCCTTCTTCCCCTTTGCGTGGGACGAAGCCGGCCAAAGCCTCGGCCAAGGTCGTGGCCGCGTTCAGCGTGGGAATGACAACAGAGAGCACCGGCAATCTCCAATCGAATACACCCCGCACCATGCCCGTTGGCGCCGCCCTGGTCAAAATGTTCTGTATTTGTTCAAATACCAGGCTATGATATCAACATGGGTAACGAGGGACATATAGAGAACATTAGCCAAATCACTGCAAACCTGGCGCGTGAGGCGCGCAAGGGGCGGGGTGCCGCAAGCAACCGGGCCGGGCGCTACGAACGCTTCGCCGGAGAGGCGTGCGACGATGGCTGGGGCAGCCTTGAGGAGCCGCTCGACAAACTGAGAACCACCATTCAGGCCGATAAGAGCCGCACAGCCATCACCCGCAACGATTCGCCCGATCTCGGTTTCGACCGTTCGATCAACGCCTATCGCGGCTGCGAACATGGCTGTTCCTACTGTTTTGCCCGCCCGACACACGCTTTTCTCGGCCTGTCGCCAGGGCAGGATTTCGAGACCCGGATTTTCGCCAAACATCGGGCGCCCGAGCTGTTACGTCAGGAATTATCGCAGCCCGGCTACAGCTGCCGCATGATTGCGCTCGGCACCAATACCGACCCGTACCAGCCGGCGGAGCGCAAATTGGAGATTACCCGTGCCATTCTCGAAATATTATCGGAATTCAACCATCCGGTCGGCATTGTGACCAAATCCGCCCTGATCACCCGCGACGTGGATATTCTAAGCTCCATGGCGGAGCGTAATCTGGTCAAAACCATTATCTCGGTGACCACCCTGGAGCGGGATTTGGCGCGCCGCATGGAGCCGCGCGCGGCAACGCCGGCCAAGCGCCTGGCCGCCATCCGCACCTTGAGTTGCGCCGGCATTCCGACCGGGGTCAATTTCGCCCCGGTAATCCCGGCGCTCAACGAAAGCGAGTTGGAAGCTGTTTTTGAGGCGGCTGCCGAGGCTGGGGCGTGCGAAGCCGCCTACATCCTGCTGCGCCTGCCGCTCGAAATAACCGATTTGTTCAAGGAATGGTTGCTGCTCCATGCGCCCAATAGGGCGCGCCATGTGATGAGCCGTATGCGCGATATGCATGCCGGCAAGCATTACCGCTCTGAATTCGGCCTGCGCCAGACCGGCTCCGGGCCAAGCGCCGAGCTGCTCGGCCAGCGCTTTCGCCTGGCCAGGAAAAAATACGGTCTCGACAACCCACCCTTGCGACTCGACGCGAGTCGTTTTTGCCCACCGCCACAGACTGGCGATCAATTAACATTGATATAATTCAAATAGTTACCGGCGAACACTAACTCCTGACTCAAATGTGTGGCACGATTCGCCGCACATGCTGTTCCATTCGGAACTTGGCCAATTGGCCGTCGTCGCCCTTGCCGCCCTGTTATGCGGCATCGCTTTCGCGCGCTTCAAGCAACCGGCCATTGTCGGCTACATCCTGGCCGGGGTCCTCTTAGGCCCGAGCGCCCTTGGCTTGGTGGAAAACCGCGAGTGGGTGACGATGCTGGCCGAGCTTGGCGTTTTGCTGCTGCTCTTCGTCATCGCCATGAAGCTATCCTTGCGCGCCTTCCGCACGATCTGGAAGGTGGCGCTGATGGCTGCGGCGATGCAGATCGCCATCGCCACCGTCATTACCCTTGCGCTGTCGCGTCTGTTCGGCTGGCCGCTTGAACTCGCCGTGCTGCTCGGCTTTGTCGTTAGCCTCTCAAGCACGGCGGTGGCGATCAAAATGCTCGAAGAAATCGACGAGCTTAGAAGCGACACCGGGCGCATTGTTGTCGGTATCCTGATCGCCCAGGATTTGGCCGTGGTGCCGATGCTGTTGCTCCTCAACGGCATGGCGGCGGAAGGCGGTCTCGACTGGAGCACCATTCCGGCTTTCCTCGCCGCCATCGGCCTCCTGGCGGCGCTCGTCTGGTATCTCAGCCGGCGCGAAAAACTCAGCCTGCCGTTCAGCGCACTGGCCCGGCGCCACCGCGAGATCGTCCCCCTGGCGGCGCTCGGCTGCTGTCTGGCGATGGCGGCGCTCTCGGACGCCATTGGCCTCACGGCTGCCTTCGGCGCCTTCATCGCCGGCCTTGCCATCGGCTCGACAGCTGAGCGGCGCCATATGATCCGCGCCACCGAGCCGATACAGGGCGTGCTGGCGATGGTCTTTTTCCTCTCCATCGGCTTGCTCATCGACCTCGCCTATATTTGGGATAATCTCGCTACCGTGGTCGTCCTCCTGGTGCTCGTGCTGTTGGTCAAATCAGGCATCAATGTCGTCATTCTCAGGCTGCTCGGCGAGCCCTGGCCGCGTGCCTTTCTCGCCGGCATTGTGCTCAGCCAAGTGGGCGAATTCTCGTTCGTTCTCGCTGGTGCCGGCGTCGCCATGGCGGCGGTCGGTGTTGAGGGCCACCGCCTGATCGTCGCGGTGATCGCGCTCAGCCTGATGGTCAGCCCGCTCTGGCTGATGACCGCGCGCCGCCTGCAAACATTGACGGCGGGCGGCATCTGGCGGCTCGATGATCTGCTGCTTGGCATTTACGAAAAAGAAACGCGGCTCCTGGCGCGTGGTTCTAAAGCGGCGGCGCGCCGGGGCGTGCATATGATTCTTCTGATGAAGACCTGGCTGGCAGGCATGAAAAGCCGCGCAGAAGAATGGCGCCGACGCGGCGCCAACAACGACAAACCAATCAATGACGACGAAGCCGCGCCGCTGAGCGGTGAGGTGCTGCCGCCCGAGCGAACCGCCTACAAACGCCGTGCCTGATTTCAGCTATGAGAACGAACTCGGTGGACGCGTAGCCGGCATCGACGAAGCCGGGCGCGGGCCGTGGGCCGGGCCGGTTCATGCCGCCGCGGTGATCTTTGCTGGCGGCGGCCCGCCGCTGAAAATGGCGGCGCGCATAAATGATTCGAAGCAGCTCAGCGCGTCTCAGCGCGAGGCGCTCTATCCCGAATTGTTCGATGTCGCCAAGATCGGCATCGGCACAGCAAGCGTCGACGAAATCGACACGCTCAATATCCTCGCCGCCAGCCATCTTGCCATGGCACGCGCCCTCAAAGCCCTCGGCAACCCGCCCGACGCGGCCCTGGTCGATGGCAACCGCGCCCCCGAGCTGCCCTGCATTGTGCGCTGCGTCGTCAAGGGCGATAGCAAAAGCCTCTCCATCGCGGCGGCCTCGATCATCGCCAAGGTAACGCGTGACCGCCACATGACCGAGCTTGCAGCGCACCACCCCGGATACGCCTGGGAGCGCAATTTCGGCTATGGCACCAAGCAGCACCGGGAGGGCCTGGCCCGCCTCGGCGTCACGGCGCATCACCGGCGGTCTTTCAAGCCGATTCGCAAGCTGTTGGAAGAGTCTTCTGAATCAAGGGGTTGACGCGCGGAGTCCCGGTGCGCCATGGTGCCGTCCATGGGCAATAAGAAAATACAATATGAAGAAAACAGCGGCCACATCCTGGTCGGCGATTGCGTGCAGGAACTCTCAGGCCTGGAAGCGGACTCGGTCGATCTGATCTTCGCCGATCCGCCTTATAACCTGCAGCTCGGCGGCGAATTGCTGCGCCCCAATAATACCCCCGTCGACGGCGTCGATGACGATTGGGACAAGTTCGCCAGCTTTGCCGAATATGACCGCTTCACGCATGCATGGCTGCAAGAGGCGCGCCGCGTGCTCAAGGGTAGCGGCACGCTCTGGGTGATCGGCAGCTATCACAATATTCACCGCATCGGCACGGCGCTGCAGGATATCGGCTTTTGGCTGCTCAACGATGTGGTGTGGCGCAAAACAAACCCGATGCCGAATTTTCGCGGCCGGCGCTTCACCAATGCCCAGGAGACCCTGATCTGGTGTTCGAAGAGCGAGGACCATAAGCGCTATACCTTCAATTACGAGGCGATGAAATCGCTCAACGAAGATATCCAGATGCGCAGCGACTGGCTGCTGCCGCTCTGCACCGGCCAGGAACGGCTGAAGCGCGACGGCCGCAAGGCGCACCCGACGCAAAAACCGGAATCGCTTTTGCAGCGCGTTATCCTCGCCGGCAGCAATCCCGGCGATGTGGTGCTCGATCCGTTTTTGGGCTCCGGCACCACGGCGGCCGTTGCCAAGAGTTTGGGCCGGCGCTGGATCGGTATCGAACGCAGCCAGGAATATGCCGATATCGCCGCCGAGCGTATTGCTGGCGTTACACCTCTTCGCGGCGACGATCTCAAAACCATGCAGCCGAAACGCAGCCTGCCGCGCGTGCCGTTCGGCAATCTGCTCGAGCGCGGCCTGATCGCGCCGGGCGAAACGCTTTACGACCGCATGAAACGCGTCCAGGCACAGGTGCGCGCCGACGGCAGCCTGGCGCACGGCCCGCTGACCGGCTCGATCCATCGCATCGGCGCCCTCGCTCAAGGAGCCGAGGCATGCAACGGCTGGACCTATTGGTACATCGCCGACAATGACGGCGGCCTGACCTCAATCGACCGCTTACGCGACCAGGTGCGCAAGGAAATGAATTAACTGCCCGATATAGCGTGGCGGATAATTTTTTTACTGAGTGTCGATAACGCATGATCGGCGAAGCGCGCCGGCGGGCACCACACGCCGTCAACACCAGCGCGGCCATCGAGCTTTCCGGTGAACACCGTTATCTCCAAGCGAAAATGCGTGAAGCCGTGACTGACAACACCTGGCAAGGCGCGCCAGCGCGTCTTGCCCGGCGCTTGGCGGCGCGCGCTGTTTGACTGCCACGGCGTATCACGCCACTCACTAGTCGGCACTTCCATCAAACCACCGAGCAAACCTTTCTCTGGCCGGCGACGTAACAGAATTTGGCCATCGCCGCGCGCCGCCCAGAAGGCGATGCCATGGCGCAACGGGCGCTCCGGCTTGGGCATTCGGCGCGGCAGTGTTTCGCCGGCACCCGCGGCATAGGCCAGACACGCACCCTGCCACGGACAGCGCGCACAGGCCGGTTTCCTCGGTGTGCAGATGGTGGCGCCGAGATCCATGATCGCCTGCGCATAATCGCCCGGGCGCTTGATCGGTGTAATTTCGGATGCCAGCCCATGCAGTTCGGGCTTGGCCGCCGGCAACGGCATCTCGACAAACCGCAGGCGCGCGATAACGCGCTCCACATTGCCATCCAGAATGGTCGCCGGGCGATCGAAAGCAATCGCGGCAATTGCCGCCGCCGTATAGGGCCCAATGCCCGGCAGGCGCAATAGTGCCGCCTCCTCTTCGGGAAACACGCCACCATGCTGTTCGACAACCTCCTGCGCACAACGCAGCATGTTGCGCGCCCGGGCGTAATAGCCAAGCCCCTGCCAGGCATGCAGCACATCATCCAAGGGCGCCGCGGCAAGGTCGCCAAGCTCAGGCCAGCGGCGCAGGAATTCCTCGAAATAAGGCGCGACGGTAGCGACCGTGGTCTGCTGCAGCATGATCTCGCTGAGCCACACTGGATAGGGCGCCATGCGCTGGCCCGGCGGCGCACGCCATGGCAGATCGCGGCGCTCCGCGTCGTACCAGGCCAGCAATTTTGCCGCCAACTTTGCGGCGGGCCAATTTTTCGCCACCCGCTTTTCGGCGGGCCATGTTGATGTCATCAGGGAATCCACAATTTTGCCGTAAATCGCCTTATATTATGCCAGATGAAACAACATTCGCGCCCTCTTGCATCCGCACTTCATAAGGTGACGGAAAAAATATACCGCAAGCGCGGCTTTGCCGCGGCCGGCGTGGTGAGCAACTGGTCGGCCATCGTCGGCCAGGAACTGGCGCAGCACACAATGCCGGAGCGACTCGATAGCAACGGCACATTGCGTCTGCGGGTCGATGGGCCACTCGCCACCGAGTTGCAGCACCGCGAGCCAGAAATTTTGGAAAAAATCGCCACCTATTTCGGCTACCGCGCGGTTCAACGCCTGAGCCTTATCCACGGGCCGCTGGAGAAGAAAGCGCCGCCGCCACAGCCCACGCCGGCGGCGCCACTCGACTCGGAATCGGCCAAAACGCTCGCGGGCGCCTTGCAAGGGACGCGGAACGAGGATGTTAAAGGCGCTCTCCAGCGTTTGGGCAAAGCGGTTCTCGGCCAGGCGCGCGACAGCTAAGCTCTTGAATCCGCGTCTTTCGTCTGACCGGTAGCGCGCACCCGCCGCGATTATGTTGCGCCAACCACGCTTGAGAGAGGCTATGGCCGCCTTTATACTCAGCCGCCTTGACCAATTCAGAGTTCAATCATGATCACCAGACGGTTCTTAATCGCAGGAATGACCGGTATCGCCGGTACGATGGCCGCGTCGCCGCTGCTGCAATTGGCTTCGCTGCCGGCGGCCGCGGGTAATTGGGAGAAGCCCGGTGACCTGGCGATTGGCGCACCGGAAGCACCGATTTCAATAATCGAATATTTCTCACTTACCTGTCCGCATTGCCGCGATTTTCACACCAAGACCTTCCCGCGCCTCAGGACCGAATATATCGAGACCGGCAAGGTGCGCTTTATCGCGCGCGACTTCCCGCTCAACCGGCCCGCACTGGATGCAGCGATTTTGGCGCAGTGCGCCGGACCTGAGCGTTACTTTGCTTTCATCGAAACCCTGTTCAACACATTCGATAGTTGGACGCGCGCCGCGGATTATGTAAAAGCGCTCGGCCAGATCGGCCAATTGGGCGGCGTGAGCGCGGCACAATTTGACGATTGCCGCTCCGACGCGGCGCTTGAGGCCAAGATCTTCAGCACCATGTTGGAAGCCCAGGAAACTTACGACGTCAAATCGACACCGACCTTCATTATCAATGGCAAGAAACAAGAAGGCAGCATGCATTTTGAGGCATTTTCGAAATCCCTCGACAAATTCCTGCCTGATAATTAGTGGCTAGAACTTATTTTATGACGCCCTTGAGAGGGAATGGTTAGCCGGTGCATTTTACGAAGCTAAAACTGGTCGGCTTCAAGTCATTCATCGAACCCAGCGAATTGGTGATCGGGCCCGGCACCACGGGCATCGTCGGGCCGAATGGCTGCGGCAAGTCGAATCTTGTCGAGGCCATGCGCTGGGTGATGGGCGAAACCGCGCCGCGCCATGTGCGTGGCAGCGGCATGGAAGACGTCATCTTTAACGGCACCGAAGCGCGCGCCTCACGCAATGTGGCGGAAGTGGCGCTGATGCTCGACAATACCGACCGCACCGCGCCGGCGGCGTTCAATGAAGACAGCGACCTTGAAGTGACACGGCGCATTGAGCGCGGCGCCGGCTCAGCCTACAGCGTCAACGGGCAGGATGTGCGGGCGCGCGACGTGCAATATCTATTCGCCGATTTTGCCACCGGCGCGCATTCCTCCGCCCTCGTCGGCCAAGGCCGCATTAGCGATATCATCAATGCCAAACCGGCCCAGCGCCGTGGCATTCTCGAGGAGGCCGCCGGCATCAGCGGCTTGCACGCACGCCGTCACGAGGCGGAATTGCGTCTCCGTGCGGCCGAGACAAATTTGGAACGCCTGCAGGACGTTGTCGGCGCGCTCGAAACCCAATTGCATGCACTCAAGCGCCAATCGCGCCAGGCCAGCCGCTACCGCCGCATCGCCGAGAACTTACGCAGCGCCGAGGCGCTTCTGTTGCATATCCGCTGGCGCGCCGCCTGTGAGGAAATGGACGTGCGCGAAGGTGAGCTCAACGCGGAATCCGAGCGTGTCACGCAACTGACCAGTGCTGTTGTGGCGGCGACCACAGCGCAGGCCGGCGCGGCGGAAGCGTTACCGGAACTGCGCCAAAAGGAGGCGGAGCTGGCCGCAGCGCTGCACCGCCTGGCCGTGGCGCGCGACCGCCTTGATGAAGAGG
>JABIXB010000096.1 GCA_018666805.1 Rhodospirillaceae bacterium | reverse complement strand
GGCGAATATCGCGATGGCACATGGATCACCAGCCCGCTGTTGCGCGCCGTGCAAACCGCGCGCGCCCTCGGTGCGCTGCAGATTCATTGCGAGCCGCGCCTGGTCGAGATGGATTGGGGCGAGTGGGAAGGCCGTACGCTGCAAGAACTGCGCCTCAACGACCCGGAACATATGAGTGAAGTGGAAGCGCGCGGCCTGGATTTTTCCGCGCCCGGCGGCGAAAGCCCACGCCAGTTGCAGAACCGCCTGGCGCCCTGGCTCTCTACCATCGCGGCGGCGGGACAGCCGGTCAACGCGGTCTGTCACAAAGGCGTGGTGCGCGCCCTCTTTGCCCGCGCCGCCGGCTGGGACATGCTCGGCCGCCCGCCGCTTAAGCTCGACTGGAGCGCGGCGCAGATCTTCCGCCTCGACGGCGACGGCACGCCGCATCTGGAACAGAGCAATGTCAGCTTGTGCCGGAGGGAAGCTGCGCCGTGAGTGACGCCAATCAGGTGCGGGCAATGATCTGGGTGCAGCACCTGCTTGGCATCGGCCACCTGCGCCGCGCCGTCTCGATCGCCCGCGCCTTGGCGGATGCCGATTTCGACGTTCTCCTCGTTTCCGGCGGCATGCCGCTCAAAGGGCTCTATCTGGGCAAGGCTAAATTCAAACAATTGCCACCGCTACAAGCCGCCGACGCGACCTTTACCTCGCTTATCGATGCCGGCGGACGGGAGCCCGATAACGCCTTTCGCGCCAGCCGCCGCAACCGTCTGCTGGCGCTTTACCGCGAACACCGCCCGCATGTGCTGATCACCGAAATGTATCCCTTCGGGCGGCGCCAATTCGCCAGTGAAATGCTGCCGCTCCTGGAAGTCGCGCATCAGTCGCGGCCGAAACCGGCAATCGTCGCCTCGGTGCGCGATATCCTGACCGAGCGGCGCGACCCGGCACGCAGCCGCGAGATGGCGCAGCTCGCACTGCGCTGGTACCGCGCCGTGCTGGTGCATAGCGACCCTGAGCTGATCCCGTTCGAGACCACCTTTCCCGAGACGGCGCGGATCTCCCACCTGATCCGATATACCGGCTATGTCGGCGCGGTCGGACCGGGCGGGCCGTATGGTGCGTCGCAGGAGGTGATTGTCTCTGCCGGCGGCGGCGCGGTCGGCGCCCATCTACTGCAAACCGCGCTTGAAGCGCGTGAGCTGAGCGTGCTGGCAGACAAGCGCTGGCGCCTGTTGGCCGGCCCCAACCTGCCGCGCGAATGGTTCAATGCGCTGCAGCGCCTCGCCCATGACGGCGTCATCGTCGAGCGCGCGCGCAATGATTTTCCCGCCCTGCTGGAAGCCGCCGCGATGTCCATATCGCAGGCCGGCTACAATACCGTGCTTGATGTGGTCAGTGCGCGCGTGCGCGCCGTCCTCATCCCCTTTGCCGGCAAAGGCGAGACCGAACAGTCGGTGCGCGCCGAGCACATGGCGGCGGCGGGTCTGGCCAAGATCGTGCGCGAGGATAAGCTCAGCCCGGAAACGCTCGCTGCCGCCGTCGATGCGGCTTGGGCCGCGCCCGCCCCGGAAGAGAGCGAAATTGGCGTTGCCGGCGCCGGCAAGAGTGCCAAAATCATCTCTGAAATGGTCTCGGCATGAGTTCCTGGCAGGCATTGGACAGTGAATTGGACGCCTGGGCCGAGGCCGGGCGGTGCGCGACATTGTGGTGGCGCGACGATGACGCGGCGGAAGATTGTCCGGCCCTCGAAAAATTGCTGAATCTAGCCGAGACGGCGGCTGTGCCACTGGTGCTTGCTGTCATTCCGGCCGCGCTGCGCGAAGCGGCTGTAATGCGGATCAATAATAGCTCTCAGGCGCCAAACATTGCAGTGGTGCAGCATGGCTACGCGCACACCAACCACGCGCGCGACGGCGAAAAGAAAATCGAACTTGGCGGCGGCAACCCGGCCAAGGACTGCCGCGCCCATTTGCATATGGGGCAGGACATATTGGTGCAGCATTTTGGCGCGCGTCTTCTGCCGGTTTTGGTGCCGCCCTGGAACCGGATCGATCCCGCCCTCGTTCCGGCGTTAGCGAAGATGGGGTATGCGGTGCTGTCCACTTACGGTGCGCGCGAATCCGAGCCGCTTAAAACCGGCCCGCAGCGGATCAACTGCCATATTGATATTCTCAACTGGCGCCAGGGAGCCATCTTTTTGGGCGAACCGGAAACTTTGGAATTGGCCTGCGCACATCTTCGGGCACGGCGTCTGGCTGAGGTCGACGCAGACGAGCCGACCGGTCTGCTCAGCCATCATTTGCAGCAGGACGCGGCGGCATGGCAATTTCTCGCCGATTTTTTCAAGCGCACCCTGGCCCACCCGGCGGCGGCGTGGCCCGATCCCGCCACCCTGTTCGGCGCGGCGTAATAAGATGGACGAAATGGAACGCTACCGCTATCCGCTGCGCGCCATTGCGCTGGAATATTTCTACACCGTCCTCGGCCTTGTCTTCACCCTGCTGCCGCTCGCCCTGGTAACGCCGCTGCCGGCGGTCACCGGCGTGCTCGGCGGGCTCGCCCTGTTATTTTTCATATTTGGACTGCGCACCCTGATCCGGCACAATATGTTTGTCGCGGTCTCGGACGGCGGTGTAACGTTAGGCGGATTATGGGGCGTTAAGATCCCTTGGCACGAGATGCGGGAGTTTAAACTCAGCTATTTCTCGACCAGACGGGACCGCCATGGAGGGTGGATGCAACTTCGCCTGAGAGGACAGAAGCGGACGATTCGGCTCGATTCCACGCTTGCCGGATTCGACAAGCTGCTGGCGCGCGCCGCGCGCGAGGCGCGCCGGCACGATTTGGAATTGGGGCCGGAAACCCTGCAAAACTTAAACGCCCTCGGCGTGCTCGACCCGAGCCACATGATGGCATCTGAAAATGACGGCGGGAACGCACCGTGAACGACCTGCTGCAAGTCAATAATCTCAAAGTCCACTTCCACGTCGCCGAAGGCATCATCAAAGCGGTCGATGGCATTTCGTTCCGTATCCCCAAGGGCGGCACCGTGGCGCTGGTCGGTGAATCCGGCTCGGGCAAATCGGTGGTTTCACAGACCATCATGCAAATCCTGCCCAAGGTGGCGCGCATCGAGGGCGGCGAAATTCTGCTCGACGACCCAACGAACGACGGCCCGCCGATCGATATCGTTAAACTCAATCCCAACGGCAAGCGCATGCGGCAAATTCGCGGCGGGCGAATCTCGATAATTTTTCAGGAGCCGATGACCTCACTCTCGCCGCTGCATACGATCGGCGATCAAGTAGGCGAGGCCTTCCGGCTGCACAGCGATGCCAGCAAGCGGGAGGTCACCCACACCACCCAGGAGATCCTGCGCCTGGTCGGGTTTCCCGACCCCGAGCGCGCTTTAAGAACCTATCCGTTCGAGCTCTCCGGTGGTCTCCGCCAGCGCGCCATGATCGCCATGGCGCTGATCTGCCGCCCGGCGCTGCTCATTGCCGATGAACCGACGACCGCGCTCGACGTCACCATCCAGGCGCAAATCCTGAAACTGATGAAAGACCTGCAGGGCGAACTGCAAATGGCGGTGCTGATGATCACGCATGATCTCGGCGTCGTCGCCAATGTCGCCGACGAGGTTGTCGTCATGTATCACGGCAAGCTGATGGAGAGCGGCACGGTCGAGGATATTTTCCGCAAGGCCGAGCATCCCTATCTCAAATCCCTGTTGCGCGCCGTGCCACGTTTCAACATGGGGCCGGGCGAGCGCCTGGTGCCGATCCGCGAGATCAAGGCCGAGACCGGAACCTTGCTCGATCAAGGCAAGGTGCCGCCGACCGCACCCGGCGCCGATCCGACCGTGCTCAAGGTTGATCATGTCAGTAAGACCTTCATCATCCGCAAGGCGGGCCTGTTCGGCGACAAGGCGGCGGGCAGCCTGTGTGCCGTCGATGATGTCAGCTTTACGGTCAAGCGCGGCGAGTGCCTAGGTTTGGTGGGCGAAAGCGGCTGCGGTAAAACCACCCTCAGCAAGCTTATCCTGCGCGCCATCGAGGCCGATAGCGGTGATATCACATTTAACGCCCATGGCACCGAGATCGACATCCGCAAACTCTCAACCGGGCAACTGATACCGTTCCGGCGCAAGATCCAATTCATCTTTCAGGACCCCTTCGGCTCGCTCAATCCGCGCATGACGGTTTATGACATCGTCGCCGAACCGCTGATCATCCACAAAATCGGCGACAAGCAGGAACGGCGCGAATTCGTTCAGGAACTGATGCGCCTGGTCGGCCTTGATCCGCGCTATCTGCGGCGCTACCCGCACAGCTTCTCCGGCGGCCAGCGCCAGCGCATCGGCATCGCCCGCGCCCTCGCGCTCCGCCCTGAGATGATCATTTGCGACGAACCGGTCTCGGCGCTGGATGTGTCGATCCAGGCCCAGGTGCTCAATCTGCTCAAGGATTTGCAGGAAAAATTGGGCCTGACCTATCTCTTCATCTCGCACAATCTCGCTGTCGTCGATTATATCGCCCAGCGCATTGCCGTGATGTGCGCCGGGCGGTTGGTCGAAATCGCGCCGCGCGAAGAATTGTTCCACAATCCGATCCACCCCTACACCCAGGCTTTGGTTTCCGCCGTGCCCGAGCCCAATCTGGAAAACAAGCTTGATTTGAGCGCGCTGATGGAAGGCAAGGCCTCCAATCCCGCTGCCTGGCCGGCGCCCTTCACCATCGACGGCTCGGCCACCCTGGGTTTGGTCGAATTCGAGCCCGGACATTTCGTGCGCGCCGATCCGGCAAAGGCGCAAGGCATCACCGCCGCTGCGTCTTGAGGGAGACAATGGAAGATGACAAGCATATTTGAACCCAGCGGGAGTAAAGCCCGCCGCAACTTGGCCGGTTTGGCGGTTGCCGTATCGCTCGCGCTGGCAGCATTGTTCACCGCCGCCCCGTCATATGCCGAAAGCGCCCAGCCCGCCGACCCACAGCCGGATACGAGCGCCCTCGAACCCGGCCTCGCCGTCGATTATTATTATGTCAAACTTGACCATCTCGATCAGCTCTATGCCTGGCTGGATAGTAGAAAGCCCGACCCCGGCGCGCCCCTGGCAACGATTGATTTCGTCGCCAATCCGCAGGGTCCGGTGCTGGGCACGAAGCGCGGCTCGGTCGTCGCCGCAATTATTACCGGATATGTCCGTTTTCCCGAATCAGGGCAGTTCAAACTGCTCGCCCTGGTCAATGACGGCATGCGGCTTTATGTCGGCCAGGGAGCCGAGAAGCCGATCCTCGACGATCCGCGCAAAATGTCGGACCGCCTCGTCGGACCGGCCGATATCACGGTTGAAGCCAATGTCTGGTATCCGCTGAAGCTCGAATATTATCAGAAAAAAGGCACCTCGGCGCTGGTTTTGGCATGGATGCGGCCGGGTGTCGGCGAAGGCGAGGAAGAGGTCATTGAGGCAGAATTCTTCGCCCATCTTCCGGACTAAATAGGGCCGGTCTCCGGCGCCGGCTAGTGTAACGCCACGGCGCGGTACATGAAATAAACGCCGGGCGCGACATTGTGCGGCAGCGACTCCTCCGGCCAGACCGCCTCACCGAGCGCACGATCCGAGAGAATAACCGCGCCGGGCGCCGCCAGCGGGCGCAGCACCGGCCCCAGCCATTCCACCAACTCAGCATCGCGTTCCACAAACGCACTGCCAATATCGCCGTG
>JABIXB010000095.1 GCA_018666805.1 Rhodospirillaceae bacterium | reverse complement strand
TATACGCCGGCCGCGTCCAATTCCTCCGGCGAGGGCGGGAAGAACAGGTTCAAATCCTTACGCGACACATCGCCGCCGACCATCTCTTCGGCCCCCACCTTCATGGATTCCTTGAGGCCAACTTTAACGAAATCCTTTTTGTCCGGAAGCTCCTGATCCCAATAGGTGGTGCGGCCGGAAAATTCGGCTGGTGATTCGCCATATATAATGAGCGAAATGCCAAACTTTGCCGCCACATGAAACGGATAGGACCATACACCGGCATGGCAATGCCAGCAGGCATCGCCGATCATCGGCAATGATTTGCGTGCCAGCTTGTCGACCAAGCCGCGCTTGGGTGTGTACATCATGTGGTCGACATTGAGCCGCTCGAGAATATTCTCGAGATTGTAGCGCCCGGTTTCGGTGAACCAATTGTGGCTGAAAGTAACGGCGAGCGGCGTCATGCCAAATATCTTGACCAGAATATGGAGCTGGAAGGCACTGTCCTTGCCGCCGCTGATCGGCACCACGCAATCATAATTATTGCCTGATTCCGCTTTCGCCTTGTCAAGCAGCTCGGCCAGCGCCTGCTGGCGATCCTGCCAGTTGATGCGCATCTTCTGTTCTGACGAGCGGCAGGCCATGCAAATGCCGAAATCATCGAACGCGTTGCCTTCATTGGTCTCGGGCATGCAACAGCGCACGCAGTAGGAAATATTTCTGAATGGTGGATCGCCTTGCGTCCGGTCCTTATCGGCAGTTGGCGCTTCCGCGTGCGACGGCCGTCGGTTCTCGGTCATCCCGCCGCCCTCGTTTGTAGCCATAAACTCATTTCCTTCAATTTTTTCTCATTTTCCTGGGGTTAATCTCGTGCCCTTCGAGGGGCAATAGAGAAAAGCCATGCGCGGCGCCCATTGCCTCTGCGACAACCCAATCTTCCGGCTCGTCGAGATCGACCGAGCGCGCCGCATCCATGATGACGAGGCGCGCCGGATCCGAGATGATCCGGTCCTGAGTGCGAAAGGCGGAGACCCGCGTCGCATAGGCGCCGCCGTTCGGCAGATAGCAAGCGGGTAGCGATTGAAACACGCCGCGCTCGCCTTCAACCGCACCGTCGAGCAGGGGCGTTGCGGTACCGCCATCATCGAGGGTGAACATCCATTGCGGCGGCTGGCTGGCGCGCTGAGCGGTAAAGCAGCATGCCGCGTTGCTGGCCGCGACGCTCTCAACGCAAGCATCGATATGCTCGGGCAGGATGAACGGCGTGGTCGGCTGCAGCGTCACGACAATGTCATATGTTTCACCTTCCTCAGCCTCGGCCCAATCGAGCGCATGACGCGTGACATGCTCGGTCGGCACATCCTCGGCAAGTTCAGCCGGCCTTCGAAACGGCACATCGACACCATATTCCCGTGCGGCGGTGGCGATCTCATCGTCATCGGTGGACAGAATCACGCGGCTCAAGCCACTCAGAAGCGCGGCGCGGCCGCCATAAGCGATCAACGGATGGCCCAACAGCGGTTTCACATTCTTGCGCGGAATTCGGGTTGAGCCGCCGCGCGCCTGTAAAATTCCAAGACTGCGCATTATGTGCCGCGCGCCTCGCGGGCGCCTGGTTGGGCAACACCAACGCGGCCCTGGCTGTGGCCAGAATACTCGCTAAAAATCGCCTCCGGCGCGCCGGCAAGGGCGTCGCGGGCGGCCACCGTCTTGCGCACGGCACGGCCGATATCGCGCATGTCCTCGGCCGTCGAGGCATGGGCAATGTGATAAAACCAGATAAAGCGCTCATAGAGCAGCGCCTCGGCAACCGGGCACATGCCGGGCGCATAGGCGACGCTGCCACGATAGAAATCCGAGCTCCACGGGCAGCCTGCATCGCCATAGGCGATTTGTTTCATAAAGGTTGGGTTTTCATAAAGCGTGCGCGGATAGCCGGTGCCCACCGGCACGCCCTCGGCGCGCAACGCGGCGACGAAACGATCGCGCGATATACCCATGGCGGTAGCTTCAAACAGTGCGGCAAAGACATGCGGCACCTCGCGCGCCGGGCCGCCCTCGGCGCGCTGGCTCGGGGCGGGTGTGAGGCCGGGCAGATTGGCCAGCTCCTGGCGCAAGATATCGGCATTCCGGGTGCGCCACTCATTGACCAAATTGAGCTTGGCCAGTTGCGCCCGGCCAAGCGCCGCAGAAAGCTCCGGCAGGCGCGCATTGAGGCCGATGATGTTGGCCAAATCCCCGGCGCTCGCCGCATCGTCAAAAGCCACCTCACCATGATTGAGAATAAGGCGCGCCCGGCGCGCGATTTCGCCGTCGCGGGTGACGATCATGCCGCCTTCGCCGGTCATGATATTTTTCGATTGCTGAAAGCTGAACACGCCGGCGTTGCCGAGGGTGCCCGCTTTGGCATCCCGCCAGTGCGCACCCGGCGCCTGCGCCGCATCCTCGATCACCATCAAACCGTGCCGTTTGGCGATATCCAGAAGCGCATCCATTTCGGCCAGATTGCCGAGCAGGTGAACCGGGAGGATGGCCTTGGTGGCAGGTGTAATCGCTGCTTCAACCGCCGCCGGATCGAGACAAAAACTCAAGGGGTCAACATCGGCAAATACCGGAATGGCGTTGAACAAAAGAATGGCGCTCGCCGTCGCGCTGAACGAAATGGCGGGCAAAATTACTTCATCGCCCGGGGCTATACCCGCGGCACCGAGAGCGATCGAAAGACCGGTGGTGGCCGAACTCACCGGCACGGCGAACGGCACGTCGAAATGGGCGGCGAATTCAGCCGCGAAGGCGCGCACATTGGGGCCGCCGAGAAAATGCCAATCGGCCTCTATGGCCGCCGCTTCAGCACTGGTCATGCGCAAGGAGGTTTCGAGATCAGGCGAATGGGAGCCGATATAGCGCGAAAAATTCTTTTCGCGGATCGCCGCCAGAACAAGACGCTCCTCATTTTCATCGATCATCGGCTCGACCATAAACGGGCGGGTGCGCTCCGGCGTGCCGCCGAGAATGGCCGGTAGCGTGTTATTGTTCATGCCGATTGCCTCGCGCCGGCGGCCGCTATCCCGCCATGCGCCATCTCTTCGAGCACGCGTTGGGTGGCGAGCGCATCGGCGCCGCTACATGTTATTTTTGTATCCGTCTGGCGCGTCAGCGCGGCGATCTCGTCGCAAATTGCGCTGAAATGGGAGCTGTCGGAAAGCGAGCCATGCTGCGTCTCGCCTTCAACCGCAAGCTCTTGATAGCCGGCAAAATTTTCGCTCTTCACAAAGCGTTCCTGACGGATGGTGCTGGCGGATTCATTTGCCACCAAGCGCCCCGCCGCACCGATCGCCTCGGCCTCGACGAGTAGCGCGTTTTTCTTTCCGGTGATTTGAATGATGCCATAGGCGCCACTCCGGAAGCGCAGGAAAGCCGCTTTGGCGGGCTCCTCATCCTGCTCAAGTTCGGCCAGGTCGAAGCTTTGCACAGCGCTCACGGGGCCAGCGAGCATCAGCGCCAGATCGACGGCATGACTGGTGACCGACCACAGACGGTTGGGCATGGCGATGCGCAGGCTGACCAACGGACCCACGGCACCTTGTGCAAGCATTTGCGAAAAACGCTGCCACAGCGGAAGCCAGCGGCGCCCGTGCGAGACCACCAGGCGAACATCCCGCGCCGCGCAGGCATCAACCATGCCCTGCCCCTCGGCCAACGAGGCCGCCATCGGCTTCTCGCACCATACGGTTTGCAGTGAAGCCATGTTCAAAATGTGATGTAGGACCAGAGCATGCGACTCCTCCGGCGTACAAATGCTGGCAATGTCGGGACGGGTGCCCTGAATGAGATCATCCAAAGAATCGAAAACCGCAACGTCCGGGCAGCGCCGGGCAAAGGCGGCACGCGCATCGGCGTCCGAATCACACGCGCCGACAATCTCAAACGCGTCATCGCGCGCCAGATAGGCTCCGGCATGGGACCAGACAACGCCGCGATCCGGTTCTTCATCAAAGCGTGAGCCCGCGCGCCCCAATCCGACAATGACCGTTTTCAAGCGCTCAAGCTGCGGCATGCTCAGCCCAGGGCGGTGAAAATTCGGCGGCCTGATCGGAATATCTTTTGACCAGGAGTTTTTCGCGCGCCGGCTGGTTCTTGATTACTTCAACAATGCGCGGCGCGGCCTGGCCGTCACCGTAAAGCGAAACCCGAGCCGCGCGCGGCACCGACGGCGCGTCGCACATCTGGGCGAGCAAACTGCCCACAGCATCCGCATCGGCGCTACAATGATGCACATTCGCGCCACAGGCGCGACCCTGTTGGCGGCCACCGACATTTATAACCGGCAAGCCGAACAGCCCCGCCTCAACAATGCCGCTCGAGGAATTGCCGAGCATGACGGCGGCATGGCGCATGGCATTGGCATAAAGACGCGCACCAAGGGTATCGCAGAACAGCACCCACGGGCGCGCCGCGGCAAAATCTTCTATTCGGGTGCGCATCTCAGCACCACCCGGATCAGCGTTGGGCGCGGTGATCACAGTGGCGCGCGGCGCGGCGTCTAGCGCAGCGAGAACCGCATCGAGCGGGCCGAAGGGATGGCTGACATTGGTCTCGGGATGAACCGTCGCCAGAATAAAGTTATCGCCGGCAGCAAGGCCGAGCTCGGCGGCCAGTTCGTCGGCGCTCAGTTGCGGCGCTGCCAGCAGGCTATCCAGTCCGGGCGCGCCAGTGACATGTATACGCCATGCTTCCTC
>JABIXB010000094.1 GCA_018666805.1 Rhodospirillaceae bacterium | reverse complement strand
CGAATCGGGGGCAATCGCAAGGGCGCGGCGAAAGGCGCTCGCCGCCGCCGCATCGCGCGCCACATGTAAATAGAGATTACCCAGCGTGATATGAAAACTGGCCTTCTCCGGCGCCAGCGTAGCGGCGCGTTCAAGCGCATGCAGCGCCTCGCCCGGCTCGCCTAAGTCCGATTGCGTGATGCCGAAAACATAATGCGCGCCGGCATTGTCCGGTTCACGCAGCAGGATGGCGCGGCTGATGCGCAGCGCCTCGCTGCGCTGGCCGTGCTGATAGGCGGCAATCGCGTCTGCCAATTCTGCCGTCGGTTCGGCCCCCGGTTCCACCATGCGCGTCTTGCTCCACTATTGATTTTGTTTTTCTGCGCAACACATTGTAGCGCATATTTCGCGGCAGGGGTTTTCCGGCATAGGGCACTTGCCCAATTTGTATTTTTTGAATATAATATCCACATAACGGATATACATGGACTAAGGCGCATGAATCTTCGCATTGCAATCGATACCGGCGGCACCTTCACCGATGTGGTGGCGATTAACGAGGCGACCGGGGCGCAGCACGCCATCAAGACACCGAGCACGCCGAGCGATCCGAGCGTTGGCCTGTTGACCGGTTTGCGTAAAGCAGCCGAGGCGGCGGGCGGCTCGCCGGCTGAGGTCAGTCATGTGTTGCACGGCTCGACGACGGCGACCAATGCGGTCTTGGAGCACAAGTTCGAAGGCCTCGGCCTGCTCGTCACCGACGGCTTCCGCCACATTATCGAGATCGCGCGCCAATCGGTGCCGGACGGCTATGGCAATTCCTTCTTCTGGGTCAAGCCGCCGCGCCTGGTGCCGCTGCATTTGGTGCGCGAGGTCTCGGGGCGGCTCGATTTCGAAGGCAACGAACTGACACCGCTCGACGAAGCGGGTGTGGTGACGGCGGTTGAGCAGTTGGTTGCCGACGGCGTGACGCGGCTTGGTGTGTGTCTGATCCATTCCTATGCCGATGCCGGCCACGAGCAGCGCGTCGGCGAGATTATCGCCAAGCATTTCCCGCAGCTGTTCGTCTCGCTCTCTTCCACCGTGTTGCCGGAATACCGCGAATATGAGCGCGCCATGACGACCCTGATCGACGTTATGGTGAAGCCCTATTGCAAAACCTACCTCAATCACGCGGCGGCGGAGATCCAGCGCGAGGCGGGTGAGATCCCGTTCCTCATCATGCAATCGAATGGCGGCGTGGTGAGCAACCGCGCCGCTGGCGACAAGCCGGTGACGATGCTCTTGTCCGGCCCCGCCGCCGGGGTGCTCGGCGCCGCCTTCATGTCGGGCCTGGCCGGCTTCAATGATATTCTGACCCTCGATGTCGGCGGCACCTCGACCGATGTATCGCTGGTCGAAAATCTCGAGCCGCAACTGACCAGCAATTCGCTGGTCGAAAATTATCCGGTCAAAACGCCGATGCTCGATATCGCCACGGTGGCGAGCGGCGGCGGCTCAATCGCCTGGGTCGATGATTATGGCGCGCTCAAAGTTGGCCCGCAAAGTGCCGGCGCCGAGCCCGGCCCGATCTGCTATGGCCGTGGCGGCGCCCAGCCGACGGTGACGGATGCGGCATTGGTGCTCGGGCGCTTGCCGCACGCTTTGGTTGGCGGCGAGATCGCGCTTGATGCCGCTACCGCCAAGGCGGCCTATCAAAATCTCGGCGAGCGCTTCGATATGTCGGCTGAGGAAGCCGCCGCCGGCGTAATGGAAATCGCCGCCGCCAATCAGGTGCATGGCATTCGCCAGGTTTCGGTGATGAAAGGCCGCGAGCCCGGCCTCTACGCCTTGGTGGCGTTCGGCGGCGCCGGTGGCCTGTTTGCCGCCGAGGTAGCGGATTTTCTCAATATACGCACCGTTCTGTCGCCGCCTAATCCAGGCAACCTCTCGGCCTTTGGCCTGCATGTCTCGGACATCAAGCGCGACTATATCCGCACCCTGGTGCGTCAGCAATCGAGCGCGAACAGCGCCGAGATCGACGCCGCCTGGGCCGAGTTGGAAGCTCAAGGGAGGCTTGAAATCGCCGCCGAAGGCGTGGCCGAAGACGCCATCCAGGTCGCGCGTTCGGCCGATGTGCGCTATGTCGGCGAGGGCCACGAAGTGCCGGTGACGGTGCCGGCGGGGCTCACAGGCGATGCCGCCGTGCAGCATATTTGGTCGGAATTTCACCAGGTCCATATGCGCACCTTCGGATTTGCCTATGAGGGCACGCAGGATGTCGAGCTGGTGAATTTGCGTATTCAGGCGATTGGCCGCATCCACCGACCGTCCGTTGCCGAACCGGAGCATGATGGTGCGGCGCCGACGGTCTCCGCCCAACGCCAAGTCTATTGGCGCGGCCTGGGCTGGGCCGCGTGCGATATTTATCGGCGCGAGAATTTGTCGCCCGGGCATACGCTCGACGGTCCGTTGGTCGTTGAGGAATATGGCTCGACGGTGGTTGTGCCGAATGGCTGGCGGGTTGGCGCCGATGCGCACGGCAATCTCAAATTGGAGAAGCTGACATGAGCGGAACCTCTTCAAAGCCGGCCATCGGCCCGGTGGAACTGGAAGTGATTGTCGGCACCATCCGCTCGGCTGAGCTTGAGATCGAAGCGGCGGTCGAGCGCACCTCGCGCTCGCCGATGATCCGCGATCAACATGATTATCGCGTTGCCCTGTTTGACGCCAAGGGGCGCAAACTGACCGGGCGTTCTTATTCGGCCCTGGTCGAGCCGGTGTTCGAATATTTCGGCGCCGACGATATTCACCCGGGCGATGTGTTCTTCTGGAACGACCCCTATAACAGCTCCGGTGGCATCGGCCATATTCCCGACCTCTGCACCACCGTGCCCATATTCCACGACGAGCGGCTGATCGGGTTCAGCCAGGTGTTCGGTCATCATGACGATGTCGGCGGCTCGGTACCGGGTAGCCTGCCGGTCCATGCGACGGATATGTGGGCCGAGGGTCTCGTCATTCCACCGGTCAAGCTGTGCGACCGCGGTGTCTTGAATGAAGCGATTTTAAAAATCGTCCAGCGCAATTCGCGCCTCTCCGAGCATCTCCGGGGCGATGTCGATGCCGAGATCGGCGCGGCACAGCTCGGTGCCGGGCGGGTCATCGCCATGGCCGAGCGCTACGGCACCGACAATCTCGAAGCCGCCTTCGATTCGATCATCGAGAACTGCACCCGCACCATCCGCGAGGAACTGCTGCCCAAGATCGCCGACGGCGTCTATCACTGGGAAGACTATATCGAGTGCGATGGCGTCGAGGCGCCGAAACTGCATGCGTTGCGCATGACCATGACCAAGACGGCGGATAAGATTGTGCTCGATTTCGCCGGCACCGACCCGGAAGCCAAGGGGCCGATCAACTGGCCGATCGATTACAGCGACGGGAAATTTTTCCGTAAATGGGCCGGCCCGGTGCTGCGCTCGCTCGCCGAGACGCCCGAGCGCGCGGCGGAAATCGACATGAATGAAGGCGTGCTCGACATTATCGAGGTCAATTTCCCCGGCAAGGGCACGCTGGTCACGCCGACCTTCGGCAAACCGACGGGGCTACGTTTTTTTATTTTGTTGCGCTCGCTCGGCGTGTTCGCCGCCTGCCTCTCCAAGGCGACCGGCGGGCGCATGCCGGCGGATCACGAGACGATCCGCATCTGGGGCCTGCATGGCGGCCAGACGCAAAAGGATTTTTATCTCTTCCGCGAAGTGCTCGGCGGCGGCGGGCCGGGGCGGCCGTGGGCCGATGGCAGCGACGTGGTGCATATCGTGCCCAACTCGCGCAATTTACCGGCCGAGTTTTCCGAGACGCGCTATCCGGTGCTGGTCGAAAAACTTGGCCTGGCGACAGATTCGGGCGGTGCGGGATACCGCCGTGGCGGCTGCGGCTATGACAAGCGTATCCGCGCGCTCGCCGATGCGACGCTGCTGTCAAACGCCGACCGCGCGCTTTTAAATACCTATGGCGTTAATGGCGGCGGGCCGGGCGATGCTTATGGCATTTCAGTTCGCCACGGTGACGGCTCGGAACAGGCGGTCGCCGGCATGTCGGATAATATCGAGATCAAGGCCGGCTCAGTGGTCAATATCAAGACCACCGGCGGCGGTGGCTGGGGTGACCCGTTGCAGCGCGAACCTGAGATGGTGTGCGCCGATGTGCGCGCCGGTCTGGTCTCTGAACAAGCGGCGCTGGAAGATTATGGCGTGGCGCTGGTCAAGGACGGACACCTTCTTTCCTTTGATCAAAATGCCACCACCGGGCGCCGCGCTGAGATACGTGAGAAACGCGGCGCGCTCGCAATGTTTGACCGCGGGCCGTATTTCGACAAAATAAAACGCGACAGCGGCATAAACTGGCCGGATGGCTGGAGCGATCCGGACGAAGGCTGTAACGCGACTGAAATCGACGAGAAGAATTGGCAAGATGAAGCCTCCCCTGTTCGATTACGTAACGCCTGAGAGCGTCGAGGAAGCCGTCGCGGCGCGCGCGGCGGAAGAGGATTCAGTGCTGCTCGCCGGCGGCCAAAGCCTGCTGGCGACGCTTAATTTCCGCATCGCCAATCCGGCGCTCCTGATCGATATCAGCCGTATCGCGGCGCTCAAGGGTATCGATGTCGGGGCGGGCGAAATCATTATCCGCGCCATGGTGCGCCAGCGCGAGGTCGAGCTTAGCGATGCGGTGCATGGCGCCAATCCGCTGCTGCGTGAAGTACTGCAGAAGGTGGCGCATACAGTGGTGCGCAACCGCGGCACCATTGCCGGCAGCATTGCCCATGCCGACGCGGCGGCCGAATTACCGGCCATGCTGCTCGCCACGGAAGGTGTGGTCGATGTGCAGGGGCCGGGTGGCACGCGGGTGATCGAGGCCAGCGATCTCTTCAAGTTTCACCTCACCACCAGCCTCGCCGGCGATGAAATGATCACCGCCGTGCGCATTCCCAATCTTGCGCCCAATACCGGCTGGTCGTTCAAGGAATTCGCCCGGCGGCGCGGCGATTATGCCCTGGCCGGCATCTGCGCGCTGGTAACGCTCGACGATAACGGGCGCTGCACCAAGGCGCGCCTCTCGGCCTGCGGTATCGCCTCAACGGCGGTGCGGCTGGAGAGCGCCGAAGCGGAACTGGCCGGCAGCACGCTCGACGAAAACACAATCGCGCGCGCGGCAAAAGCGGCGCGGGATTGCGTGACGGCGGCGGATGACAGCCAGGCCAGCACCGCCTACCGCCGCCATCTGGTCGATACGCTGACGCAACGCACCGTCGCTGTGGCGCGCGACCGGGCGCTGGAAAGGCGGGCGGCATGACACGCAGCATACGTAAGGTACTGGCGAAAGAGAGCAGCGATCCGAGGCGCGAAATATCGCTCAGCGTCAATGGCGAGGCGGTCACGCGCAGCGTTTCGACGCGCCTGCTGCTGGCCGATTTTCTCCGCCATGAGCTCGGCCTGACCGGCACCCATGTCGGTTGCGAGCATGGCGTTTGCGGCTGTTGCACGGTGTCGATCGACGGCGCCACGGCGCGCTCCTGCCTCACGCTCGCGGTGCAGGCCGATGGCGCCGAGATCCGCACTATCGAGGGCGTGGCGCCGGCGCCAGATATCCTCCACCCGGTGCAGCAGGCCTTTCATGAATGCCATGCGCTGCAGTGCGGCTTCTGTACGCCGGGCTTCATCATGTCGGTGGTGAGCTATTTCGAGGAAAACGAAAACCCCGATCTCGGCGAAGACGCGATCCGTGATGCGCTGTCGGGTAATCTCTGCCGCTGCACCGGCTATCAGAATATCGTCAAAGCGGTGCGCCGCGCGCATGAGCTAATGAGCGGGGAGGCCTAGCCGATGGCGACCGCCATGTTCGGAGAACGCGTGCAGCGCCTGGCCGACGCCAAGCTGGTGCGCGGCGAAGGCCGTTACATCGACGATATCCCGCTGGAGGGTGCGTTGCATGTGGCGTTCGTGCGCAGCCCCTTTGCGCGGGCGAAGATTCTGTCCATCGATTGCGATGCGGCGCGCGAAATGGATGGCGTCGCCGCCGTCTATACCTGCGACGATCTCGGCCGCCTCGATCTCGAAATGCCGCTCCTCATCCCGCACCCGTCGCTGACCGAACCCCGCACCCAGCGCCCGCTCGCCAAGGGCGAGGTGTTTCATGTCGGCCAGACGGTCGCCATGGTGGTGGCGGTCGACCGCTACACGGCGGAAGATGCGATTCGCATGGTCGATGTCGATTACGAGCCGCTCGAGGTGGAGCTGGATTTAGAAGCGGCGATCCAGGACGATGCGCCGCGTGTCCACGCCGATGTGGCCAACAATGTGGCGGCGCAATTCGTCCAGACCGTGGGCGATCCCGATGACGCTTTTGCCCGCGCCGAACACATCACCAAGATCAAGGTTCAGGTCGACCGCAGCACGGCGGCGCCGCTCGAATGCCGCGCCATCGCGGCGCGCTGGGACGACATCACCGGCGAGCTGATGGTGTGGGACGGCACGCAGGCGCCGATATCGGTGCGCGGCGGCCTCGCCTCGATCCTCGGCCTCGACGAAGATAAAGTGCGCGTCACCGCGCCCGACGTCGGCGGCGGCTTCGGGCAAAAAGTGTTGTTGTTCTATCCCGACGAATTGCTGGTGCCGTTCGCCGCCATGCAGTTGGGCCGGCCGGTCAAATATATCGAGGACCGCAACGAGAATTTCATCGGCTCGTCGCAGGAACGGACGCAGATTCATGAGCTCGAACTGGCCGCGACGAAAGACGGCGAAGTTCTGGGCCTGCGCGATTCCTTCCTGCACGATACCGGCGCCTTTATTCCCTACGGTATCGCTATCGCCCAGGTCGCTTCAACCTCGATTGCCGGGCCCTACCGGGTGCCGAATATCTGGGTCGAGTTCAAGGCCGTCTATACGCCGACCGTGCTGGTCACGCCCTATCGCGGCTGCGGCCGGCCGCAGGCCTGTTTCGCCATTGAGCGCGCGATGGATAAGCTCGCTGATGAGCTCGGCCTCGACCGCTTCGAAGTGCGGCGGCGCAATCTCATCCGCGATGAGGATTTCCCCTATCGCCGCGACGGTTTGGTGTTTGCCGATGGCCTGCCGCTCGAACATGACAGCGGCCAATATGGTAAGGCGCTCGACATGGTGCTCGAGCATATCGGTGTCGATGCCTTTGCCGCCGAGCAAGAAGCGGCGCGCGCCGAGGGGCGCTATATAGGTCTCGGCCTTGGCTTTTATGTCGAGGGCACCGGGCTTGGCCCCTATGAGGGCAGCCACATTCGCATTCATCCGATCACCGGCAAGGTCTATGTCAATACCGGCCTCACCTGCCAAGGCCAGGGCCATGAGACGGTGTTCGCGCAAATCACCGCCGATCAGCTCGGCGTCGCTGTCGGCGATGTGATCGTTGTCGAGGGCGATACCGGCGTCTTCGATTGGGGCGTCGCCACCTTTGCCAGCCGCGCCGCCGTGGTCAGTGGTAACGCCATTCATAAGACGGCGCTAAAAGTGCGCGAGCAGGTTCTCGAAGCTGCCGCCAATATGCTTGAAGCGGCGAAAGAGGATATCGTCCTCGAAGACGGCAAGGCGTTCGTCAACGGCGTGCCTGATATGGCGGTGACGTTGGCCGAGGTCGCGACCGCATCAAACCCCTTACGCTACGCATTTAACGAAGCGGCCAAAACCTCGACCCAGTTCGCCCCCGCCTTCAACCAT
Organism: Rhodospirillaceae bacterium; assembly: GCA_018666805.1. Classification (GTDB taxonomy): domain Bacteria; phylum Pseudomonadota; class Alphaproteobacteria; order UBA828; family UBA828; genus PTKB01. The sequence goes on along the minus strand of JABIXB010000094.1, from coordinate 12,524 downwards.
GACGGCCCGGCCCTGGGCGAGGGCGACGCGCCCGGCATGGAAGCGACGGATTATTACAGCCCGCCGCATGCGACCTGGGCGTATGGCGTGCATGCCGCGATTATCGAGGTCGATCCGGGCCTCTGTTCGGTCAAGTTCAAGCGCTATATCTGCGTCCATGATTGCGGCCGCATGATCAACCCGACCCTGGTCGAGGGTCAGATCATGGGCGGCGTCGCGCAAGGCGTCGGCGGTGCCCATTACGAGCGCATCGAATATGACGAAGACGGCAACCCGCGCAACGCCAATTTCATGGATTTCCTCATGCCCTATGCCAGCGAAGTGCCGCCGGTCGAAATCCTCCATTTGGAAACGCCGTCGCCGCTCAATCCGTTGGGCGTCAAAGGCGTCGGCGAAGCTGGCTGTATTCCAGTCGGCCAAGTGCTTGTCTCGGGCGTGGCGGATGCGCTCAAGCCACTCGGCATCGGCCCGCTCGAGCATGTGCCGCTCACGCCCGATATGATTTTCCAGGCGCTCGGCGGCGAAAAAGACGAATAGGATAATATCCGGAAAGCGATGAGCTCTACTCATCGATTTCTGGCAAGCGCGACTGCGCGCCCGAGCTTGTGCGAGGTAGCCAAGGGTGCGGATGCACCCACCCGGCGTTTGAGGGAAAATACAACGGGTCACTCTCGGGACCCGTTGGTACTACGCGAGCGCCTGTTCTACTTCTTTTAGCGTTGGCATCGATTGCGCCGTTCCTGGGCGGGTGACGGAGAGACTGGCGACGGCACAGCCGAATTTAACTGCATCAAGTGGCGTATCACCGCGTGCCAGCGCCACGGCGAAGGCGCCGTTGAAGGCGTCACCTGCGCCTGTGGTCTCGGCGACGGGTGCGAAGGTGTGGGCCGGGCAGAGTTCGGATATTTCTCTGGTGTGCAGCAGCGCGCCTTGTTCACCGAGGGTGACGATAACGTTGCCAACGCCTTTATCCAACAGGGCTTCGGCGGCCTGGCGGGCATCATCGACGGTGCCGACCTTGATGCCGGTTAAATCCTCGGCTTCGGTTTCGTTGGGCGTGAGATAGTCCGTGAGGGTGAAGAATTCATCGTCGAGCTCCGCTGCCGGGGCCGGGTTCAGAATCGTCACCGCGCCCGCTTCGCGGGCGATTTGGAGGGCGCGCTTGGCAGCGGGCAGTGGTTGTTCGAGCTGGGTAATGAAGACCGAGGCGCCCCGGATCACGTCGCCCGCCGCATCGATATCTGCCGGTGAAATGGTGCCCGCCGCACCCGGGCTAACGATGATGGCGTTATCGCCGCTGCCTTGTTCGAGAAAGATACAGGCGGCGCCGGTATAGCTCTCGGTCATGCATGTGACCGCCGTTTTGACTCCCGCTTCGGCCCAAATCGTCCGTGCCATATCGCCGAACGGATCGACGCCGATTTTGGAGATAAAGGTCACATCGCCGCCAAGCCGGGCGGCGGCAACCGCCTGATTGGAGCCCTTGCCGCCGGGGCCGAGGGCAAAGCCATTGCCCAATATGGTCTCACCCATGCGCGGCAGGCGCGGGGCGTAGTAGGCGGTATCGGCGACGAAGATGCCGAGGATGGCAATGCTGTTCATGTCGATGGCGTGCCGCTAGGTGCGCGGCCAGCTTCCGGCGAACGGTTGTTTGAGCGCGCGCTCGACCATTTCCAGCCGGTCCTGGCCGTAAAACATATCGCCATCGACAAAATAGGTTGGCGAGCCAAATACCGAGCGCGCAATCGCTTCTTCGGTATTGCTGTTGTAGATCGCTTGTATCTCTGGTGAGCGCGCGGCGTCGAGCAGCGGCGTGGGCTCAACGCCGACTTCGCCGGCTAGCCTCTTCAAGGTCTCGGCGTCGGCAAAATCCGCGTCGTCGCGCCAATGGGCCTGTAGGATGGCATGCGCCAGCGCGGCGATATCGATACCCTGTTCCTGGCCGGCGATCAGCATGCAATTGGCCAGGGTGGCGTCGTTATAGTGGTGCTGGGGAAAGGTCGGCAAAATCGGTGCGCCGCGATATTCCGCCCAGCGCTCCTCCTCGCGGCCGAAAAAATAAGCGAGATGGGCTTCGCTGCGTTTGCCGAACGGCGTCGCGCCGATGCCCACCAAGACCTTGCCCAAATCCATCGGCCGGTGGGTGATGGTACGCCCGGCGGCGGCGGCGATTTCGCTAAAGCGGGTGGCGCCGAAATAGGCAAACAGGGAATGGGCGGAATAAAAATATTCGATATCGGCCATGGCGCTCTCTCATTGCTGAATCTGGGTTACGGGCGCGAGAGCCTAACCCGGCTGAGAGCGCGAGGAAATGCCTTTACTAGAGCAAAGCCCGAGCAGGTGGAATCACCTGCGACGACGATTTGCTTCAATTCAAAAGAGATAGAGCATTTCGCGTGAGCGCATGCGAGCGTGCCATGATCTATCTGCCGGCGAAGCCGAACAGCGCCTTGATGCGGCGCCATATGATTTTGAGCAACAGTGCGTCGCCGCGAATTTCAGCGGGTACGGTGGGCGGCGGCGGTGCTGGTTCGGTCGCGCTCGCGCTGTCGCCTGTCTCCGTCGCCGCCGCTTCGGCGGCCAAGGTGGCGCGCAAGGATTCGGCGAATTGTTCGGTGATTTGCGCCGCCACATCCTGGACGATTCCGGTGCGGCCCATCTGCGCCAGCGCGCCGGAGAGTTTGATATCGGCTTTGATTTCTACCCGGCTGGCGGCGCCGTTCTCGGTGATTTTGTAATCGACCGTGGCGCTGGCCCGGCTGCCGCCGCGCTTGTCGATGCCCTTGCCTTCGATGCGCGCGCTGCGCGCTGCTTCGTCCGTTTCGGGGATTGTCGCTTCGCCTTCGAAGGCGGCGCTTACCGGGCCGAGCTTGATGCGCACTTTGCCGGCGTGAATCTCGGCGCCCGCTTCGCCGTCCCGCGCACCGCCATATTCCAGCCCCGGCATGCAGGTGACGACACGCGGCACATCCTGAAAAAAGCGCCACACCAGTTCGGGTGGTTGGTCGATATCGAAGGATTGCGTGATTTCAGGCATGGCCGGTCACCGTCCGGAAAAGCGTCAAGGTGTATCCGATTATAGGGTATTATATCCGATATGTGAATATAGAACTACGCGCCGGGCCGCCAGCCGAGGGCAAGCGAAGTGGAATGGGCGGTACGCAAAAGGGTTTCGAGTATTTCCTCCAGCGTCTCGGCATCGCGAAAGGCGCTGCGTTTGGTGATAAAACAAACGGCACCGACGGCTTGCTGGGCGCGGTCGAAAACAGGGGCCGAGAGCGAGCCGGTAAATTGCTGCACATCGCCGACGGTCTGGGCATAGCCCTGGGATTTGATCTCCTTCAGGGTTTTGCGCAGTTGTTTTGGCTGGGTGACGGTCTCGGGCGTCAAACTTTCGAGCGGCCCGGCGAGAAATTCTTCTATATCCGCTGGCGTGGAGTAGGCCAACAGCACCTGGCCCTTGGAGCCGCAATGGAGCGGAAAATGGTAGCCATAGGTCGATTTGGTGATCACTTCACCGGCTGTCTGGTAGGAATAAAGCGTCACCGCGAGGCGGCCCGAGCGCTCGACAAGCTGCACCGTGTAATCGCCGGCCTCGGCGGCGGCATCGAGATAGGGCCGCGCCGCCTCCAGCATCTTATGTTCGGCGAGATAGGCGGTGCCGATAAACCACATGCGCGGGCCGATGCTGTAGCGGTTGCTATCCGCGTCGCGCGCGATAAAGCCGCCCTGCTCAAGCTCGCTCAGGGTGCGGTGCAGCGTCGCCCAGGAAACGTTCAGCCCCTCGGCCACATCCGTGGCGCGGCCCGGATTGAGGGCAATATATTCGAGCACTTGCAGCGAGCGCCGCACGCCTTTTAGCGCCGGGGCTTTATCTGATTGGGTATTTTGTTTCCTTGGCGCCATGGGGACCCGTATTGATCACAGTCAAATAGCGTATCCGTATATCGGATAAAGCGAAGGCGCGGTCAAGGGGGTGGTTTAGAGCTTTGGCAGAATCTCACGCGAAATAATATCGAGCTGCGCCGGCAGCTCCTCGGAAGGAACAACACAGAGCACCACCGAGGTCGAGCCGGCGGCGAACTGATTTTGAATGCCGCTCAGGCATTCGGCCGGATCGCCGGCGATGGCCAGCCAATCGATCCATTGATCGGGCATTTTTTCCTCGACCGCTGCAGCGCCGCCTTCGGCGATCAGCGCCGCCACCTGGTCGTTGAGGCCGTAGGCGCCGGTCAGCAATGTCTGGCCCATGGCGTCGATATAAAACGCGGTGGCGGCGCGCACCTTGGCGCGCGCCTGCTCGCGCCGGTGCGCAACGGAAGTCAGCGCATAGGTGACGAAGCGGAAATCGTTCGCCCCGTCCGGGCGTTGTTTCTTAATGCGCTCCGAGACGGTGCGGACATATTCCGGCCCGCCGAGGGCGGAGATCATCATGCCGTCGGCAATCTCGGCCGTGAGGTCGACCGATTTCGGGCCGACGACAGCGGTCAATACCTGCAATGACGGCGCCGGGTGGGTAAGGGTGACCTCGTCAAAGCCGAAATATTCGCCCTCGCCGTTCAGGGTTTCGCCGGCGAGCAGGCTTTTGACCGCGCTCACGCTTTCGCGCATGGCGGTCAGAACGGATTTCGGGTAGAGCTTCATCTGCCGCGTCCAGGCTGGCACGCCGTGCCCCATGCCGAGAGTAAAGCGCCCCGGAAAGGCGCCGGCGAGCGTCGCCGCCTCCATCGCCGTCACCGCCGGATGGCGCACCACGGCCGAGACCGCGCCGACGCCAACCTGGATCGAATCGGTCGCCTGTAAAGCCATGGCGGCGCTGGAAAAACCGGACAGCATGAAATAATCCTCGGCGAACCACAGCTCGGAAAAACCGCACGCCTCGACCTTGCGGCTCAGCTCGACGATATTTCCGGGTGGGACGTCGCCGAGAATAAAGATACCGACCGGGTGTGAAGTGCTGGGCATATGCCGCCTCCTCAAGGCATTGGTGTGCGGGGCTTTATGAGTCTACCCTGGAGAAAGCCAACAAACAAAATCACCAATAAATAAAATCAACGCAGCGGGAGAAAGAATATGAGCACATCGGCCAAGGCGGTAATCGAAAAATGGGTCGGCCTGCTGGCGACCGGCGATATGGATGCCATTGTCGCCATGTTCACCGACGATGCGGTGATCGATATGCCGGGCTCGAGCGATTTGCCCTGGGCCGGACGTTGGCAGGGCGCGGCCAAGATCGATGAATATTTCAAAGTCATGCCGGCGGCGCTGAAGATTCTCGAACATGAGCATAAGATCTGGGTGGCGGAAGACGATATGGTTGCCGTCACCGGGCTTGAGGCCGCGGCCTCGCATGTCAGCGGCAAGGACTACCGCGCCAAATGGTGCTGGGTGTTCCAGGTGCGCGGCGACAAGATTGCTCTTTGGGATGCCTATGAGGATACCGAGGCCATGGCCAATTGTGGCCCCTGGAGATAACCCAATTGTGGCCCCTGGAGATAGGGCGCATCCGCTTCCGCTGTCGGTAAATACGCGCCTTGACGGGCTTTGATAGAAACGAATACAATATCCACATAGCGGGCAAAGCCTCCCGGCTGCGAATATTCGCTGGCTAGGGGCCTTGCCGACCGGACGGCTCTGTCCTACGCTTTGGGAGCAGTTTGCGGCATTTGGCGCCTGATGGTGCCAGGGCCGCGATCAGTGATATCAGACTAAGAATCCGCTCCAGGTAATTAGAGAGGCGGCAGGTCAGGTAATCGAGGCAACACAAAAAGGGGAGATGTTATGAAGATTTTACGCCTCGCAATGGCAGTTGCGATGGTTTCAGTTCTGGGTTTTGCCTTTCAGCAAGCGGCGAAAGCGGAACCTTTCAAGTTGAACGGTGATCCAAAACCGGCTTGGCTCTATTTCGATGTGAAGAGCGATGGCGGCTGGACCCAGGCGATTCACGAATCCAAGCTCAAGATCGACGAACATTTTGGTTGGGATATTCCCTATGTGGAAAAAATTCCCGAAGTCGTGTCGTCGATCATGCCGGCGGCCGAACGCTACATTAAGCGCGGCCACAACATTATTCTCGGCAGCGCCTATGGTCATAGTGACGCGTTCAAGGAATTGGCCGACAAATATCCCGACGTGGCGTTCGTCATTCCGGGCGGCCATACCAATTCAGGCAATCTGCAGGGCATTTACGGCCGTTCCTATGAGCCGCATTATCTCTGCGGCATGGCGGCCGGTGCGCTGACCAAAACCAACAAGATCGGCTTTGTTGCCGCCAACCCGTTTGGCGTCGTCAATTGGACGGTCAATGGCTATCTGATCGGTGCACGTAAAACCAATCCGGACGTGACGCTGCATGTCGTCTATACCGGCGCGTGGAACGATCCGGTCAAGGAACGCGCGGCGGCACAGGCGCTTGTCGAGCAGGGCGTCGATGTCATCGGCCAGCATGTCGATACGCCGACACCGCAAATCGTTGCCCAGGAGAACGGCATCTACGGGACCGGGCATCACCGTGATATGCGTGAATTCGCACCGAAGGCAACGCAGTGCTCGCATCTCTGGGTGTGGGACCGCTACCTGATTCCGAAGATTGAGGAAATGGTCAGTGGCACCTGGAATCCGGGCGCACAGCCTTATGGCGACTTCATCCATATCCATGACGGCGGCAACGATATCGCCTGCTGCGGCGATGCCGTACCGGCCGATGTCGTGAACCAGATCAATTCCGAGAAAGCGGCGCTTGCCGGTGGCAAGCACGTCTTTGAGGGCCCGCTTTACGATCAGGAGGGAACGCTGCGCGTGAAAGAGGGCGAAGTGCCTTCCGACGGCGACCTTTGGGGGATGGACTGGCTGCTCCAAGGTGTTGTCGGTACGACAAAGACACTCTAAAGCTGGGGGCGGTGCGCGGATTGGCCTGAAATAGAATAATCGTGTTCTGGCTGATCCGATGACCGCCGCTCTCGAATTCCACGGCGTCCACAAGAGCTTCGATGGCAATCCGGCTCTTGTGGACGCTTTTTTTACGGCCGAACGCGGTGAGGTTCATGCGCTTCTTGGCGAGAATGGCGCCGGCAAATCCACCCTGATGAATATCGCCTGCGGCCTCTATGCGCCCGATCATGGCGTGGTCAAGGTCGATGGCGTATCCGCGGTTATCGATGGGCCGCTTGCCGCCAGTGCGCTTGGCATCGGCATGGTGCATCAGCATTTCAAGCTGGTTGAGAATATGACGGTGGCGGAGAATGTCGCCATCTGTCATATGGCGAGCGGGCCGGCCGGCACAGGCGAAAGCCTGAATGCCGTGCGCAAGCGCATTGGCGATGTCAGCCGGCAAATCGGATTTGAAATCGATCCGGACCGGCGCATCGATACGCTTTCGGTGTCCGAGCAGCAGCGCACGGAAATCATCAAGGTGATGATGGGCGGCGCCGAAATATTGATTCTCGACGAACCGACGGCGGTGCTGACCGATGAGGAATCCTTGCGCCTGCTCGATCAGCTGAAAATATTCGCCGGGCAGGGCAAGAGCGTTGTTCTGATTACCCATAAACTGCGCGAAGTGTTCAGCCATGCCGATAAGGTGACGGTCATGCGCGCCGGCAAAACGGTTGAGGCGGGGCGCGATCCGGCGCAATTGACGCCGGAGGAACTGTCCCGCCTGATGGTTGGCGAGGCGGCTGAAAGCGAAAACCTTGAGCCCCGCGCCGGCGGCGACGTGGTGCTTGAATTAAAGCATCTCAGCGCCCAGCGGGCGAACGGCACGACGGCGCTCGACGATCTCTCAATCGAGCTCCGCGCCGGGCAGGTTTATGGCCTGGCCGGAGTGGGCGGCAATGGTCAGACGGAATTGGCCGAGACCCTGATGGGATTGCGTCACCTGGAAACCGGTGAATTCTCGCTTGGCGGTGAAATGCTTAAAAGGCCGAGCCCGCGGGCTCTCCATGCGCGCGGCCTGAAATGCATTCCGGCGGAGCGCTATATCTATGGCCTCGCCGGCGATCTTTCGGTGATGGACAATTTCGCCGTATCGCACCTCAACAACAAAAAATTCGGCTCGCTCGGTTGGATCAACCGCCGTGCCATCTTGCGCGGCACGCAGGAGGCGATCGAGGAATACGATATTTTGGGCGCCACGCCGACCACGCGGGCGCGGCTGCTGTCGGGCGGCAATGCACAGAAGCTGGTGTTGGCGCGCGAGATGACGGGCGAATCGCGCGTCCTCCTGGCGCACTCGCCAACCCGGGGGCTCGATATCAGGGCTTGCGCCGCAGTGCATGATTATTTGCGCAGTGCCTGCAAAAAGGGTGTCGCCATCCTGCTGATCAGCGAAGACCTGGATGAGGTATTGGCTGTCTCCGACCGGGTCGGCGTGATCAACAAGGGCCGTCTGGTGGGTGAATTCGATGCCCCCGTGGCGCGCGATGCGGTCGGCCATCTGATGGTCGGGCACGCCTGAGCGCGGGCGGCGTATTCACATGCACGCACTCTCCCTTTCCTTCCTGCGTGGCCGCCGCCTGACAATCGAGGTGCGGCAGAAGATCGGCTGGAAACTCCGCCTCGCCATCGTGCTCGGCGCCGTCGCCTTCGGCCTCGGTATCTGCATCGCCATTCTGGTCAGCCGCAATGTCGATATCGCGTCGATCTATGACGAATTCATCGTCTTCACCTTTCTCAACGCGGCCGGGATCAGCACCGTCATCGTGCAAAGCACACCGTTGGTGCTGGTCGGCCTCGCCGCCGCCATGGCGTTTCGGGTGAATTATTGGAATATCGGTATTGAGGGCCAGCTCTTCATGGGCGTGGTCGGCTGCACCATCATCTCCTATTACGATATCGGGCCCGAGTTTTTGCGCCTGCCGCTAATGTTCGTGTTCGCCGCCTTTTTCGGCGCGCTCTGGGCCTTGCCGTCGGCGCTGTTGAAATTACGCCTCAATATCAGTGAAGTGATTTCGACCCTGCTGCTCAATTACATCGCCTTTTATTTCGTCCTCAATCAGGTGTTTGGCCCGTGGCGCGACCCCAAGGATAATTTTCCGCACAGCCCACGCTATGAGGATTTTGAGCGCCTGCCCAAGATCGGCTGGGAGGATGTCAGCTACAGCATTGTCGTTGCCGCGGTCGCGCTCGCCTTTGTCTGGTGGCTGGTCGAGCGCAGCCGCTTCGGCATTCAATCTCGTTTCGTCGGCGTCAATCCGCGCATGGTATTGGCGATTGGCCTGCCGCTCTCGGCGATTACGCTGATTTCCGCGCTGGCATCGGGCGGCCTTGCCGGCGTGGCCGGCTTCACCATTGCCGCCGCGACCGAGGGCCGCCTCACCTTCACGCTCGCCGCCGGTTATGGCTTTTCCGGCATTGTCATCGCCTTCCTTGCCGGCAATCGGCCACTGATGGTGGTGGTGGTGGCCTTCCTGATGGGTGGACTTTATATCGCCGGCGAAAGCATGAAGGTCTTTTACAGCCTGCCCGATGCGCTGGTTGGCCTGTTCCAGGCGGTGATTGTGCTGTCGGTGACGGCGTCTGAATTCTTTGCCCGCTATCGCCTGCGCATGGCGCATTACGAGCGCGAGGATTAGGGCATGGATTTTCTTACCCATTGGCTCGCCTTTACCCCGGTGTTCGCCATGCCGTTGATAGCCGCGGCGCTTGGCTTGATCGTCAATGAGCGCGCCGGCCTGCTCAATCTCGGCGCCGAAGGCATCATGCTGTGCGGCGCTTTGGTCGGCGTGGTGGCGTTTTTGGAATTCGGCGGCAACCCGACCCTCGGCTTTATCTTTGCCGTTCTGGCGGGCGCATTTTTGGGCTTCTGTTTCGGCTTCTTTGTCGTCGTGCTGCGCACCAATCAGGTGCTGACCGGCATCACTTTCGTCTTTCTCGGCATCGGCCTGACCGGCCTGATCGGCGTGCCCTGGGTCAACAAGGCATTCTCCGCCATCGATCCCATTTACATTCCCTGGCTGACCGATATCCCGATCATCGGCCGCTTTTTCTTCGGCCAGGACCTGGTCATTTACGTCACCATTATTCTCGCCATTCTGGTCTGGCGTTTTCTTTATCACACGCGCATGGGTTTGCGCCTGCGCGCGGTCGGCGAGAATCCGCAAGCCGCGGACGCCGGCGGCATCAATGTCGAGGGTTACCGCCTGCTCGCCGCGACCATCGGCGGCGCCTTTATCGGCCTTGCCGGCGGCTATCTCTCGCTCGTCGTCGCCAAGATTTTCGTCGAAGAAATGACCCAGGGGCGCGGCTGGATTGCCGTGGCGTTGGTGATCTTCTCGCGCTGGAGCCCGTGGCGCGCGGTCGCCGGCGGTCTTCTCTTCGGCGGCATCGAAGCGCTCATTCCGCGCCTCAAGGCGGCCGGATTCCAACTGCCGCAATATTTCCTCGAGATGACGCCCTATGCGGTTACCCTCGCGGTGCTGATCTACGCCGCCATGCGGCTGCGCGCCGGCCAGGAAGCGCCGAAAGCGCTGGGAACCCCCTATGTGCGTGAGGATCGGAAGTAATAAGGGTTGGGTTAGATATTCGGCAATACCGTTTCGCTGAAGCGTTTGATCTGGGTGTCGATATCGCTGGTCGGCATCAGGCAGAGGACAATCGATGTGGTGCCGGCGTCAAACAGGTTGCGAATTGAGCTGATGCAATCTTCCGGCGTGCCGCCGATGGTGAGCCAGTCCATCCATTCGTCGGGCATGTCTTTCTCGATTACCGCCGCGCCACCCTGATCGATCATCTCTTGTAGCTGATCGTTGACGCCGTAGACGCCGGTCATTTTGGTGGCGCCCATGGCGTCGAGATAAAAGGCGGCGACGCCACGCAATCCCGCGCGTACTTCCGCCTTGTCGTCGCCGACCGAAGCGAGCACATAGGTGACGATGTCGAAGTCCGGCGCGAGGCCCTTGGCGCTTCGGATCTTGCCGACATTCTCGCGCACGCTCTCGACATATTTCGGGCCGGAGAGAACGGAAAGGATAATGCCGTCGGAAATCTCGGCGCAAAGGTCGGTTGAGTTCGGGCCGACGACGGCGCCGAGGACATCGAGATCGGGCGCCGGGTGGGCGAGTTTGACCTCGCTGAAGGAATAATATTCACCTTCCTCGTTCAGGGTTTCACCGGCGAGCAGGCGTTTGACGCTGGTGGTGCATTCGTTGAAGGATTTGAGAAAGGATTTGGGCTTCAGGTCCATCTGCTCGGTCCAGGCCGGCACGCCGTGGCCGATGCCAAGTTTGAAGCGCCCCGGATAGGCACCGGCGAGCGTCGCCGCTTCCATGGCGGTCACCGCCGGATGACGCACCCGGCCCGAAATGGCGCCGATACCGACATCGATATTCCGCGTCGCGTTCAGCGCCAGCGCCGCGCTGGCGAAGCCCGAAAGCATGAAATAATCCTCGGCCACCCAAAGCTCGGAGAAACCGCTGTCTTCCAGGTTTTTGCAGATATCGGCGATCTTGTTGGGCGGCGTATCGCCAAAAATAAGAGCACCAATCGGATTTTTGCTCGCTGCGGTCATGGGAGTTTCCTCGGCTTTGGTTAGGTTTCGGCCAGCGCTTGCAGCACGTCTTCCGGTGTTATCGGAATTTTGGTAATCCGCTTGCCGATGGCGTCGGCCACCGCATTGGCGATCACCGCCGCCGGCAGCAGCACCGGCGCCTCGCCGGAGCCCTTGGCGCCGAACGGGCCTTCGCTGTTTTCCTGTTCCATGGTGACATATTCGACGCGCGGAATATCGACGGCGAGCGGCAGGCGGTAGAATTGTAAATTGGCTTCGATAATATTGCCGTCCTCGGCGAAGCGCATGCTTTCATAAAGCGAGAGGCCGATGCTCTGGGCCACCGCACCCTGAATTTGCCCGCGCACGCAGGCGCTGTTGATCACCCGCCCGACATCCTGCGCCACGACATAGCGCGTCACATGGACATTGCCCGACACCGGATCGACTTCCACCTCGGCGTAATGCACATGATAGGTGGGTGACGAAAAATAGGGGAACAGCAGGCCGTTGGCGCAGCCCGGATTAAACGGCACGGCGGGCAGCGCGGCGCCGCCCGAACCCTGGATCGGTTCGCCGCCGAAGGTTGCCGCTGTGGCGACTTCCGCCAGCGTCATGCGGCTTTTGCTTTCGCCGCGTAAGCAAATACCGCCATCTTCGATGGTCAGCGTATCGGCCTCGACCTGGAGCAATTGCGCCGCCGTCTCAAGCGCCTTGGCACGCACCTCATTGGCGCCCTTGATGGCGGCGAGGCCGACGGTTTGCGTCGTCCGTCCGCCCTGCGAGCCGCCCTCCCAGGCGGCGAGATCGGTGTCGGGTTCGGAGATGCGCACTTGTTCGGGGCGGATGCCGAGAGTCTCGGCGATGATTTGCGGCACGCCGGCGGCCAGTGCGCCGGTACCATTGTCGGTGGCGGCGGTGACAACGCTGACGCTGCCGTCTTCTTCGAGCTTCATGCTGAGCGAACCAGGCAGCGGATTGACCAGCCAAACGGCGGCGGCGAGGCCGCGCCCGGTATAGGGTTTGGGTTTTGTTTTTT
>JABIXB010000093.1 GCA_018666805.1 Rhodospirillaceae bacterium | reverse complement strand
TGACCTCAGCCACGATCTTTTCCGTCTTGGCTATATCGCGCGCGGCAACGGCGACATTCATGCCTTCGCGGGCAAAACGCCGGCTGAGTGCCGCGCCCAAGCCCGGCCCGACGCCGACAATTATCGCACTCCCGTTCGCGCTCATGTTTCTACTCCAATATTTGGAAACTCCGCCCTTGCCATTGCCGAATATTCAGCTTTATCGGACAGATGCCTTTGCAATAATTGTCTAGCCTCGTCACTCTCAGGTCTATCTAGAGCTGCCAATGCATCAACGGCTTTGAGCAATTCTAAATGATCGCGCCGCTTCTCTTCTAAATCTTTTCTATCTAACCCAAGTTCTGAAATGGTGGTTTTGCCAAAGGTATTATTGTCAATTGCATACGGGTATTCCTTCCGGAAACTTATGAATTGGCCTGGGTCGACTTTTCCGGGGTCGATAAATTCCGGCTGTTCTCGACTTAAGTCTTCATGATGGGAGCGTGCCCGTCGCGTAGGGTTGCTCAGGGGGAACAAATTTTTCTTGTGTCGCTGATTACACAATTGACAACTGAAGTAGAGATTTTCCCAATCATAGGCCAACCAATAATAACCGGGACGGCCAAGTTCATCGTCTGGTAGCTGGCGGAAGCCGCCTTTGGGTCGAAAATGCTCCACATCACCATATGCTACATGCGTCACTTTGGACTCGCAAAAGCAGCATTTCTTGTGCTGGGCTTTGATCAGCGCGTTCTTGACTGATTTTGCGCCGTAAATTCCGCTATTAAAATCAAAAGTCTTTGTCCCGCCCTCGTATTGGTGTTTAGAGGCGTCAAAATCTGCGCAATGATTCACAGTTTCTGCCGCTCCGCGCTTTCTTAAAATTTTTGGTGCGCCGGGCTTGTTGATGCGAATCAAACCGTCACTCCCCAGAGGATTTTATGTTTTGCGCCGCGCGGCGAATAAGCTGCATGGCATCCGAATCTTCGATGCTCGCCCCGGCCGGAAGATTCCCCAAGTCTGCATCTATTTTTTTTAGTTTGGTTTTATCCGATTCGGTTAGTTTGGGCTTAGTTAAAAGTCTTTTTCGCTCTGCCAGTAAGTCGTCAAATTCTGGCGGGCGTAAGGAGGGTATGTCGAAAAGGTCGCTTGAAAGAACCTGGTCAACCCGCCAGCCCCTCACCGCTTTCATGGATTGATCTATGACGACATGGTCCTTTTCCCTCCGCAGTACCGCAAGATTTGCATCCTGAGCCGCTTGAACGATCAACGGGCTGTGGGCGGTAACGATGAACTGTGTTTTGGGAAATAAATCGCTCAAATATTGAACAAGGTTGCGTTGCCACTTCGGATGCAGATGGAGGTCAATTTCGTCTACGAGTACTATGGCTGGTTGGGCCAAGGGATTCTTATGCCTTGGATATTTCTCAAAAAACCAGCTTGCCAAATCAACTGTCCAGGCAATGAGCGTCTTATATCCAAGGCTCAATTTATCTAACGTAACCCAGCCATAGGGCGTGTGAAACTCGACCGAAGGCGTATCCGCTGAATGCATTGGATTGGAAAGGTTAATCTTATCCACATCTGGCAATATCTTAACGAGGACATTTTTTATTGAATTTAGGCGATCATGGGCTTTTCCTTCATTTCGGGTTGCCCTTCTGGCCGCATAGTCCGCCCTTAATAACCACTCGTCCGCACTTTGAAGGGTGCTGTTATCTGAAAAAATACTTATGACAGGGTTGTCTAATTCATCGTTCGCTAAACTACTAGATCCCATTTTTCGTCCGGCACCATATGCACAAAAAACACTTCTAAAGAAAAAATCATATCCATCACTTGCGCTATAGCTCCAATTAACTTCTGACTCATAGCCATGGTCTCTAAGTTTTAACGAAAATGAAGATTTAGGTAATGCATTATTGACTCTTGAAAAGGAATGACTGTTTGAGAACGTCGAACGAAGATGCGTGGGAATATCAATGTCTCTATGAAAAAAATCGTGGCTCAGAACGTCTCTCTGTAATTGTCGATATAGCTTCATTCCATTTGGATTGAACGCAGGTGTAGCTAGAGGTTTGACCTTCATCGAGTCTTGGATTGCAACGTGAGTAGGTTGCAGCGCAACCAAACATTGGAGCAGCGTCGTTTTTCCAGTGCCGTTGTCACCAAGGATAATTGTCCAACGAGCAGGTCCTCCTTTCCCGTCGGATAGATCAAGCTCTTGTGCCGGACCAAAGCACCGAGCGTTCTCTACAGAGAGAGATAGAAAATAAGCGGGTGGCGGCGCGCTTCGGCGAAATTTCGGCTTTTTGACATTCTTGAGCGACATTGGATTAGAATCTGAGTTTGTTGGCGTGATGGTTCAGTCTTTGAGGCACTTAGCAGACATTAGTGCCGTCTTGAGAGAATTGAAAGCCGGGCGCGTTAGATTACTCCGCCGCGCTCGCTTGGCTCGGCGGGTCGCGCCAATATTTCATCAGTTCAGCCTCGCGCACCGTGGCGGCTTCGACGCTGGCTTGTTTGACATGGCCGAAGCCGCGCATTTTGAGCGGCAGGCGGGCGATCTCGACGGCGAGCGCGTGATTGTCGCGCGTGAGATCGCCGAGCAGTTCGCGCACCGTCGCCTCATAGGTCTCGATCTGGCTGCGCTCGGCGCGCCGCTCCGACATATAGCCGAACGGGTCGAGTTTTGTGCCGCGCAGGAATTTGAACTTCGCCAGCAGGCGGTAGGCGCTCATCATCCAGGGGCCATAGAGGCGCTTTTTTAG
The DNA here is from genome assembly GCA_018666805.1 of Rhodospirillaceae bacterium. Classification (GTDB taxonomy): domain Bacteria; phylum Pseudomonadota; class Alphaproteobacteria; order UBA828; family UBA828; genus PTKB01. The sequence continues at coordinate 8,265 of JABIXB010000093.1, read as the reverse complement.
CACGCCGGTTTCACTGTCGCGCGCGGCGAGGAGCGGCGGCGCCAGGCTGAATTGCAGCGAGAACTTGCCCTCGAAGGTTTCGGCAATGTGGCGGCGGAAGCGTCCGTCGCTATAGAGCCGGGCAACCTCATATTCGTCCTTATAGGCGAGTAGTTTGTGGTAGGCGCGCGCGACGCCGTCGCTGAACGCCTCCTGGCCTGGCGTGCGCTGGCCCTCGACGCGCCGCACATGGGCGATGAAGTCGCGGTAGCGTCCGCCATAGGCGGCGTTTTGATAGGCGGTGAGATCGCCCGCGCGGCGCGCGATAAGCGCGTCCAGACTCTCGTCCTGTGGCGTGTTTTGCTGCGCTGAATCCGCGCCGGCCTGGGCCGTGACGGCAGCCAGGTCATGCGCCGCCGCGCGGCCCCAGCGGAAGGCGCGGTGATTGGCATCGACCGAGACGCCGTTCAGGCTGATCGCCTGCTCGATCGACTGGCCGCTGAGCGGTATCAGACCACGCTGATAGGCGAAGCCGAGCAGGAACAGGTTGGCGGCAATGGCATCGCCGACCAGGCCGGTGGCAAGGCGCGTGGCATCGACGAAATCGGCGGCGCCCGGGCCGGCTGTCTCGGTGATCAGGCGTTGCAGATCGGCGCCCGGGAAAACCAGGTCCGGATCGCGGGTGAAATCGCCGGTCGGCGCTTCGTTGCTGTTGATGATGGCATGGCTGTCACCGGGCGCGAGGCGAGCACGCGATTCGGCACTCGCGGCCACCACCAAATCGCAGCCGAGCAGAAGCTTGGCGCCGTTGGCGCCGATACGTACGGCGTGCAGATCGTCCGGCTGTTTGGCGATACGCACATGACTGACGACGGCGCCGTATTTTTGCGCCAGGCCGGCCTTGTCGAGCACCGTGCCGCCCTTGCCCTCGAGCCGCGCCGCCATGCCGAGAAGGGCACCGAGCGTCACGATGCCGGTGCCGCCGACGCCGGTGATGATGATGCCGTAGGGCGTTTCGCACGAGGGAATCTGCGGTTCCGGCAGGGCGGCGAACAGCTTGTCGCCGGCGCCGGTCGGTTTGCGCTTGCGCAGGCGCCCGCCCTTGACCATGACGAAGCTCGGGCAGAAGCCGTTGACGCAGCTATAATCCTTATTGCACGAAGACTGATCGATGCGGCGTTTGCGGCCGAATTCGGTTTCCGTCGGCACGATCGAGAGGCAGTTCGAGGCGTCGGAACAATCGCCGCAGCCCTCGCACACATCCGGGTTGATGATGGCGCGCAACTCCGGATCGGGCACCAGGCCGCGCTTGCGTTGGCGGCGCCGCTCGGTGGCGCACATCTGATCGTAGACAATCGCCGAGACACCCTGCCAGAGGCGCATATCGCGCTGCACCTGATCGAGCTCGTCGCGGTGATGCACCGTGACGCCGTGCGCGAATTGTTTTTCGAGCGGGTATTTGAGCGGGTCGTCGGTCACCACGGCGATCTTGCCGATGCCTTCGGACTGCAATTGGCGTGTGACACGCGGCACCGACAGCGGCCCGTCCATCGGCTGGCCGCCGGTCATCGCGACGGCGTCGTTATAAAGCACCTTGAAAGTAATATTTACGCCGGCGGCGACAGCGGCACGAATCGCGAGCGAGCCGGAATGAAAATAGGTACCGTCGCCGATATTCTGAAAGATATGTCCGGTTTTACTAAACGGCGCCTGGCCGATCCAGTTGGCGCCTTCGCCGCCCATATGGGTGAAGGTCGCGGTGTCGCGCTCCATCCACTGCACCATGAAGTGGCAACCGATACCGGCCAGCGCGCGGCTGCCTTCGGGTACCTTGGTCGAGGAATTATGCGGGCAGCCGGAACAGAAATAGGGGATGCGGACGACCTTGGCCTGCTCGGTTTGTGCCAACGCCTCGGCGCGCTGCGCGAGATATGTTGCGCGTGCGCTCACCGCTTCGAAGCCGTCCGCCGCACCGAAGCGGCGCGCCATTGCCGTGACCACCGTGCCGGCATCGAGCTCGCCGGCGGCGCGCAGTAAATCGCTGCCGTCGGCATCTCTCTTGCCGAAGATGCGCGGGCGCTGGTCGGCGTCGACATTAAAAAGGATATCCTTGAGCTGGCCCTCGATCAGGCCGCGCTTTTCCTCGACCACCAGAACTTCATCAAGGCCACGGGCAAAATTGGCGACGCCAACGGGTTCGAGCGGCCAGGTCATGGCCGGCTTGTAAATGGAGAGGCCGAGGCGTTTGGCATCGTCGAGATCGAGGCCGAGATCGTCGAGCGCCTGGCGCACATCGAGATAGGCCTTGCCGGCGGTGACGATGCCGAAGCGCCGCCCCGGCCCGTCGCTGATCACCTTGTCGAGCTTGTTGGCGCGGACAAAGGCGCGCGCCGCGTCGAGCTTGTCATCGTGCAGGCGGGCTTCCTGAACCAGCGGCGGATCGGGCCAGCGGATGTTGAGGCCGCCTTCGGGCAAATCATAGTCGCTTGGAATCTTGATTTGGATGCGTTCCGGGTCGACCGCGACGATGGCCGATGAATCGATGGTCTCGGCGATGCAGATGAAACCGACCCAGAGGCCCGAATAGCGCGACAGCGCCCAGCCATAGAGGCCGAGATCGATGATCTCCTGTACGCTGGAGGGGTTGAGCACCGGCATCATGGCGGCGCGCAGGTCATACTCGCTTTGATTTGCCGTGGTCGACGAGGCGCAGACATGATCGTCGCCGGCAAATGCGAGCACGCCGCCATGCGGTGCGGTGCCGGCTAGATTGGCGTGCTTGAACACATCTATCGAGCGGTCGACGCCCGGGCCCTTGCCGTACCAGATACCGAACACGCCATCATGCTTGCCGTCGCCGGCGAGATTGATCTGCTGCGTGCCCCACAGCGATGTCGCCGCCAAATCTTCATTGACGCCGGGCTGGAAGTGGATGTTCTGGCGCTCCAAGAATTGCTTGGCCTGCCACAGCGCCTTGTCGAAATTGCCGAGCGGCGAGCCGCGATAGCCGGAAATGAAGCAGGCCGTATCAAGTTCGGCCGCGCGGTCGCGCTGATACTGCATCATCGGCAGGCGCACCAGCGCCTGGGTGCCGGTTAAAAAAACCTGACCGCTAGCTGCGGAATATTTGTCGTCGAGAGAGACCTCGGCGAGTTTCATGGGCGCCCCGTGAATATTGCTATGGCGAACTGCACTGAACCGCTACGCACCACCCTCCCGAGTGCAACGCAGCGGCACACTATACTACTCGCAAGCGCGGGCGTTAATCATTGCGAAGGCGTTGCTCAAATTAGTATATTTTGGCATATTATATCGATAATAATTAGATTAACGGCATAATATGCTAAGTAATGAGCTAGATAGGATTGATCGGCGCATCCTGGCGGAGCTGCAGCGCGACGCGCGAATCGCAAATGTCGCCCTCGCCGAGCGGGTTGGCCTGTCGCCCTCGCCCTGTTTGCGCCGGGTAAAAAGGCTGGAGAGCGAAGGCATCATCCGCCGCTATAGCGCGGTGATCGACCCGGCGGGTGTCGGCCTTGGCCTTTCCTGCTTCATCAGTGTCACCCTCGAGCGCAATGTCGAGCAGGTGCTGGAAGTGTTCGAGGCGGAAATCGCCGAGCGCCCGGAAATTCTCGAATGCTGGCCGGTCACCGGCGAGGCGGATTTTTTGCTCAAGGTCATCACCGCCGATCTCGGCGCCTACGAACGCCTGATGCGCGATCATCTCCTGCGCATCCCCGGCATCTCCAGCACCAAGACGAGTTTTTTGCTAACCCCGGTCAAGAACGAAACGGCGCTGCCGTTGGAGGAGCCGAGGGAATGACGGAACATTAAAAATCCTACCAAGCGGAACCGCCCTCCGGAATGCGTCAAGCATTCCGGCAAGCGTGACTACGCGCCCGAGTTAATACGAGGTAGCCAAGGGAGCGGATGCGACCGCCCGGCGTTTGAGGGACCAAATAAGGAAAGGAACCCCAGTGAATAAAAAAAAAAGAAAGGAACCCCAGTGAATAAATATGCCGATTACGAGACCATCGCTTTCGAACGTCAGGACCGCATTTTGAACGTGACGATCAACAGGCCAGATGTGCTCAACGCTGTTAACGCGAAAATGCACAGCGAGCTGGCGAGGCTGTTCTATGACGTGGCGGCGGACGAAGAGGCGGATATCATTGTCTTGACCGGCGCGGGGCGGGCGTTTTGCGCTGGCGGCGACCTCGACTGGCTGCAGGCGGCGGCCGACGATCCGGCGCTGTTCACGCCGATTGCCGTCGAAGCCAAGCAGATCATATTCGGCCTGCTCGATTGCGAAAAGCCTATCATCTGCCGCCTTAATGGCGATGCTATAGGGCTCGGCGCCACCATGGCCCTGTTCTGCGATATTATCATCGCGTCGGAAACGGCGCGCATCGGCGATCTCCATGTCAATGTCGGCCTCGTCGCCGGCGATGGCGGCGCGATCATCTGGCCGCAACTGATCGGCTATCCCCGCGCCAAGGAATTCCTCATGACCGGCAAGATCATCGATGGCAGGGAAGCGGCCGAGCTTGGCCTGGTCAATTACGCCGTGCCGCCAGAGGAGCTTGATGCGCGGACCGAGGAGATCGTGCGCTGGCTCGACAGCGGCGCGACCATGGCGGTGCGCTTGACCAAGGCGGCGATCAATGTCGGCCTCAAGCAATTGACGCACGGCATGATGGACGCCTCGATCGCCTATGAAACCCTGACTAACACCATGCCCGACCACCAGGAGGGTCTCGCCGCTTTCCGCGAGCGCCGCAAGCCAAAATTCGGCGGTGGGTGAATTAGCTCAATAAAGCGCTTCCAGCCCGTCGCGGTAGATTTCCAAAACCTTATGCCGGCGCACTTTCATGGTTGGTGTCATCTGCTCATTGTCGACCGTAAAGGGCTCGGCCAGCATGTGGCGTTTGACGCGCTCGGTGGGGGAGAGGTCGGCATTAGCGCGCTCGACCGCGGCGGCGATAGCTTTCATGAAACCGTCATCATCGCCCTCTGAATCGCTCTGCCACTCGCGCACGAAATCCTCGTCCGGCACCAGGAGCGCCACGACATGGGCGTGCTTGTCGCCGTAAACCATCGCCTGGCCGATTTCCGGCTGCAGGGTGAGCGTGCCCTCGACGCGCTGGGGCGAAAGATTGTCGCCGCCCGAAAGCACGATGATGTCTTTCTTGCGGTCGGTAATTTGGATATAGCCGTCGGCGTCAACATTGCCGATATCGCCGGTATGAAGCCAACCGTCCTTGAGCACACCCCGCGTGCTGGCGTCGTCGTTCCAATAACCGTTCATCACCAGCTCGCCGCGCGCCAGGATTTCGCCGTCCTCGGCGATCTTCACCTCGACGCCCTCAAATGGCGGGCCGACCGTGTGCAGCTTGACCAGGTTGGGCGGGTTGCAGCTGATCACCGGCGCCGCTTCGGTCTGGCCATAGCCCTGCAACAGGCGGACGCCGAGCGCGGTGAAGAACACGCCGACTTCAAAATTGAGCGGCGCGCCGCCGGAGACCATGCCCTTGAGACGGCCGCCGAAGCGGGCGCGCACCTTGTCGCGCACCACGCCCTCCAGCACCCGGTTGAGCGCGCCCTGCACCAAGCCAAGGCTACCGGGATTTTCATAGTGCTTGCGCCCGAGTGCCACCGCCTTGGCAAACAGGTGCTGCTTGATCTTGCTCTGGCGCTTGAGGCCAAGCGTTATGCGACGGTGCATCACCTCATAGAGGCGCGGCACGCTGACCATGATGGTTGGGCGCACCTCGACGAGATTGGCGCTCAGCGTCTCGACGCTCTCGGCGAAATAGATTTGCGCCTTGATCGAGATCGGAAAATAGAGCCCGGCGGTGTGTTCATAGGCATGGCTGAGCGGCAGGAAGGAGAGGAATACTTCGTCGCCGAGGCCGAGTTGGCGCAATAACTCGCGCGCGCCCATGCAATTGCTCATCACCGCCGCGTGGCTCAGCATCACCCCTTTCGGATTGCCGCCAGTGCCGGAGGTATAGATCAGGCAGGCGGTATCGCCGCGCGTCTGGGCTTGCAGGGCGGGCTCTAAATCATGCGTGGAGGTTTCGCCTGTCGCCATCACCGCCGACCACTCATAGAGCGCGATATCGAAGGCGCCGGCTTCGGTCGCTTCCATGGTGATGATGAATTCCGTCGCCGCGACCTCGGCGGCGGCGGGCAACAGACGGGCGGCGAGCGCGCGGGTCGAAACAATCGCGCCCTTGGCGCCGCAATCGCTGAGGATATGACGGTGATCGCGCACCGTGTTGGTGGTGTAGGCCGGCACGCTGATGGCGCCGAGCGTCATGATGGCAAGGTCGGCAATGACCCATTCCGGGCGGTTTTCAGAAGCGATGACGATGCGGTCGCCCGCGGCGACGCCGAGCTCAGACAGACCTTTCGCCATGTTGCGTACGCGTTGGGCCGTCTCGCGCCACGAGAGGGATTGATAAGGCCCGTTATTTTTGGCCCACAGGAAGGCGCTGTTGTCACCTTGCACGGCGATTTCAAAAAACATGCCGGGCAGGCTTTGCCATGTGTCATAACGCACTGCCGAACTCCCCTCTTGGCTTCTCGTTTTACGGCATGATAATGCGAGAAGGCGTCCCGTACCAAGAGGGTCGGTAATTTTGCTTGGCGAGGAGGAGCGCCAGTATCATGAATAAGGAGACCGGGCTATCCGCGAAGCTGGGGAAGTTGCCCCATTGGGATCTCAGCGATCTCTATGACGGCCCCGAAAGCGCCGCGCTGAAAAAGGATTTGGGTGATGCGCGTGCCACCGCGCGTGCCTTAAACGAGAACCACGCCGGCAAGGTCGCGTCGCTCGACGGCGCGGCGCTCGGCGAGCTGGTCGGCGAATATGAGGCGGTGCAGGAAATCCTCGGCCGAGTGACGAGCTACGCTTATCTGCGCTATTGCACCAATATGGAAGACCCCGAGGTGGCGCAGTTTTTCCAAAATCTATCCGAGGCGGCGACCGATATTTCGAGCGATCTGCTGTTCCTTACGCTTGAGCTCAACCGCATCGAGGATGATGATCTGAACGAGCGGCTTGGTGCCGAAAAGCTTGCCCATTACGGCCCATGGCTGCGCGATGTGCGCGCCTACCGGGCGCATCAATTGTCCGACGACCTTGAGCGCCTGCTGCATGAGAAGCAGGTCTCCGGGCGCTCGGCCTGGATGCGCCTCTTTGATGAGACAGTTGCCACGCTCAGATTTCCGCTCGGTGGCGAGGATTTGACCAGCGCCGAAGTGCTCAATCTTTTGTCGGACCCCGATGAAAGCCAGCGCCGCGCCGCCGCCAAATCCATCGGCCAGGTGTTCGGCGACAATATCCGCACCTTCTCGCTGATCACCAACACCTTGGCCAAGGACAAGGAGACGGAAGATAAATGGCGCGATTTTGCCCGCCCCATATCGTCGCGTAATTTGAGCAATCAAGTCGAAGACGAAGTGGTCGATGCGCTGGTGGGCGCGGTCAAACAATCCTATCCGCGCCTCTCGCACCGCTATTACGCCCTCAAGGCGCGCTGGATGGGGGCTGAGACATTGAATTATTGGGATCGCAACGCGCCGCTGCCGGAAGATGACGACCGCACCGTTCCTTGGGACGAGGCGGTTGAGCTGGTGCTCTCCGCCTACCGCGCCTTCTCGCCGCAATTGGCCGATGTCGGCCAGCAATTCTTTGACAATGATTGGATCGATGCGCCGGTGGCGCCGGGCAAGGCGCCCGGCGCGTTTGCCCACCCGACGGTGCCGAGCGCGCATCCCTATCTGTTGCTCAATTATCAGGGCAAGACGCGCGACGTGATGACGCTTGCGCATGAGCTCGGCCATGGCGTGCATCAGGTATTGGCCGGGCCGCAAGGCGCGCTGATGTCGGATACGCCGCTGACCCTGGCGGAGACGGCCTCGGTGTTTGGCGAGCAACTGACCTTCCGCGCCCTGTTGCAGGCGGAGCAATCCCCGGCGCGCCGGCGCGTGATGCTGGCCGGCAAGGTCGAGGATATGCTCAACACGGTGGTACGCCAGGTTGCTTTTTGCGAGTTTGAGCGCCAGGTGCATGATCAGCGCCGCGACGGCGAGCTAACGCCGGAGCGGCTCGGCGATATCTGGCTTTCGATCCAGGCGGAAAGCCTGGGGCCGGCGCTCAAGTTCGACGATGACTACCGCCATTTCTGGGCCTATATCCCGCATTTCATCCATTCGCCGTTTTACGTCTACGCCTATGCCTTTGGCGATTGTCTGGTGAATGCGCTTTACGCCGTCTAT
>JABIXB010000092.1 GCA_018666805.1 Rhodospirillaceae bacterium | reverse complement strand
GCGAGCGCCCAGCCCGGCAACTCCGCTTCATCAATGGCGAGCGCACGTTGCACCGCCTCAAGCCGCGCCACCTTCTCCTGCGCCGCGATCTCGGGCGCATCGGCGATATCGTCCGCCTCGCGGGCAAATACATAGAAAGCGTGGACATGCGGGCGGCATTCGCGCGGTATCAGAAAGGAGCCAACCGGGAAATTTTCGCTGTTGGCTTCAATCAAGCCGCTCGCATCGGGATTGCCTCCGCTCTCCCCTTGTGCCGCCGCCCGTCCGGTCATTTCGCGTCCAGCCACAATAACCGCCACTTCATTTGGCAAACCAAATTATAAGTAAAATAATATTATGCATTGATTTTGTTATAATTTATCGATTATCTCAGCGGCAATGACGCGAGTCTCGCTATCGATTTCCTTGACCCTGTCGATGCTCGTTACCGGCGCCGCTTCGGCCCGTTCCAGACATGATTCGACGATACGCGGAATATCCATGAAGCCGATATTTTTCTGCAAGAATCCGCTTACGGCCACTTCGTTGGCGGCGTTCAAAACAATTGCCGCGCTAGCCCCTTCTTCGAGCGCGCTCTGAGCCAGGCGCAAACAGGGAAAACGCTCTAGATCAGGTTTTTCGAAAGTTAGCGTACCCATTTTCGCGAGATCGAGCTTCGGTGTCGGTGTGCTGATGCGCTCCGGCCAGGCCAGAGAATAGGCAATTGGCGTGCGCATATCGGGCGAGCCGAGCTGGGCCAGCACCGAGCCATCGATATATTCGACCATGCTGTGAATGACCGATTGCGGATGCACCAGCACCTCTATTTGCCCGGCCGATACCGGGAACAGATAAAAGGCCTCGATCATCTCGAGGCCCTTGTTCATCATGGTCGCAGAATCGACGCTGATTTTCGCGCCCATATCCCAGTTGGGATGATCGACAGCCTGCTCGGGCGTGGCTTTGACCATGGTCGTCATATCCGAGCAGCGAAACGGGCCGCCCGAGGCGGTCAGAATGATCTTCGATACGCCGCTGTCGCGCTCGAAATCGAATACCTGAAATATCGCGTTATGCTCCGAATCGACCGGCAGCAGTGTGGCGCCGGCGCGCTTCACTTCGCTCAGCATCAGTTCGCCGGCGCAGACCAGACATTCCTTATTGGCGAGGCCGACAATGGCGCCGCGTTTGACCGCCGCCAGGGTGGGCTCCAGCCCCGCCGCGCCAACAATTCCGGCCATAACAAAATCGGCCGGCATGGCAGCCGCTTCCTCGACCGCCTCAGGGCCTGCGGCGGCCCGGATATTGCTGCCCGAAAGCGCCTCCTTAAGCGCGTTATAACGGCTCGGATCGGCTGTAACCGCCAGTTTGGCTCCCGTTTGCCTGGCCTGTTCAGCCAATAGGTCGATGTTGCGGTTGGCGGTCAGCGCGGTAACACAAAAGCTATCCGGATGGCGCTGCAGCAGATCGATGGTGTTGCCGCCAATGGAGCCGGTTGAGCCCAGAATGGAGACGCTGCGCGGCGCAGTATCATGCAGCGGCAAACTCATGCCAGTCCTTTCATTGGATATCTTCGCGACCGCGTCCATCATGCAGGCCCCATAGACCGCTCCCGTCCGGCCCTCGGTCGTGACCGGTTGGTTTGATTCTTTCAATAGCGGCCATGCGACGCAAGGTAAAATGCCCTATATCTGTACCAGGAGGACAGAATATGGATTTAACTGAGAAAAGCTGCGTTCCCTGCCGGGGCGGAATTGACCCCCTGGAAGCGGCGCCGGCGCAACAATTGCTCGCCAGCGCACCGGGTTGGGAGCTGCTCGACGGTGCCACGAAACTCAGCCGTAAATTTGAGCTCGGCGATTTCGTCGCTGCCCTCGACCTGGTGAATAAAATCGGCGAATTGGCCGAATCCGAGGGTCATCACCCGGATATCACCTTCGGTTGGGGTTATTGCAACGTTCTGCTCTACACCCACAAGATCAGCGGCCTGCATCAAAACGACTTCATCATGGCGGCAAAAATCAACAAACTCTCAGACGGTCATGCCGCCGAGGGTTGAGAGCAAGCGCTGAACGCCTTCCAGGCGCTGTTGCGCGACTGGCCAGTTGCGGTTGATGACGAGCTTGTTGTCGGGCCGGAGAATCAGGCCGAGGCTCGGATTGGCGACGTGGACAATCAGCTGTTGCGGATCGACCCTGGTATCGTCGCGGAAGGTGAGCACCGCGCCTTTCGGCCCGGC
>JABIXB010000091.1 GCA_018666805.1 Rhodospirillaceae bacterium | reverse complement strand
TTTGATCAGCGCGTAGGTGGCGTGCGAGATCAAAACCTGGTCGGGCGCGGCGGCCGTCTCAAGACGCGAGGTGGCGTTTACCTGGCCGCCGACGATGGTGTAGTCGAGCCTATCATCGGAGCCGAAATTGCCGACCGTGCAGAAGCCGGTATTGATGCCGATGCGGACATGCAGTTGTTCGGTGATGCCCTCATCTATCCATTCCTCGCCTAATTGGCGAACGCGCTGGCGCATGGCGAGGGCCATTTTAACGCAGGCGAGGGCGTCTTCTTTTTCACCCAGGCTGTCCGGATCGCCGAAGAAAATCATGATGCCGTCGCCAATAAACTTATCGATGGTGCCGCCGAATTCTTCGGCGATGGCCGACATCTCGCCGAGATATTGGTTTAGGAGATTGCTCAGGGTCTCGGCTTCCATGTGATCGGTAAGCTCGGTGAAGCCCTGAATATCGGAAAAGAAAATCGTCAAATTCTTGCGGTAGGATTCGACCCGCACATCCTTGCGCCCGCTAAAAATCGAATCATAGACTTGCTTGGAGAGATATTTTGCCAGCTTGACCGAGAGGTCGTTGAGCTGATGGTTCTTGTCATCGAGCTCGCGGTTCGCCGCCTGAATATCGGCCTCCGCCTTTTTGCGCTCGGTGATGTCGCGGATGATACCGCTGAAATAGCGCTGGTTGCCGGTCAGCCAGGTGCCGAGCGACAGTTCAATCGGAATTTCGTGGCCGGCCTTGTGCACGGCAAAGAGCTCGACGGTGTGGTCGATCACGTGCGGGTCTTCGTTCATGCGCATACGTTTTATGCCGGCCTCGTGGCCATCACGGAAGCGTTCCGGGATGATGGCGGTGAGCGGTTGCCCCATCATATCCTCGGCGCTATGGCCGAGCATTTTCTCCGCCACCGGATTCCACAGCACGACCTTGCCCCATTCGTCGGCGCAAATGATGGTATCGCTGGCCGAGGTCATGATCGCGCGCATACGTTCTTCGGACTGGGTCAGTTCACCCGTCAGTTTCTCGCGCTCGCTGACGTCGCGGATGATGCCGCTGAAATAGCGCCGGTTGCCGGTCAGCCAGGTGCCGAGCGATAGCTCGATCGGAATTTCGTGGCCGTCCTTATGCAGCGCATGGAGTTCGACGCTGTGGCCGATAACCCGCTGTTCTCCGTTCATGCGCAATCGTTTGATGCCGGCCTCGTGGCCATCACGGAAGCGTTCCGGGATGATGGCGGTGAGCGGCTCGCCGATCATGTCTTCGGCGCTGTGGCCGAGCATCTTCTCCGCCACCGGGTTCCACAGCACGACCTTGCCGTATTCGTCGGCGCAAATGATGGTATCGCTGGCCGAGTTCATGATCGCGCGCATCAGTTCCTCGGATTGGGCCAGTTCACCGGCCAGCTTCTCGCGCTCGCTCACATCGCGGATGATGCCGCTGAAATAGCGCGTGCCTTCCATCTCCCAGGTGGCGAGCGACAGTTCGATGGGGAATTCGTGGCCGTCCTTATGCAGGCCGATGAGCGGCAGCGCTTGGCCCATCACTTTGGTTTTTCCGGTGCTGGTAACACGCGCGATGCCGGCATCATGCGCGGCGCGGAACTGCTCCGGCATAAAGAGCGTCATGGGCTGGCCGAGAACTTCCTCCTGGCTAAAGCCGAATATCTTCTCGGCGGCGGGATTCCAGGTGACGACCAGGCCTTCGGCATCGGCCGTGATGATCGCATCGCTGGTCGATCCGATGACGGCCTCTAAGATGCTATCCATATCCACTTGCGCCACAGTTGAGCCCTACATGTTGAATCCGGCATTAAATCAGCTCGGCACCAATTTAACCAGAAAACTGGTGTGGCTTATATTCGTGTGGCGCGCTGCGGCGGGTGGACGCTTCCTAATGGCCCGAGGATAATCCGCCGTCGGCGACCAGGGTTGAGCCGGTGGTGTAGCCGGCGTTGGCGGAGGATAGATAGAGAATGGCGCCGGTGGTTTCGCGCACTTCGCCGATGCGGCCCATGGGGCATTCCGCGTCGATATATTTATAGAGCGCGTCATCGCCACTGAGCATGTTTTCGTTCTGGATCATCGGCGTATCAGTCCAGCCGGGGCAGAGATTATTAACCCGCACCCCGTCGCGCGCCAGTCCGAGCGCCATCTCGCGGGTCATGTTGACCATTGCGCCCTTGGTGGTGGAATAAACGATATTGCCGGCGGGCCCGCCCATGACGCCGAGCATCGAGGCGACATTGACGATGTTGCCCTTGGATTCCTTCAGCGCCGGCAGACAGGCCTGAATGGTGAAAAAGGCGCCTTTCAGGTTGAGCGCCAACATCGACTGCCAATGGGCCTCATCGATATCGTCGATCAAGGCTTCATCGCCGCGCCCGGCATTGTTGACCAGAATGTCGAGCCCCCCCAGCGCCGCGATCGCAGCCGGAACGACCTTATGAATCTCGGCCACCTTGGAGAGGTCGCCGGGCGCCGCAATCAGGCGCTCGCCGCCGCCCATTTCGGCGATGGTCTTGGCAACGCTTTTCGCGCTGCGCCCGTTGATCGCAACCGTGGCGCCGAGCTCGTGGAAGCCCTCGGCGGCGGCGCGGCCAATGCCCATGGTACTGCCGGTGACGAGAACGCGTTTTGCGCTGAAGTCCAATTGCATGCTCATTTTCTTTTTCCTCCCGTCAGTGCGCTTGCGGCATGGCGGCATCTTCGTGGTTGGCGCCGCCCCAGCTCGCGTTTGCCGCGCAGCCGCCATCGTTGGAGAGAATGGCGCCGGTCACATAGCCGGCATCGTCCGAGGCGAAATAGAGGATCGACGAAGCGCATTCGCGAACGCCGCCGATCCGGCCCATCGGCGCCGACTGGTTGATGAATTCGATTACCTGCCCGCCGGTCGCTTCGTTCTCAGCCTGGATCATCGGCGTATCGATATAGCCCGGGCAGAGGCAATTCACCCGCACGCCGTCTTTGGCAAGTTCGAGCGCCATGCTGCGCGTCATGTTGACCAGCCCGCCCTTGGTGATGGCATAGACATGGCTGTCGCTTGGCCCCCCGACCAGCCCCGAGATCGAGGCGATATGAACGATGTTGCCCTTCGATTTGCGCAACTCAGGCAGGGCGAACTGGGAGCAGAACATCGCCGATTGCAAATTGACCGCCATCATCTTGTCCCAATGTTCTTCCGTCACTTCCATCAGGCGGGCGAGGTCGCAGATACCGGCATTGTTGACCAGGCAGTCGAGGCCGCCGAGCCCGGCAATCGCCGTCTCGACCACATTGCGGCAAACCTCGATCGAGCCGATATCGCCCGGCGCTTCGACCAGCCTGTCGCCGCCGAGCCGCTTGACCGTCTCGGCCACCGTCTTCGGGTCGCGCCCGTTGATGGCGACGGATGCGCCCCGCTCAAGAAACATCTCCGCCGCACCGAGGCCGATGCCCATGGTGCTGCCGGTAATCAATATTCGCTTGCCGGTAAAATCCATGATTCTGCTCTCCCCTGTTTCTCAGGAAATTATTTTCGTTGCGATGATGGCGTAATTGGCGAGGGGCCGCCACAGCAATCATGGCGGCAAGCTGGTGCGGAGCTTTCTCTTGGCTTAGCTGAAGCTCGCGCCGCCGAGCCCGAAGACTTCGACATCTTTGCTCACATGTCTTAGGCGCTGCTTGCCGAGGGCATGCAGGCCGTCCGGCGTGTGGCGGGCGATTTCAGACGATAGCAGTAACGGCTGATCGAGCGCTTTGCATTGTTCGCTGAGGCGCGCCGCGATGTTGGCGGCGCTGCCGATGACGGTGAAATCGAGGCGTTTCGGCGCGCCGACATTGCCATACATCACATCGCCAAAGTGGAGGCCAAGCGCGCATTGCACCGGTGGCCGGCCGGCCGGGGCCGGGGCGGCGGCGATGCGCGTGACGATCTCTTCGGCTGCCGCGCGGGCGAGCCGGCAGGCTTTTTCGGCGGCCGATTCCGCCTCGCCCTCGATCGGGAAAATCGCCAGCACCGCATCGCCGATGAATTTGAGCACCTCGCCGCCTTGTTCCAGCACCGGCTCGGCAACGCGTTCGAAGAAATCATTGAGGAGATCGAGATAGGTCTCTCGCGACAATGATTCGGCGAGGCCGGTCGAGTTGCGCATGTCGCAATAAAGAATGGCGGCGCGGATATCCTCGCCGTCGCCGCGATGTGTCAGGCCGCCAAGCACCTGTTGGCGGGTGCGCCGGCCGAGATAGGCGTCGAACAGGTCTTTGGTATTGCGGCGCAGTGTCAGAACCTCGTAATGCCGGCTGAGCGCGGTGATGCACTCAAACACCTGGCCAAGCTCGGCCGTGGAAAAACCCTGGCTGGCGTCGGAGGTCAAAGTCAGAGTTTGGGTCTGGCCGTCGGAATAGGGTAGCGGCATGGCGACATAATCGGTGCCGCCGCTCGCGCGCAATTCCTCGAAAACGGGAAATTGGAATTCCGGGTTGTCGATGTCGAGGCGCTGGCGCACGCCGCCCAGACCCTCGCTGACATGGCGCACCGGGCTGTTGAGATAGGCCGGGCTCTGCAGCGTGCCGTAAGGAATGTCGTCTTCAGTCACGCCGGCGCGATCTTTGATCCAGGTAAAGCGCCGCCCGGCGAGCTCGGGATGGAGCGTCCAAATGCTGATATTGAGGCGCCACAGCGGCATGCCGATGCGCACCAGTTGGCTGGCAAATTGCTCTGTCAGTTGCGCCGGTGTTTCGCACAGCCACGCCTCGCGCAACAGCCAATCGATCAGCGTGCCGCCGGCTACCTGCTCGTTTTCGGCTTCGGGCATCGCCTGGTCAGTTATAAATTCCTCGACCTGCTCGGGGTAAAACGCGATGTAGCCGCCGACATCCTGCGCGTCGCGTAATGGCATCTCGTAGCTCCAGGCGCCGTTCTCGATAGTGCGGCCGGGGAGCTGCAAATGCCAATGATGGGCGGTGCCCTTGAATGGGCAGAAAGTGCGCAGCGGCGAAGGCGCGAGCAGGCCGTCGATCAGGCCGGCTTTGGGAAAATAGCATTGCGATGGCAGATAGGTCTCGTGCATCACTTGCGCATTGCTGCTGTCGGCAACGATCACCCCGCCGATTTGCGCCCGCACGCGCCCGCCCGCCGGTTCGATCGTCAGCCGGTAGGTTGGCGAGGGGGTGGGCGGTGTGATTTCCTCAGCGGGCTCGGGCAAATCGGTCATGAGAATAAAGATCGCATGCGCGCCAAAATTTACAAGGGGTGTGCTTTTATAGCCGGGGAGAGCATAAGTTAGCGGGCGATGTTACCATGCGGCGACCGAGTTTCATGGTAATGCGGCACAGAGAGCGCAACGGAAATCACCCTTGTTGAAGCGCGGTATGACGAATTTGCCGATGCGCGCGGTTTGGCCAAGGAGTCAAAACACAAGATGAGCGTGATCCTCGATGATGTGCTCAGAAATGTGATTTCCCACGCCTATCCCGAAGGCGGGCGGCACGATATCGAGGTCAGAATAGAATGCCGGGACGGGCGCGTTATCACCACGGTCACGGATGATGGCATAACATTTAATCCACTGTTGCGGCCCGCGCCGGACACCAGTCTCTCTCTCGAGGATCGCCAGGTGGGCGGGCTCGGCATTCATGTGGTGCGGCAGATGGCCGATGAAATTTCTTACCGCCGCCGGGGCGATAAAAACGAATTGACCTTGACTGTGTTGATTGGTCAGTCGAGCGGCGCCGTTTGAGGAGCTTTAAGTCGCCGGCCTGAAAACATGGCGGGTTTTCGGCGATATGTGATAATATTACCGAATATATTCATATATGAATAATAATAAGGAGAGAATATGTCGCTAGACGGCGCTGAACGGCTTCGTCACCCGGTTGAGCTTCCCGGCCAGCTTCCGGAGGACGGTGAGGTTGACGATCAGCTTGGCGTACAGGTGCGGGAATTGCGCGCGGCAAAAGGCCAGACGCTGCAAACCCTGGCGCAAAATACCGGCCTCTCGGTCGGCTATCTCAGCCAATGTGAGCGCGGCCGCTCGAAATTGACGGTTGCCAATTTGCTGCGCATCGCGCGCGCGCTCGATGTCAGCATCAACTGGTTCTTTCAGACCCCGGCTGAAGCGAATGATCCGGAAAGCGGCATCATCGTGCGGGCGAAAAACCGCCGCAGAATAAAAATTTCCGCCGCCGGCTTGGTCGAGGAATTACTGTCACCCTCGCTCAGCGGGCCGCTTGAGCTCATTATGAGCATCCTCGAGCCCGGTGCCGACAGTGGCGAGGCCTACAGTCACAAGACCGACGAGGCCGGCGTTGTCGTTGCCGGCGAGTTGGAGCTATGGGTTGGTGAGCGTCATTTTCATCTCGGCCTTGGCGACAGCTTCGCCTTTTCAGGCACGATCCCGCATCGTTGGCGCAATCCAGGCGAAAGCACGACGCAAGTGGTCTGGGCGCTCACACCGCCATCCTATTGAGTCGATTTTTATTCACATTCGTGAAAATATGATATAATATTTTCATATACAATAATAATTCACGAAAAGATCGGCTGATACGCTGAAACAGAAATGGGAGACGGCAGATGATTATTGGCGCGCAATTTCTTTGTGAAGATTTCCCAACCTATCTCGAATCGGTAAAGCTGGCCGAGAAAAACGGCTATGGCCGCGCCTGGGTGGTCGATTCGCAGATGCTGTGGGAGGACGCCTATGTCTATATGGCGTGCGCCCTGAACGAGACCGAGAGCATCAAACTCGGCACTGCGGTGAGCAATCCGATCACGCGCCACTACACGGTTTGCGCCAGCGCCGCGGCGACGCTCGCGCGCATGCATCCCGGGCGCATGATCCTCGGCCTCGGGCGCGGCGACAGCGCAATCCGCACGCTCGGTTATAAACAGCTCGCCACCGCCAAGATGGAGCATGTGCTGAAGAAGGTGCGGGCGCTTACGCTCGGCGAAAAAGTGCAGGAAAACGACGCCGAGATATGCCTCCGTTGGGCGCATGACGAGGTGCCGATCATGTATGCCGCCACCGGCCCGCGTAATCTCCGTCTCGGCGGTGCGCTCGCCGATATCGTCATGCTTCAGGTCGGCACGCATCCGAGCGCGGTGCGCTGGGCGATCGAGCATGTCCATGCCGGCGCGCGCGAGGCCGGGCGCGATCCGGCCGAGGTCAATATTTCTTTGTTGTGCGGCATGTGGGTATCGGACGATCAGCGCGAGGCGCTCGACAAGACGCGCTGGTCGGCTGCTTGCGCCGCCAATCATCTCGATGATGTGTCACGCCGGGTGGCCGATCACGGCATGCCGGAAGAACTGACCCGCCTGATCGCGGTCAGGCGTGATCATTACGATTATTATGATGGCCATCTCGATTCCGATGCCGAGCACACCGAATATTTGACCGACGAGCTGATCGCCGATTACGCCATTGCCGGCACGGCCGAGCATTGCCGGAACGCCATCCGCGAGTTGCAAGCGCTTGGCGTTGGCGAGATTTCCTCGGCCTATCTCAATGGCGCCTACGACCAGATCAAGCGCGTCGGCGACGAGATCATCAAACCGCTCGCCGCCGAATAGGGCTGGTGCGGCAGAAATCTTTTAGAGGGGAGCAACAGGCAATGAACAGCGAAACACCATCGACCATTCCATTCGAAACGGCGCATTGGGATCTAACGCCGGGGCGCACCGTGCTCGTCATCATCGATCCGCAGAATGATTTTTTGCACCTTGAGGGGCGCTACGCCGAGAAGGGCATCGATATCGAACATATGCGGCGCTGCATCGAGCCGCTCAAACAATTGCTCAAAGACGTGCGCGCAAAAAATATCCCGGTGGTGTGGACGCGCCACGGTACGCGCGGTTTGGAAGATGGCGGCCCGTTCATGCGGTTGCGCCCGTTCCTCGCCGATGGCGGTCTTCGCCAAGGCACCTGGGGTTATGAGGTCTATGAGGAGCTGGGGCCGCGCGCGGAGGATTGGTATATCGAGAAAACCCGCCTCAGCGCGTTCTTTCAGACCAATCTCGAAAGCGTGCTCAGGAGCCTCAATGCCGATACCGTGCTGATCACCGGCGTGCTCACCAATCAGTGCGTCGCGGCAACCTCGAAGGACGCGATGTTCCGCGATTTCAAACCGATCGTTATCGAGGAGTGCACCGGCACGACGATGCCACATCTGCACGATCCGGCGATTGAGATGATGCAGGTCGGCTGGGCCGAGGTGCGCGATCTCGAATCGACATTGAGCGAAATACGCCAGCTCGCCACGGCAAAATAGGGATTGAGTTTAATGGCCAGAGACCTGCCGCGCTCGGCCCGGGTCGTCATCGTCGGCGGCGGCGTTATCGGCTGCTCGGTCGCCTATCATCTGGCCAAGCTCGGCATCTCGGATACCGTCCTCCTTGAACGCCGCCAATTGACCTGCGGCACCACCTGGCATGCCGCCGGTCTGGTCGGCCAGTTGCGCGGCTCGCAGCGCATGACCCAATTGGCCAAATATACGGCTGAGCTCTACCAGAGCCTCGAGGCCGAGACCGGCCAGGCGACCGGCTTCAAACAGACCGGCTCGATCTCGATTGCCACCAATGAGGCGCGCTTCGAAGAACTCAAGCGCAACGCCTCGATGGCCAAGATATTCGACCTCCAAGTCGATGTGATTACACCGGAGGAAACCAAGGAACGCTATCCGCTGATCAATATCGAGGACGTGCTCGGCGCGGTGCATATTCCGTCCGACGGCAAGGCCAATCCGGTTGATGTTACCCAAGCGCTGGCCAAGGGAGCGCGCGCCGCCGGCGCGATGATTTTTGAAGACACCAAAGTCACTGCGATCAAGCATGACGGCGAGCGCGTCACCGGTGTTGAAACTGAGGCGGGCGAAATCAAGGCCGACGCGGTGGTGATGTGCGGCGGCATGTGGACGCGCGATCTCGCCGCCTCGATCGGCGTCAACGTGCCGCTCCATGCCTGCGAACATTATTACATTGTCACCGAGCCGTTTGATGGCGTGACGCCGGGTCTGCCGGTGCTGCGCGACTATGATGCCTGCGCTTATTACAAAGAAGACACCGGCAAGATTCTGCTCGGTGCGTTCGAGCCCCATGCCAAGCCGTGGGGCATGGACGGCATCCCGGAGGATTTCAGCTTCGACGAACTGCCTGAGGATTTCGATCATTTCGAGCCGGTACTCAGCCAGGCGATACACCGCATGCCGGCGCTCGAGACCGCCGGCATTCAGACTTTCTTCTGCGGCCCGGAGAGCTTCACCCCGGATGTGCGCTATCATCTCGGCGAGACGCCCGAGCTCGACAATTGCTTTGTCGCCGCCGGCCTCAATTCAATCGGCCTGCAATCCGCCGGCGGTATCGGCAAGGTGCTGGCCGAATGGATTCGGGACGGCCAGCCGCCGCCCGATCTCTGGGAAGTCGATGTCAGGCGCAACATGCCGTTCCAGAGCAACCGCAAATATTTGCAAGCTCGGGTCTCGGAATCGCTGGGCCTGCTCTATGCCATGCATTGGCCGTTCCACCAGGCTGAAACCGGGCGCGGTGTGCGCCGCTCGCCGATCCATGACCGGCTGGTCGCCCGGGGCGCCTGCCATGGCCTCGCTTTCGGTTGGGAGCGGCCCAACTGGTTTGCGCCCGAGGGCGTGGAGCCGGTTTACGAATATAGCTATGGCCGGCAAAACTGGTTCGGCCCCTCAGCCGAGGAGCACAAAGCGGTGCGCGAGGCGGTCGGTCTTCTCGACCAGTGCAGTTTTGCCAAGTTCCGCCTGCAAGGCCGCGATGCGGCTAGGGTGCTTGGCCAGGTCGCGGCCAACGATGTCGATGTGGCGCTCGGGCGTGTGGTCTATACCCAGTGGCTCAACGAGTCCGGTTGTATCGAGGCTGATCTCACGGTCACCCGCCTGGCCGAGGATGATTTTCTCATCGTCACCTCGGGCGAGTTCCAGGTGCGCGATTTCCATTGGCTGAAGCGTCATATTCCGGACGGCGCCCATGCGGTGCTGACCGATGTTACCTCGGGCCTCTCGATGCTTGGCCTGATGGGGCCGCGGGCGCGCGATCTGCTGCAACGCTTAAGCCCGGACGATCTTTCCAACGATGCTTTTCCCTTCGCCACCAGCCGCGAGATCGAGCTTGGCTTTGCCATGGTGCGGGCGTCGCGCATCAGCTATGTCGGCGAGCTTGGCTGGGAGCTTTATATCCCGAGCGAATTCACCACCGGCGTTTATGATGTGCTGATGGAGGCCGGCGGCGAATTCGGCCTGCGTCCGGTTGGCATGCACGCCATGAACTCGCTCCGCATCGAGAAGGCCTATCGCCATTATGGCCACGATATCGCCGATACAGATACGCCGCTTGAAGGCGGACTTGGCTTCGCCGTCAAGCTCGACAAGGCGGGCGGCTTCATTGGCCGCGATGCACTGCTCAGGCAAAAAGAGGCGGGGCTGAACAAGAAACTGGTTCAGTTACAGCTCACCGACCCCGAGCCGATGCTCTATCACAATGAGCCGATCTGGCGCGATGGCGCGCTCGCCGGTTATACCCGCTCAGCCATGTATGGCCATACGCTGGGCGGTGCAATCGCGCTCGGTTATATCGAGCATACGGGTGGTGTGAACGCGGATTATGTCAATTCCGGTTCGTACGAAATCGAGATCGCCGGCGTGCGCTATGCGGCCACCGCCTCGCTGCGCCCGCTTTACGATCCGAAATCCGAGCGCATCAAAGCGTAAGGCATTTATCCGTCGAGCAGCGTGGCGCTGGCGGCGAGGATCCTCGGCGCCTTTTTCGAAATCCTCGCCTTCGACCGCCATCCGGGTCGAGCAGGCAGGCAGGCGGCACATCGCCCTCTTGCCGGCCCAATTGCCGGCGCCCCTCGCGCAACAGGTTCGCCGGAGGGTCGGCGGAATTGATGATTTTGCCATGAATACTTCCCTTGCTCGGGCCATATCATGATGTGGTTAATTGCGTTGGCTCAAGATTTGTTTCTCATCAATATGATAGAAAGCCGTGGTTTTTAGTTTTCTGGAAGGAAATACAGGTGGCACTAATTTGCAATTGGCGCCGGACAGTGGCGGCCCTTTTCGCCCTGGCCATGTTGTTCGGGCTCGCCGCTGGCGCCGCTGCTGATTCGGCCGAGATTGTCGCCTTTGATCTGGTCATTCAGGATCATGTACTGAGCGGTTCCGAAAATACCGTTCGCGTGCTTCAAGGTGACAAGGTGGAATTGCGCTGGCACAGCGATGCGCCCGCCGCCGTTCATTTGCATGGCTATGATATTGAGCTTCATTTGCATGCCGGCGAGACGGCGGTGATGGCGTTCGAGGCCGATGCCACCGGGCGCTTTCCGGTCGAGCTGCATGGCGGGCACGATCATGGCGGCGGGCATGGCGCGCTGCTTTATGTGGAAGTCCATCCGCGTTAAATAGGCGGCCTATGCGTCAACTCCTTAAAACGGCATTCTTCTTCGCACCGCTTGTACTCCTCACCCTGGCCGGCGCAAACCCGGCCACGGCGCATGCCTTTGGCGCGCGCTATGATTTGCCGGTGCCGCTCTCGCTTTATCTCATCGGCGCCGGGGCCGCGGTGGCGCTGTCGTTTGTCGTCGCCACGGTGTTTGTACGCGGCGAAACCGGCGCGGCGGAGCGCCTCAGTCTCAAACTTCCGCTGCACCTGGTTATGTCTTCGGGCGTGCGCTGGGCGATCAAGCTCGCCTCGGCGGCGCTTTTCGTTTTAATTATCGCCGCCGGCCTGATTGGCGATCAGGATCCCTATCAGAATCTCGCGCCGACCATGGTGTGGATCATCTGGTGGGTCGGCATGGCCTATGTTTCGGCCCTGTTTGGCAATCTCTGGGCCTTGGTTAATCCGTGGCGTGTTTTGTTTGAAGTGGTGGAGCGGCTTTATGGCGTTCTCCGGCCGGGGGCTCGGCTTGGCTTCGGCTTTGCCTATCCGTCTTGGCTCGGCGTGTGGCCGGCCTGTATTTTGTTTCTCGCCTATGCCTGGGCCGAGCTGGTGTGGCCGGCACGGGCCGAGCCATCGAGCCTGGCGATTATCATTCTCGCCTATTCGGCGATCACCTGGGGCGGCATGCTGCTCTTTGGCCGCACAGCCTGGCTCGGCGGCGGCGAAGCTTTCTCAGTCGCCTTCGGATTGATTGCGCGCTTTGCGCCCTTGCAAGCGCTGGGAACGCATCATCTGAATTTGCGCCTGCCCGCCACCGGCCTGATTGCTGGTAAGCCGGCCCAACCATCGCGCATGATCTTTGTTCTCTTATTGCTCTCGACCGTGACCTTTGACGGCTTCAAGGAGACCGCCGTCTGGATCGCAATTGATAACGCCTTGGCGGGCGGTGGTGAGCCTGGGATATGGCCTGTGACCCTCGGTCTTTTGGTCTTTCCGCTGCTTTTTATGCTGCTCTTTCTTCTGACTTGCCGGTTGATGGCGCTTGCCGGCGGCAGCGGGCAAAGCACGGTGGCGTTGGCGGGGCTTTTCGTCACTTCCCTGGTGCCGATCGCCATCGCCTATCACCTGGCGCATTACCTCTCCTTCCTGCTGATCAACGGCCAGCTCCTCATCCCGCTCGCCTCGGACCCGTTCGGCTTTGGCTGGGATCTTTTCGGTACGGCGGGCTATAAGGCCGATATCGCAATCGTCGGGGCGAAATTCGCCTGGTACACCGCTTTGGCCGCTATTGTCGTTGGCCATATCATTGCCGTTTCTCTTGCCCATGCGGTGGCGCTGAAGGTTCATGGCGACAGTTGGCGTGCCATGCGCAGCCAATATCCGATGCTCGTATTGATGGTTGGCTATACCATTGCGGGCCTGTGGATTTTATCCCAACCGCTCGTTTGAAGATAAAGGAGTACAGCCATGCATCTTGTTATTGCTGCGTCAGCGATTTTAGCCGCCCGTTCGTGATAGAAGCCTATGTCAGGTTCCCTGGCGTCGACGCGCCGGAGTTGTTTACATTCCGGTATGGCGACTAAATCACGTCTGTGGAATTCGTCCGAGCCGCTTAATTGATATGAAAAGGAGAATGGCCATGCGGCTGATCGTTGCGCTGTTGGCGATAGTGATAACTTTCACTCTCACCGGTGTTGCTTTGGCCGGCGACATTAAAGTGAAACACGCCTGGGCACGCGCTTCCATCGGCACCGAGCGGCCGGGTGTCGCCTATTTCATGATCTACAATGACGGCGCCGAAAGCGATCGCCTGCTCGGCGCCAAGACACCGGTGGCTGAACGCGCCATGGTGCATGAATCGCTGATGAAAAACGGTGTGATGAAGATGCGTCCGGCCGGAGATATCGAGATCGCGCCGGGCGGTAAAGTGATGCTCGAGCCGGGCGGCCTGCATCTGATGCTGACCTTCCGGCAAAAGAAATTGGTCGAAGGGGAAAGTTTTCCGCTCACCCTGACTTTCGAACAGGCGGGCGAGGTGACGGTTGATGTGAAGATCGCCGGCATGGCGGCGAAAATGGCGCCGAACGGACATCATGAGCATCACGAAAATCACGGCCAGCAGGAACACCACCAGGAAAAGCACCAGGAGCATCACGAGTAAAACGACATGAGCATTGCCCGCTTCGCCGCCGCGCTTGTTCTGGCGTTGCTGCTCGCCGGCCCGGCGCCAGCGCGCGCCGCCGATATTGGCGGGCCGTTCACGCTCACCGATCATCACGGCAATGCGGTTACAGAGGCGTCATATCCGGGCAAGTACCTCCTCGTCTTCTTCGGCTATACCTATTGCCCGGATGTGTGCCCAACCGAACTGCTGGTGCTCGGCCAAACGCTGGATTTTCTCGGAGAGGATGCAGCGCGTATTCAGGCGCTCTTCATCAGCGTCGATCCGGAGCGCGATACGCCGGCGGCCCTGGCTGAATATATGCCGAATTTTCATCCCGCTCTGATCGGCCTGACCGGCACGCCGGAGCAGGTGGCCAAGGCGGCCAAAGCCTACCGGGTGTTCTTTCGCAAATCTCCCAAGGCGGCGGAAGGCGAGGCCTATCTCGTCGACCACACCTCGCTGGTTTACCTGATGGACCCGGAAGGGGAATTCGTCAGCCATTTCGTCTTCGGCCAAGGTGGCGAAACCGTGGCGCGGACGATTGCCAAGGTTTTGGCGCGCGATTAGGTCGGAAAGCCCGCCTTTTCGAGACCGTCGGTATAATGAACCCGGTCTTCCTCGCGCTGTAGTTTGTTGCGGCCCATATGCTCGGCGATGGTGAAGTCGGGGTAGCGCTCAAGAAACTTCTTGGCCGCGGCTTGAGCTTTTTGCCCCTCGCCCGCTTGTGCATAGGCCATCGCCAAAAGCCGTTGCGCAAAGGGCAGACCTTGCACCGTCTCCAATATTTCAAGCGCTTCGTCATAGCGCTTGTCGGCATAGAGAGCGCCGCCGTAAATTGCCTTGTGCCAATTGGTGGTGCGCGTGCTGAGTTCGCGCGCGCGCTCGATCAGCCCCAGGCTTTCGGCGATTTCGCCCTGGCTCAGTTTGACGTTGGCGAGGAACATGTAGGAATCGACATCGTTGGGATTGAGTGAGATGGCGCGGTTCATTGAGGTCACGGATTGCTTGATGTCACCGAGATCGCGCTGCACGACGCCTTGAATGAGCCAGGCTGAATGGGAGGCCGGATTAACTTTTATCGCCTGCGCGGCATTTTCCACTGCCATTTCCAGCGCCTTG
>JABIXB010000090.1 GCA_018666805.1 Rhodospirillaceae bacterium | reverse complement strand
GCTGCGTCGAGGCGGTGGATGGCTGGGCGGAACACGTCGGTCCACCACAGGCACTGGGCATTCGCATCCCAGACCGGCACTTCGCCGAGCACATCTTCCATATTCGCCGCGACAACCACATCGCTCATTTTCGATCCCCTTTCTTGCACTGTAACATGCGGGCGTTTTAGGCATAATCACCGGCGTCAATCAGGAGAGGCAAGATGAGCAAGCGCTGGAAAATACGGCCCGACGGTTCGAACTGGGGTGATTTCGGCCCGGACGATCAATTGGGCCGGCTAAATCTCCTAACCGAAGCGCGCGTTCTCGAAGCGGTTAAACAGGTGCGCACAGGCAAAACCTTCTGCCTCTCCATGCCGCTCGACCTGCCCGGCGGCAATGCTATCAATCCAAGCCGGCTGCCGCCCGAACTGAAGCCTGTCATTCGCGAGGGCGAAATTGCTTTCGACGGCCCGGCGCGGCGCGACAATCCGCTGCAGACCGATCTCCTGTGTGACGACGCGATGCTGATCCACAGCCAATATTCGACCCAGTGGGACAGCTTCGCCCATATCGGCGCGATGTTCGATGCCGATGGCGACGGCGAGGCCGAGCATGTCTATTACAACGGCTACAAGGTGCTCTCGGAAGAGACCGGCAAGGGGCTCTACGGCGCTATCGGCGCGGTCAATCTCGGCATCGAGAATATGGCCGAAAGCTGCGTCCAGGGGCGCGGCGTGATGATCGATCTGCGTGCCCATTGCGGCGATGAACGGCGTGCGGTCGGCTTTGCCGAGCTGATGGCGATCATGGCAAAAGACAATGTCGAGGTGGCGGAAGGCGATCTCGTTTGCCTCCATACCGGCTTTGCCGACCGCATCGTCGAAGCGGCAAAAACACCCGATCCCCAGCCCGTCGGCGCGGTCTGCACGGTGCTTGATGGCGACGACAAGGCGCTGCTCAATTGGATCAGCGAGAGCGGTGTTGCCGCGCTCATCTCCGACAATGTCGCGGTCGAGCAATCCTCCTCCGTCGCGCGCGAAATGAAGGTGCCCGGCCCGGTGCTGCCGCTGCACGAGCATTGCCTGTTCAAAATCGGCGTGCCCCTGGGCGAGCTTTGGCATTTGAGCGAGCTTGCCCGGTGGCTGCGCGAAAATAAACGCACGCGCTTCCTCCTCACCGCGCCGCCGCTGCGCATGCCGGGCGCCGTCGGCTCACCGGCGACGCCGGTCGCCACCGTCTAGGACACCCCGCTTATGCAAATGCCGCAATCCCGCACCGCGATGGCGCTGATCAACGAAATGGCGGCGCGCCACCCCGGGCGCGAAGCGCTCATTGATGGTGAGCAGCGCTATAGCTGGAGCGAATTCCAAGGCCGCGTGCGCGACCTCGCCAAGGGGCTGCATGCCGCCGGCATAAGGCGCGGCGACAAGGTCGCGATTTTGATGGGCAACCGCGCCGAATGGCTGATCGCCGATTTCGCCATCATGGCTTTGGGCGGCGTGATGGTCGCGGCCAACACCTGGGCGACGGCGCGCGAGCTTGGCTATCAGCTCAGCCATTCCGAATGCCGCCTGCTGATCATGTCCGCCACCTATCTCAAACGTGACTATGTCGCGTTGATCGAGGAGGCGCGCGGTGAGGATTACGATTTGAGCGGCTTGCAGCAGATTTATTGCATCGCCGACGGCGCACCGCCCGCCGGCATGACGCCGTTCGAGGATTTATGGCGGCTCGGCGCCGATGTGCCGGACAGCGAAATCGATGCCGCCGAGGCCGCCGTCGAAGGCGAAGATACCGCCTGTCTGCTCTACACCTCAGGCTCGACCGCACTGCCGAAAGGCGTGCCGTTACAGCATTACGCCCTGATCGAAAATATGTGGGGTATCGGCGAGCGCCTGCATATCCAGGCGGATGACCGGCTGTGGCTCGGCGTCTCGCTATTTTGGGGCCTCGCCTGCGAGAATGCGCTGTTTGCCGTTTGGAGCCACGGCGCAACGATCATCTTGCAGGAATCATTCGATGCCGGCGAAGCGCTGCGCCTGATCGAGGCCGAGCGCTGCACCGTTTATTACGGCACGCCCAATATGACGCTTGCCATCGAAGAGCACCCCGACCGCGCGGCGCGGGATATATCCTCGCTCCGCGTCGGCGCCACCCTGGGCTCGCCGCAGCAGATTCAATGCCTGATCGACCTCGGCGTTCGCGAAGCCTGCCAGATTTACGGCCTGACAGAGAGCTACGGCAATTGCTCGATCAATGACGCACATGACACCGTGGCGCGGCGCACCGAATCGATCGGCAAGGCGCTGCCCGGCAACGACATGATCATCGCCGATATGGCAACCGGCAAGCGCATGCCGACCGGCGAAATCGGTGAAATTCGCCTCAAGGGCTATGTCACCAAAGGCTATTACAAAGAGCCGGACAAAACCGCCGAGGCGTTCGACGCCGACGGCTATTTCCGCACCGGCGATCTCGG
>JABIXB010000089.1 GCA_018666805.1 Rhodospirillaceae bacterium | reverse complement strand
GCGGCAATGTCTATGTCTATGGCGGCGAAGGCTTTGCCTTCGGCGGCGAGGGCGCGAATGGCGGCGATGTGACGCTCTCAGGCCTGATCGACACGACGGGCGGCGACGCGACGCTGGCCGATAGTTTAGCGGTTGGCGGCAACGGCGGCCGGGTAACGATCGAAGGCGGCGAGGGTTACGGCTCTGGCGCCAACTATTTTGAAAGCGCGGCAGCGGGCGGCGATGTGACGATCACAGGCACGATCGACACGTCTGGCGGCGGCGCCTCTTATGCCGGCAACAATGCCAGCGGCGGCGACGGCGGCGATATCCGCCTCAATGGCGGCGACGGCTATCAGGAAGCGTTCGGCGGCGAGGGCTTTGTGGTTGCCTACGGCGGTTCTGTGACGCTGGATGGCGCGGCGCTGGATGCGACGGGCGGTAACGCGAGCAATTCCGGTTTCGTGGCGGAAGGCGGCGAGGGCGGCGAGATTGATATACGCGGCGGCGATGCCTATGCGTACGGCAATTTTGGCGACTTTGGCGTGGTGGGCATCGGCGGCGGCGTGACGCTGGAGGCGAGCACGGTCGATAGCTCGGGCGGCGATGCAACGGGCGCCGAGATT
Organism: Rhodospirillaceae bacterium; assembly: GCA_018666805.1. GTDB lineage: Bacteria > Pseudomonadota > Alphaproteobacteria > UBA828 > UBA828 > PTKB01. Next base: position 9,439 of record JABIXB010000089.1, on the reverse strand, counting down.
TATGCCGGCGGCGGCGAAGGCGGCGGCATTGAGATCGAAGGCGGCGATGCCTATGTCGATGGCTATAGCGCGAGCATCTTTGTCAGCGCGGCGTATGGCGGCGCGGTGACGCTGGACGGCTCGACGGTGGATAGCTCGGGCGGCGATGCGGGCGATGCGGAATATGCCGGCGGCGGCGAAGGCGGCTATGTCGACCTGGTCGGCGGCGAGAGCAACAATTACACCGATGGCGGCGAGGGCTATAACGGCGGCGGCGGAGTTGCGCTGATCGGCAGTGATGTCGACACCTCGGGTGGTGCGGCGTTTGGCGGCGAAGGCGCCTATGGCGGCGATGCCGGCGATGTGTTCGTGAGTAGCGGCGATATCGACGGCGGCGTAGGCGGCGAAGGCGGCGAGGGCTATTTTGGCCTTATCGACCGTGTCGACATTGACGCTGACAGCACGCTGACGTCGGTTGGCGGTTATGCCGATGCGAGCGGCAGCGAGGGCTTTGCGTTCGGCGGCGACGGCGGCGAAGGCTTTGTCGCGAGCGACGATGGCAGCGTCTCGGTTGGCGGCTCGATCGATACCTCGGGCGGTGATGCGGTAGCGGATTACGCCTATGGCGGCGAAGGCGCGACGATCTTCGTGACCGGCGAGAATGGCGGCGGCGACTATGCGGCGGTCAGCATTGACGGCACGCTGACGTCCTTGGGCGGCGTTGCGGACGGCGTCTACAACGGCAATGACGGTGTTGGCGATGCGATCTTTGTGATCGGTGGCGAAGGCGGCGATGGCGTTGCGGTCTCGATTAACGGCACGATCACTACTGACGCGGACGCGTTTGGCCCGCCGTCGGTTCTGATCGCGAGCACCGGCGGCGATGTTGAGTTCGACGAGAACGCAACGGTCACGGCGGATGGTTACGGCGGCGATGTCGAAGTGACGGCGGGCAAATATGGCGGTTCGTATGATGCGATCATGGACGCGGATGCGGTGATCACGGCGACGAACGGCGATATCGAGATTTATGCTTCGAACGATGTGGTGCTCGGCCAGTTGACGGTCGGCGGCGGCGAGGGCAACTCGGTCTATGTCGGCGCGGAAGGCTCGATCTCGAGCGCGGACAGCGGTGGCATCACCAATATCAGCACCGCCGACGAGGGCTTTGTTGAGCTTTATGCCTATAGCGGCATCGGCAGCGATGACGAAGGTTATGAGAATGTCATCACCTTGTCGGCCGATGGCGGCGCCGGGGCGTTGGAGCTTGATGCCGAGACCTATTTCGGCGATATCAATGTCGATGTTGATGGCGATCTTTATGTCTCGAACTACTCGGTCGAGATCACCAACTTCTCATCCGCCTATGCGTCTTCGGACGACAACATCAGCTTGAGCGCGAGCGGTGATATCAATCTCGGCCATGTCGACAATAACGGCTATGGCAGTGTCAGCCTCACGGCCGGCGGCAGCATTCTGGCCGCGGGCGGCGAAGGTGGCTCGATCGAAGCGAATGGCGATGTCTCGTTGAGTGGTGTCGGCATCGGCGACGATGAGGATGCGATCAATATCCTGGGCGGCGAGGGTTCCAGCTTAAGCCTGACGGCGTCGGGCGGCGAAGGCGGCGAGATCAATGTCGATGCCTATGACAGCGGCTTCGACAGCCTGACGATCACGCTCGAGGATGCCGACAGCGACGTTTATGTCTTGCTGCAAAGCAGTGACTTCGTGACGATGAGCGGCGATGGCGTCGATGTGACGCTGGACGATATGCGCTCAACCGGCTCGGGTATCGACGTGACGATCAACGCCGAAGCGGGGGATGCGGATCTGGTGACGGCGCAAGGGACGTCCAACCTGGGCGGTGACCTGAGCCTGACGTCAGCTGACGATATCGTGCTCGGCGACGGCTCGGGCGGCGTGGTGATCAATGCCAATGGCAATGATGTGTCGCTCAGTGCAGACGGCGCGATCAGCAATGCAAATGGCGGCGTGATCGACTTCGGCTATTCCGGCAGCGGTTCGTTGGTGATGAGTGCCGGCGACGGCATCGGCGCAGACGGCGCGGTGTTGGTGACGGGTGCCGAGGGCAGCGTTAATGTGGCGGCCGAGGCGGATGGCGACATTGTCATCGACAGCTCGGGCGGCACGGAACTGACGGTTGCCGAGATCGGCGATGTGAGCGGTATCTCGAGCGCTTCGGGCGATGTGACGCTGGCGGCGGACGATCTTGAGATCGGCGAGAGCGTGAGCGGCGCCCGGGTGACGTTGACGACGTCGGATACGGAGCGCTTGATCGATCTCGGCGGCGCGGGCGGCGAAGGCGGCCTCAGCCTGACGGAAGCGGAGCTTGGCAATGTCTCTTCGGATGTCATTCAGATCGGCGATGATGCGAATGACGGCGGCATTACGGTGACGGATGCGGTGAGCTTTACGGATGCCGGCCATGATGTGGCGCACCTGGTAACGGGTGGCGGCGATATGTCTGATGACGAGGCCAGCGCGTTGCAGGTCGATAGCCTGGCGATCAGCAGCTCTGACGGCACGGTGACGCTTGATGGCGATAACCAGGTCGGCACGCTGGCGGTCGATCACAGCGGTGCGGAAGGCTCCGTGACGTTCAACGACTTCGATGGCCTTGAAGTGGGCTCGGTTGACGGTATTGACGGCATCAGCGCTTACGATGTGACGTTGTCGACGGGCGGTGCGCTGACCGATGACGGGGTGAACAACATCACGGCGGAGACTCTGACGGTCGGTGGCGCGAGTTCGGTCGGCGATATCGAAGCGGGCCTCACGGTCGATGCGAGCGAAGTGGATATCACGGCGGGCGGCAACATTGTGTTGGATGCGGTCGGTGAGGATGGCGTCCTGATCGCGGCGGCGGTTGTCGGCGATGCCGGCGGCATCGCGATCTACAGCTCATCCGAGACGGTGACGCTGGATGGCGTTTCGACCGAGGATGGCGACATTCTGGTTGGCGTCGACACCAGCATCGAGGCGCTGAATGTCTCGGCCGGCACGGCGGCGGCGGCGGATGGCGATATCATCATGCTGGCGCTCGGCGACATCACGGTTGGCGATGTCTCGGCCGGTGACGATCTGATCGCGATCGGTGCGGATGGCAACATCAACTTCATCGGCGGCGACGAAGGCGCGGATGTGGGTGGCGGCAACAGCACGCTGACCCTGGCGGCGGGTGGTGACATCAGCTTCGATGGCGCCAACTTCGGCAGCGCAGCGGATCCGATCGGCACGCTCAATGTGGTCGATGCGGAGAACTTCACCATTGTCTCGCCGTTCGATGTGTTCACGCTCGATATCGGTGTCTTTAATGTCAGCGGCACGGTGGATCTCGGCGATACGCTGACGGTGCTCGGCGAGAACGCCTTCACCATCAATGCCGGCGATATCTTCGGCGCGCTGACGGCGGAGAATGCGGAATCGGTGACGATCCTGGCGACCGGGGTTATCGGCGAGGTCAATGCGGGACTTGAGATCGACAATCCGTTTGTCGCCACCACCACCGGGGCGCTGCGCTTCGAAGCCACGACCGGTGTGATCAACGGCACCTTCGGCGGCGGCGATGTGCAGGGCTTTGCCTGGCTCGGCGCGCTTGACGGGCGGACCTTCCTGATCAACGGCGTGACGGTGGTGTTCGAGCCGCAGATCGATATCGAGGATGTGATCAACTCGATCACCACCGACACGAATGTGCCGGACTCCGAGGTTGATCTGAGTGGCCCGTCGGCCTTGCAATCGACCTCAACCTTCGTGGCTGACATCTTCAGCGTCGACTTCTCGCTCGGCACCAACCTCTCGGTGGCACCTGCCGCTGGCGGCGACGGTGAGGGCGGCGAGGGCGCCGAAGATGGTGGCGGCGACTTCCTCGGCAACTTCTGGGGCAGCCTGATCGAAACCGCGCCGGACGAAGATGACGGCGAAGACGGCGACAACACCGCCGGCGACGACCTCTTTGACGACGAAGACGATGTCTTCGGCGACGAGGACGACGAGGACGAGGAAGCCCTCAACGACGAATAAACAGGTGGCGCGCCACAAATTCCGGCGCTAAACCTACACGCCTAACCAACGAAAAAGACGCCGCTTCGACGGTCTCCAGCATTCAAAATAATTGGATGATTGGGGATCGACGGAGCGGCGGCTTGGTTTTCAGGGGCATCAAGCTGAAATAGAATGGGAGTGGGGGAGCGATGAAACTGCCGATATTTTCCCTGCGTCACGAGATAAACCGGCTTGCCTCAAGGGCTGAGCCCTTCGGTGGCAGGGCCGGGGAAATCCTGAGCGCGGCGGCCTTTGCCGAGGCAGAGCGCGAAATCACTGCGTGGCCCGGCTATATGCCGACGCCTCTGGTGGCGCTCAGTGGCCTGGCGGAGGCGCTTGGTCTGGGCGCCATTCACTATAAGGATGAAGGTCAGCGCTTTAGCTTGAAAAGCTTCAAGGCGCTGGGCGGCGCCTACGCTGTATTGAAAGTCCTGCGCCGCGAATTGGCCCGCAAGGGCACCCAGATTGATGGCGTACAGGAATTGTTGGCCGACAGGCATCGGACGGCAACAAAAGAAATTACGGTGTGTTGCGCAACGGATGGTAATCACGGCCGCTCGGTTGCCTGGGCGGCGCAGATGTTCGGCTGCCGCGCCATCATTTATCTGCATGCCGGCGTAAGTATTGGGCGGGAAGCCGAAATCGCCGCTTATGGCGCGGAAATGCGGCGCGTCGCGGGCGGTTATGATGATTCGGTTCGAATCGTTGCCGAGGATGCGGCGGTAGAGGGCTGGTTTGTGGTTTCGGACACGTCCTGGCCGGGTTATGAGGAAGTGCCGGCCTGGGTCATGCAGGGCTATATGGTGATGGCGGACGAAATGAGCCGGCAGTGGCCGGAACCGGAGGCGCCAACCCATCTCTTTATTCAAGGTGGCGTTGGCGGTCTCGCTGCCGGGGTGGCGGGCTATTTTTGGCGCGTTCAAGGCGCCGGTCGGCCACGCACGATCGTGGTCGAGCCCGAGCAGGCAGATTGTATCACGCGCAGCATTTTGGCCGGCAAGCCGGCGCCGGTGCCGGGTGATGTCGAGACCTTCATGGCCTGTCTGGCGGCGGCTGAAATGTCGCCATTGGCGTGGGAAGTATTGCGCCCGACGGTGGATGATGCGCTGATCATCGCCGATGATTGCGCGGCGGAGACGATGCGCCTGCTGGCCAATGGCGTGGCTGGCGATCGCCCGATCGTTGCCGGCGAATCAGGCTGCGCGGCCACAGCCGCACTAATCGCGGCCTGCGGCAATGAAGCTGTGCGCGAGGCCCTGCAACTCGGCCCCAACGCACGCGTGCTGCTCATCGGCAGCGAAGGCGCGACGGATACGGAAATTTATCGCTCTGTGGTTGGTCGCACGCCCGAAGAGGTTGCAGGTGCGGTCTGACCAGTCAGCGAAAAAATTCTCCCAAACGGCACCCCCAACCGGAATGCATAATGCATTCCGGCAAGCGCGACTGCGCGCCCGAGTTAATACGAGGTAAGCCAAGAGCGCGGATGCGCTCGCCCGGCGTCTGAGGGGCATTTTAAACAAGAGCGATATGCGGTTTGCAGCCGAGTTCCTGGGCGAGCGAGCGGAAGCGGCTTTGCACGACATCACCAACAAGAACATCGGCATGGCTCGGCAGTTCGAGCTTCAGCTTATTACCTTCCCGGCGAAGAGCGGTTTGTTCCAAGAGGGAAATCACGCCGCCGGAGAAAGTATAGGCCAGCCGCATGGCGAGACCAGCCGCTTTGGCGCGGCGCAGTTCCGCGCCATCGAGCAAGCTGCGTAAATAGCGCTCGAGCAGGCTGTCGCGCACCTTGGCGTGGCGCGAGGCGACGGCGAGGCCCATATAGGCCCGGCCGGGATGATCGACGCCAATCAAGGGATAGCGCAAAATTCTAAGCAGGGCGTGCTCGGCGCGGTAATCCGGGTGCTCGGACCATTCGAGGTCGGCCAGCAGGCATGCGGCACGGCGCAAGCGCGCCTCTTCCTCTGTCTCATCGGCAAAGGCGGGAGAGGTCCAGCGAAAGAGCGCCTCGCCGTCAGCCGTGGCGCGCCCGGTCATGGTTGCCAAATTACGGCACGCCGCAATGAGAGGATCCTCCGCCTTAAGGGAATCCGCCAGGCGGTCAAAAATTAGTCCTTCGCGCACGCCATAGGCCGAGAAAAGCACGGCGGCGACCCCGGTTTGCTCAATCAGACGCTTCAGCACCAAATTTGCAAAGGGAATGGAATCGGCGCGCTCCTCCGGAAATCCGGCGAAGTTGGACAAAGCATCGGCGGACAAGGCTGAAATTTCCTTGGAAAATTCGAGTGCAGAATTGGCGGTGATTTCATAATGATGGGCGATGCTGAGCGGATAATTGACGTGGCGCATATGCATGCGTGCCCAACTGCGCCAGGTGCCGCCAACGGCATAGAAGGTTCCGCCGCGTGCCTCGCCCAGCCAAGCTGCCTGGCTGAGATATTCTTCCATGCTGCGACCGCTGTCACCACTGCTCAAGCTGTCCGGGCCGTTCGGGTTACAGGCAATGCGCAGCGGCCCGATTGGCAGGCTCGTCTGTTCCGCGCCGGTGCCATACTTAAGATGGGACAGTTCCAGGCTGGCGCCGCCGAGGTCGCCCGTGATGCCGTTCGCCCTGGGGATTTCCGCGAGCACACCCAATGCCGACAGGCGCGCTTCTTCGGCGCCGCTAATGACACGCACCGGAAAGCCGCAATCGCGCTCGACCGCAGCGGCGAAATCAGGTCCGTCCGTGGCCTCGCGGACGGCGGCGGTGGCGAATGCGTCGATATCCGCCACTCCCATGGCCTGGGTTAGCGCGGCGAAGCGATGCAGGCTTTCGAGGGCAAGCTTGGCACCCTCGGAATTAAGCCGGCCGGTTGAATCAAGGCCTCTGCCCAGGCCGCACAGGACTTTTTCATTAAATACCGGAATCGGCGCCCGCTTGGCCGCGTCATAGACCACCAGGCGGACGGAATTGGAGCCGATGTCGATGACGGCCACGGGTGTCTTCACACCTGCATCCGGCGTTAGAGGGGCCGGGGCAATGGTCACGGACACCTTCAGAAATTCCCCGTAAGGAGATTAAAAATACGCGAAAAATTCATCTTTTCGAGGCCTGTTACATGCCATGCCGCGAGCGGAGTTTAGTGGCCCCCGGGAGATTGGCAACAGGTTTACGCAGGCATTTAAGCTGACGCGGATATCCGCCTTGCCGTGATCGCGCCATATGTCCTAACTTGGCCGCAAAAGAGGAAAGACCCGCATGACAGCACAAATTAACAAGAGCGTCACAAAGCTGCCCGAAAGCCAGATTCGCCACATTATGGAGCTTGGCCACCGCATGGAGGGCGTCATCCCGCTATGGTTCGGCGAGGGCGATGAGCCGACACCGGATTTCGTCAAGCAGGCGGCGATAGAGGCGTTAAACGAAGACAAGACCTTCTATGTACCGAACAATGGCGTGCCGGAGCTGCGCCAGGCGATTGCTGAATATATGAGCACGCTTTATGGCCGCAGCATCGGCATTGAGCGCATTACGGTGAGCACGTCGGGCATGCATGGCATCATGCTGGCCTATCAGACGATCCTCGACCCCGGCGACAAGGTGGTGATTGTCGGCCCGATTTGGCCAAATGCCGTCCATGCCGCTGAAGTGCTTGGCGCCAGCGCCGAGATCGTGCCGTTGCGTGAGACGGAGGGCGAATGGAAAATCGACCTGGATATGTTGTTTGATGCCCTTGGCAACGGCGCCAAGGCTTTGTTTATCAATTCACCCAACAATCCGACCGGCTGGATGGCCGAGCGCGCCGAGTTGGAGGCGATTTTCGATTTTTGCCGTAAGCGCGGTATTTGGATGGTTTGCGATGATGTCTATGCCCGGCTGGTGTTTGACGGGCGCCGCCTCGCGCCTTCGGTCACCGAGCTGGCCGAGCCGGAAGATCGGGTGATCATCATCAACAGTTTCTCAAAATCCTGGAATATGACGGGCTGGCGCCTCGGCTGGATTACGGCGCCAGCCGACCTGTTGTTGAGCATGGCGAAATTGACCGAATACAATATCGCCGGCCCGACCACCTTTGTGCAGCATGCCGGCATCGTGGCCTTGCGCGACGGTGAAGCGCATGTTGAGCGCTCGCGCGCCGCCTTCGAGGAACGCCGCGATCTCGTTTATCGCCGGCTATCGGCGCTAAACCGCATCGGCATGGTCAAGCCGAAGGGCGCCTTTTATGCCTTTTTCTCGGTCGAGGGCGAGAGCGACAGCCTCGCCTTGGCCAAGCGGATATTGCATGATGCCGGTGTCGGCCTGGCGCCGGGAACAGCGTTCGGCGATGTCGGCGAAGGCTATCTCCGCCTTTGTTTTGCCGCCAGTCCGGCGCTGTTGAACGAGGCGATAGACCGTTTAGAGCGTGTATTGGCTTAATTGCGCAAAGGAGGAAGACGATGGCGACGAGCGCGGCAGAGAGGGAATTGGCGGACCGGTTGTTTGCCGAGCATCAGACACGAAAGCCATTCCGCCGACTGCGCGACGATTTGCGGCCGCAAAGCATGGAAGCCGGATACCGCGTTCAGGATTTATTGAACGAGCGCTATGCCGAGGCGGGACGTGGCGCTATTGCGGGCTACAAAGTCGGCCTGACGTCCGAGAAAATTCGCCAGATGTGCAATGCCCATGAGCCGATTTCCGGTGTGATTTACCAAACCACCGTGCATCGTTCGCCGGCGACCCTCAATCTCGCCGATTTCATGCATCTCGGCCTTGAGTTCGAATTGGCGGTGGAAATGGCGCGCGATGTGCCGCTTGATTCGCCGCCGCTCAATACCGATTCGGTGCGCGACTATATCGCCGCCTGTATGCCGGCCTTTGAATTGATCGAAGACCGCAATGCCGACTTCAGCGATTTGGATGCGCTCTCGATCATGGTCGATAACAGTTGGTGCGGCGGCATCGTGCTCGGTGAAGCGCGGCGCGACTGGCAGAATTTGGACCTCAAGACCAACCCGGTGGCGATGTCGCTGAACGGTACATTCGTGGAAAGTGGCGTGACCGGTGACGCCATGGGTCATCCGTTCGAATCGGTCGCCTGGGTGGCCGGGCTGCTGGCCAGTCAGGGCAGGCAGCTCCAGGCCGGCATGATCGTCATGACCGGCTCGACCCTGGCGACGCGTTTCCCTGAGGCGGGCGAAGAATACAGCTATGAGGTTGAAGGCCTCGGCGTGGTCAGCGCCACGCTGTCATAGCGCTGAGGGCATCGGAAAAAGTCGATAAAACGACACCACCAACCGGAATGCTCTATGCATTTCGGCAAGCGTGCCAAGCCAAGGGAGCGGACGCGACCGCCCGGCGATTGAGGATTTAAATATAGAGCGCGCCCGAGTTAATACGAGGTAGCCAAGGGAGCGGACGCGCCCGCCCGGC
>JABIXB010000088.1 GCA_018666805.1 Rhodospirillaceae bacterium | reverse complement strand
CCTTGTAATAAGCTGTTAGAGAATATTTTTTCCTGTTTGTATCATTACGGATTGATTGTTTAGGCAGGGGATATTTTTTGTATTTAATTTGCACACGGCTGCTGCGGCAGCCGTTAGCTGTTGTTTGTGCCTGGATGTGGTGCGCCGGGGCGTTCTCTTTCGCCTTCTTTTTTGCGCGGCGTGTTTCAGCCAAAGCCTTTATGCTGGGTTAAGTAATTTTGCATGATAATGCGGTGCCTGTGATAACGCCTGTGATAAGGCCTAAACTGATGGTTGCTGTTCGCTTGCTCGCCTTTGGGCTGCTGCTTTCCGCCGGCTTGTGCCTGTGGCGTGGCGAGGCTCGGGCGCAATTGCAGGAACTGAGCCTGGATTTTGCCGAGCAGGCACGCAAGGAATCCGTGCTCGGCCGCGTCCGCCCGGAATTCAAGGCAATCGGCATAGAGACCGAATATCTGCCGTCTTTTGAGGAATTTCCCAAGGCTGAAGTGCGCTTCGGCTATGAGGATAATCTGTTCCGCACCGAGACCGACGAAAAATCGGATTTTTTCCTCGCCTTCCTGCCAAGTCTGTCGATTAAGTCGAATTGGGAAAGTCATCAGTTCGAGTTTGAAAGCAAAGCGCATTTTCAGCGCTGGCAGGAATTCGAGAGCGAGGATTTTGACGATTTCAGTTTTCGCAGCAAATTGCGCGTCGATATCGATGAGCGCTCAAGCGCATTTGTCGAATTGCGCCATGGCCGCGCCCATGAAGGTCGCGGCGCCGTCGACGACGAGGGCGGCCAGGAGGTCACCACCTTTTTTGACACCAGCGCTGAAATCGGTGGCGATTATGGCGGCGGCAGCATTATCAGCACCAAAGCGAGTGCAAAAATACAAAGGCTGAATTACGGCGACAACGACATCAATCATGACGACCGCGACCGTGACGAATTTTTTGTCAGGAACCGCTGGACCTATGAAGATGTGCCGGGCTCGCGATTTTTTCTCGAACCCTCGATCAACGTTCAGAGGTTCGTCGATTCGTTTGACGATGATCTTGAGAACCGCGATTCTTTCGCCTGGCAAATGCTGGCCGGCCTCACCATCGATTACTCGGGCGTGACGTTCCTTGCCTTCAATGGCGGCTATATCAAACGCTCCTTCACCGATCCCACCTTCGACAATGTCGATGGCCTGACGATGAATGGCAAGGTGACCTGGAATGTTACCGGGCTAACCACAGTGACGGCGGGCGTGCACCGTAATTTCGAAGGCACAAACCTGGCTGGCGCGTCGCAAATTGATGCCACCGGCGGCGACCTGCAAATCGACCATGAGCTTCTCTACAGCCTGCTGCTCTCGGCCGGCGCCACGTATGAGATAAACGAGTTTGTCGAGCAACCACGTGACGATACGGATTGGGACGCTTTTCTCGGCTTTCGCTATTTTATGAACCGGCAGCTTTCATTTCGCGGCGACTACCGGCACAGCGAACGCCAATCTTCGGAGGCCGGTTCGAGCTTTGACAATAATGCCGTCACCTTCCGCATTTTGGGGCAGATCTAGAAATGCAGGGCACTTTGCGCATCTGGACATTGGCCATAATTTTGGCCACAGGCATGGCGGCGTTGCCGATCATGGCCAGCGCTCAGGACCCGCGCAATCAAAGTTTAGATCTCGAGGTCGATGACGACGATCTGCTCGAGCTTGAATCGTTCAAGAACGACGATCCGGGCAAAGTCTTGGGGGAGGAAGAACAGGCCGCTGAAAAAGATGCCGAAGGTGGCGAGACGGCAGAAGACGTCGCCGCGGCAAAAGCCGAAGCCGTGAGCGAAGAACTGATCGATAAATCGGGACTACAGGAATACCGGCTCGGACCGGGCGATCGGCTTTCGGTCGTGGTGTTTGGTCAGGATGACCTCTCGGGCGAGCTCGCGGTGGATGGCCAGGGCCGCATCTCCCTTCCGCTGATTGGCCAGGTGCAGGCGCAAAACAAAACCGTCAATGAATTACAACAAATCGTCACGGATCTTTTTGCCAACGATTATTTGATCGACCCGAGAATTAGCGTCGAGGTCACCAATTACCGGCCATTTTACATTTATGGCCAAGTCAATAAGCCGGGCAGCTATCCCTATGTGAGCGGTATGACGGTGCGCCAGGCGATCGCGCTCGCCGGCGGCTATACGCGACGCGCCAGCGAAGAGCCGGTGTCGATTACGCGCACCACGCTGGACGAACTTATCGACATCGAAGGTTATCTGAAAACTGTCGTCCTGCCGGGCGATACAATTGAGGTCTATCGCCGATTGTTCTAGCGCCGTTGTGATGAACGCCACATATGAGATTAGGACTTGCCACTAAGATGTTAACAAAACTAACTTGTTGCCCCCATTGTATTTGAGGGCATTCGGTCAAAGCAGGAACAGATGATTATTGGGTCGACCAAGCTGTGCACGCGCGCGGAGAAGCCACATGGCTAGTCCGGGCAAAGTGGCGCGCATGCCGCGACAGGAGCCGGAGGAGCTAACCTTCGTCCCGGTCGAGGATATGGCTGCGTCGGCGCCGGCCCAGGCCAAGCGCGAATTCGACCTCAGCCAATTCTTCGCCATCCTGCTGCGCAACAAGATGCTGATTATCGGCGTCATCATTATCGGCACGCTGCTCTCGATATTCATGGTGCAGCGCATGACACCGCTCTACAGCGCCGATGCCAGCCTGGTACTGCAGCGTCAACAGATCAATGCCGGCGGGCGGTCGGCGGAATCCGTGGTTCAGGGACTCAACGTCGATTTCTATACCAACGAGACCGAGGCCGAGATTATCCGCTCGCGCACGCTCGCCCTAAAAGTCGTCGAGCAATTGGATCTTGTGAACAACCCGCTTTATAACCCGCAGCTGAGCGAGCCCAAGATCGGCCTGATGGGCTCGCTGAAAAAGTCGCTCGGCATTGCCAGCTTCAAGGAAATATTCCCCGAGAGCTGGCGCGCCTCCCTCGGCATGACAGAAGAAGAAGTTGAGGCGCCGGTGGTGTTGAGTGCGGCGCAAAAGGAAGAGGCGCTCCGGCAATATCTGGTCGATGTGTTTTTGTCCGGGCTGTCGGTTGAGGCCGGCGGCACATCGCTGGTGATCGATCTTTCTTATATTTCGCCCGATCCCGAGATGGCGGCATTGGCGACCAATACGGTGGCCGATATCTATATCCTGGAGCAGCTCAACGCCAAATATGAGGCCACCGAGCGGGCCAACCGCTGGCTGGCGGACCGGGTCGGCGAGCTCCGCCTCAGGGTCGAAGCCTCGAGCCGCAATCTCGAATCCTTCCGCCGCCGCGCCGGGCTGGTGAATATCGGTGATACCACGCTCTACGCCCAGCAATTGGCCGAGCTCAATTCCCAACTGATCGCATCGCGCACCGTCCTAGCGGAAGCCGAGGCGCGCTACAATCAAGTGCAGCGCCTATTGGAAACGCCGGGCGGGCTTGATACGGCGGCCGCGGTGCTGGAATCGCCGCTTATTCAGCGCCTGCGCGAACAGGAATCGGAGCTGACCCGCAACATCGCCGAGCTTGAAACACAATATCGCGACGCCCATCCCAAAATGATGCTGGCGCGGAGCGAATTGGAAGATCTGCAAAAGAAGATCAATCAGGAAGTCAACAAAGTCGCGATCAATCTCGGCAATGAGTTGGAGATCACCGAAATCCGCCAGGAAAAGCTGGTCGCCGAGGTTGAGAAGCTGCAGGAACGTGTCGGCGAGCAAAATCAGGCGGAAGTAAAATTGGGCGAGCTGTCGAGCGTCGCGCTCGCTGATCGGGAGCTATACGAAACGGTACTGGCGCGCTTCAAACAGGTTGATACCCAGCAGCAACAGATTATCGAACCGGATGCGCGTGTCATTTCCTACGCCACCGCACCAGGCGGCCCGTCGCGGCCGCGCAAGGGATTGATCATCGGTGCCGGACTCATTCTCTCGGGCCTGATCGACTTCCTGCTGGCTTTTATCCGCGAACAATTGGAATCCGGTTTCCGCACCATCGACCAGGTCGAGGACGCGACCGGCATTCCGGCCATCGCCATGCTGCCGCGCGTTGCCGGCGCCAACAAGGAAGGTAAGGCGCCTTATGATTTGGTCATCGACAAGCCGACCTCATCCTATTCAGAGGCCATGCGCACGCTGAGGACGGCATTGCTGCTGTCCGATGTCGACCGGCCGCCCCGGACAATTTCAATTACCTCTTCGGTGCCGAGCGAAGGTAAGACGACGGCGTCATTGTCGCTCGCCCGCGCGGCGGCAAAGTCCGGCCAGAAGGTTTTGATTATCGATTGTGACCTGCGCAAACCTTCCTTGCACAAAGCGCTACAAGTGCCGAACAGCCAGGGTATTGTCGATTATCTATCGCACGAGAAAGAGCTCGAGGACATCATCGAGATCGATTTCAAATCGGAGGCGCACTATATACTCGCCGGACCGACCGTTTCCAACGCCACCGACGTGCTTGCCTCCAATCTCATGAGCGAGCTGCTTGAAGCGCTCGCCGATACTTATGACCTCGTCGTTCTCGACACACCGCCGGTTCTCGCCGTGTCGGATACCCTCGTCCTCGGCCGCCAGGTCGATAAAACCGTTTTCGTCATCGAGTGGAACAAAACCCGCCGCAGTGCCGCCGCCAATGCCCTGAAACAGGTCATTGCGTCCGGCGCCGATGTTGCCGGGGTAGTCCTTTCGCAGGTCGATGTGAAGAAATTTGAGCGTTACTATGGCAGCGATGGCGGTCATTATGCAGGGCAGTATAAAAACTATTACTCTGAAACCTGATCACACCTATTTTTCTGAAGTTTGATCACTATGGCGACGCGACGCTTCGCACCCGGATATATTCTCTCCCTCACGGCGGCTCTCGCCGTCGGCATTATTTTGGTCGTCCTCGCCCTGCCGCGTACCGCCGCCGGATTAGCGGAATTACACGGCACCCTGACGATCAATGAATTACGTGGCGGCGCGCCAGTTTCCGACGCGGCGATCAAATCGGCGATGCAATCCTTCAATGCCGCCAATGGCTGGGTCGATGCCGCGCCGCGCTGGTCGGCCATGGCGCGCCTCCATTACGCCCGCGCCCTGCTCGCTGATTCGAACAGTGCGGACCGCGAGACGGGATTACGCCGCAGCCAGGATGCAAGCCGGCGCGCGATCGCGCTCAACCCCGCCCTGCCCGAACCGTGGCTGCGCCTGGCGCAATCTGAATTCGCCCTCAACCGGGTTTCACCGCAAATGATCCGGGCGCTGGCCATGGCCTATCGCACTGGGCGCTATAACCGCTTCACCGTATTCGCCATGTCCGAACTGGCCTTTGTTGCCTGGGCCAAGCTCGATAGCGAAACGCGCAAAGCAGCGGGCGAACAATTGGCGTTTGCTGTTGTCCAGCGCACCAGCCGTCTGGTCGCCATTTCCGAAAGATTGCATGCCTCGCCAATTGTCCGCCGGGCGCTCCGCCACCAGCCGAAATTACTGGCGAAGTTCGACCGCGCGGTGAAAAATCACCCAAGAGGTTAGGACGAAACGCCGCACGCCCCTTAACGGTGCATGTGGTGGAGATAGGGCTCGGCCTCGCTACTCGAGCGCGACTGGGCGCAGGCCGCGCCGAGCATGGCGGCGAAGACGACGCTGACAGCCGGAATTTGCAGACTGAAATCGACGATCGAATGGCTTGCCACCAACACCCCGGCGGCCACGCCGGCGGCTGGATAGGATTGATTGTGGCGCCGCCGGCGGACGCCGATAAAACACACCACACCGAGGCCAAGCAGCGTGCCCACCATCAGCACCGTCGCCGGCAGGCCCAGTTCGGAGGCCCATTCGAGATAGCTGTTGTGCGCCCGTTGATAACCCCGCACCAACGTCTCGTCGCGGTAGAGGCGGAAAACTTCCGACCAGGCGCCAAAGCCAGAGCCCTCCAGCGGATAGTCCTCGATGGCCTCAACGCTATAGCCGAAGAGGACGCCGCGTTCCTCGCGCTCGACCGAGCGGTCCACACCTTCCGCCGCCTGTCCGGCAACCAAAATGATGACCACCGCAAAAACCGCAACAATACCGCCATAGAGCGCAATCGCCTTGCCTGCCAAGCGACGGCCAGCAGCGAGGGCGGCAAAGAACACCACCATCCCAAGCGCGACGGCGGCGATGCCGGCACGGGAATGGCTGAGAACCAACGCGGCCGCACTGACAGCAATGATCAGGCCATAGACCCAGCCACCATTGGAGAATTTATCCATAATCGCCATCGCACCTTGGCGGCTAAACGGATTGGTCGAGGCACGGCTGCCTTCGCCGCTGAATAAAATGACAAAGCTCGATATCAGCGTGAGTCCGGCATAGGTGGCAAAGCTGTTGCGGTTGACGAAGGTGCTGGTGAGCGAATGGGTGTAGGCCCAGCGCTCAAACCACAGGATGCTGTCATTGCCGCCCAAGGTGACGATCAGACCGTAGGCGGCATAGACGAAACCCGAAAAAGCGATAGCCTGGAAAAGCGCGCGCGCGCGCCGGCTGCTGCGGCAATATTGTAGGGCCAGCCAGAAAACGCCGGCATACGCCAAGAGACGCATGATCGTCTCAACGCCGGCGCCGGGCTCAAGGCTAACGGCGCCGCGCAACTCCGTGCCAAGTGCCGCGCCCGCCGCGCCCCAGAGCGGGTGGTGCCACGCTGCCGGCGTCCACCCCGCAGCCTGAATACCGGCCCATAGCATGACCAGGAGAAACAGGCAGGTGGCGACCCAATGCTGCTGCCAGGCGGCGCGGACTTTGCCCGGATCGCGCAACGCCGTCAGCACCCAGAGGATAAGCAGAATGCCGATGACAAGGCTCAAGAGACTCCACGACCACGGGCGGTTGGCGCCAAACGGCAATGGTGCCAACGCCAATACGATCAGCAAAACCCAATAGGTGAAGCGGTTTATCATAGCGCCGGCGCTTCCGACCAAATTTGGCGCAACATATCCCGGTTGAGCGCCAGCCACTGCATGGCAATAACAATGCTGGCGACGTTTATCGGCCGGCCCGCAAGCTCGGCCATGGCCTGCTCGAACGGCAGCACACGGACGCGAATATCCTCCGCCTCCACCGCCAGACCGAAGATTCCACCGGCATTGGATGAATCGACACGCCCGACAAAGAGCGAAACGCGCTCGGTCGTGCCGCCCGGCGAAGCGAGGTAATCCTGAATGTGATGAATGTCTTGCAGTTGCAAACCGGCTTCTTCAACCGCCTCGCGCCGCGCCACCTCTTCGGCGCTCTCCCCGGCATCGATAATACCGGCGACGATCTCGAGCAGCCATGGGCTGCCGGGCGCCTCCAGGGCGCCGATACGGAATTGTTCCTGCAGCACCACTTCATCGCGCAACGGATCGTAAGGCAACACCGCAGCGGCGTGACCGCGCTCGAACACCTCGCGATAAAACGGTTCCGTCCAGCCGCCGGCAAAGCGGCGATGGCGAAGCTTGTATTTATCGATCCGAAAATAACCTTGGAACGGCGTCTTGCGTTCAAGGATCTCGTATTCATTCGGCGTCTCGTTCACACAGGCACTCCCGCTGCCGGGAGCGCTCTGCGCCCCGCGCGGTTAGGGTTCGATCCCTTTGTCTTTCAAGCCCAGTTTACCCTGCTCGCCTATGATCTCCACAATTGTTTCGTCATTGCGGAACCAGCTGCGGGCCTTTTTATCCTTTGCCTCCAGCCCATGCGCGGCCGCCCAGTCCTTAACGAATTGGTTGGCGCGGCGCCATTTGGCCTCTTGAGGCTTAACAAATTGCATGGCGAAGGTTTTGACACCGTAATTGACCGTGAACAGGCCGTCGGCGGTGACCGTGGTGCCGCAATAGGGCAGCAGATCAGCCACGGCGCCGGTGAAAGGGCCGCCATTCTTGACCGGCAGCACCAACTCGCCATCAGCCTTCAACAAGCCGAGCACCCGCTTGCCGGCGCCGCAATCGGGCGGGCAATCGCCCGAAAGGACGCACAGCACATCGGTGACCTTGGCGTCGAAGCGGACTTCCTCTTCGCCCGGCAGACCCCAGCTATCGGCGGCAACCGCCAAGCCCGGCAAAGTGAACAGCGCGAGCGCAAACAGGCCGGCAAGGATGGATTTATATGATTTGTTCATGGCCTAGTCTCCAAACGGCTGAATGTCGAATTCATCATGGCTGTGATTAACGATGCCGTGATCGTCGATGATGGTGTCGATGGCGAGATATTTAACTGAATCGCGTTCATAGAGATCGCCCTCGACCACCACTTCGTTGCTCTGCATGCGGAGAATTCCGTGATCGCCGATCACATCCGGGTCGTTGTTCATTTTGAGCACGATATAGACCTGCTCATCGTCGCCGAGGATGCCGACCGGAACGCCGCCGCGCGCACACCACACGGCGCACTGGTGATGGGCACTGCCCGTCGCCCACATGATCTCACTCAGATAGCACCAGGAATCAATGATCTCGCCGGTCACCGTAACGCGCTTTGGCTGCGCGGCCTGAGCCGGCCCAGGCGCCGTCAAAAAGACCGCAAGCGACACCGCCGCCGCCGCCAAAAGATAATTTCTTACTCGCAACACTGTCTTTCCCCTAATGTTTCGACCCCGACGCTAATATATTTTTCGCTATCACGAGATAAATTCTCCGTGTCCGCTTAGTGACCGGATTTTATCTGCCGCACGGCACAAATTTCAGCATCGTTGCATTGCCAATTCTGCCATGCATAGTGGCCCCGGCTGAAAGCAGGAGAACGGTAAATGCGCGATTTTCAATTGCCCGGGCGCTCGACCGCGCACGGCATCCATGGCATGGCGGCAACATCACAACCGCTCGCCACCATGACCGCCTTGAATGTCCTGAAATCGGGCGGCAATGCGGTCGATGCGGCGGTGGCGGCGTGTGCTGTTCTCGGTGTCGTCGAGCCACAATCGACCGGGATTGGCGGCGATTGCTTCGTCCTCTTCGCGCCGAAAGGCCGCGTGCCGCCGATTGCCATGAACGGCTCCGGACGGGCGCCGCAGGCGGCGACTATCGAACGCCTGCGTGAATTGGGTCTCAGCGAAATCGGATATCAGAGCCCGCATGCGGTGACGGTGCCAGGCGCTGTCGATGCCTGGTCGCAACTGCTGGCCGATCACGGCAGCAAGGATTTTGCCGAACTGCTGCAGCCGGCGATCCGCTTTGCCGAGGATGGTTATGCAGTGTCGCCGCGAATTGCCATGGATTGGGCCGCCAATGCCCAGAAACTCGCGGACTGCCCAACCGCCAAGCGTATTTTTCTGCCGGGTGGCAAATCGCCCGATGTCGGCGACATGCACCGCCAGCCGGAATTAGCGGGCAGCCTCAAGGCGATCGCCAAGGATGGCCGCGATGCGTTTTATACCGGCGCTATCGGCGAGGATATCGTCAACCATCTGTACAGCCTGGGCAGCCTGATGAGCGAGCAGGATTTCGCCGACTATCGCGCCCAATATGTCGAGCCGATCAAGGCCGACTATAGAGGTCATGAGGTTTTCGAGTGCCCGCCCAACGGCCAGGGCATCATTGCCCTCATCATGCTCAATATTCTGCAGGGCTATGATTTGGCGGCGCTCGATCCCAATGGCGCCGAGCGCCTGCATCTCGAAGCCGAGGCAACGCGTCTCGCCTACCGCGACCGCGCGGCGCTGATAGCCGACCCGGACGCCGTTCAGGTGCCGAGTGCGCATTTGCTTTCACCGGCCTATGCCGACGGCCTGCGCGCGCTGATCACGCCGGAGCGCGCCATAGCAAATCTTCCCGTCGCCGGCGGCACCGAGCACCGCGATACAGTTTACCTCACCGTGGTCGACAGCGAGCGCAACACCATCTCCTTCATCAACTCGACCTTCCACTCCTTCGGCAGCGGCATTTGCGCACCGCAAAGCGGCGTGATGTTGCAAAATCGCGGCGCCAGCTTCGTGCTCGATGCTGACCACCCCAACCACATCGCACCGGGCAAGCGGCCGATGCATACCATCATTCCGGGTATGCTGGCCGAGGGCGGTCGCGCGATCATGCCGTTCGGCGTTATGGGCGGGCATTATCAGGCCACCGGGCATGCCCATTTCCTGACCAATTTCATCGATTACGGCATGGATCCGCAGGAAGCGCTCGACGCACCACGCGCCTTTCATTTCGAAGGCGAGCTCGCGGTCGAAAATGGTCTCAGCAAAGCCACCACCGCCGCGCTCGAAGCGAAGGGCCACAAGGTCAAAGCCGCAGAAGTACCGATCGGTGGCGGCCAGGCGATTCACATCGACTGGCACCGCGGCACTCTCACCGGCGGCTCGGACCCGCGCAAAGACGGTTGCGCGTTGGGATATTGATGCCGCTCTGCTAGCATCGCCCTCCCAACACCATGAACAGGGAGGACAGCATGCATAGACGCCACAATCCCGATAGCGTCGTCGAAGCGTTCGGCAAAGGTTACAGTCAGGCGCTTGAGGTCGATCCCAATAAACGCTGGCTGTTTACCGCCGGCCAGGTCGGCGCCGCGCCGGACGGCAGCACGGCGGAATCGTTCGAAGACCAGGTGGCGCAAACCTGGGCCAATATTATGGCGCTATTGGACGAAGGCGGCATGGGCGTTGACGATGTCGTCAAAATCAACGGTTACGTTGTCGGCGCGGAAAATTTTCCCGCATATG
>JABIXB010000087.1 GCA_018666805.1 Rhodospirillaceae bacterium | reverse complement strand
GCCACAGGGCTGGGCGGAGCAGCGCATGATGCGGTTCAGAAAATTGCTGTTGGCCCCGGCGTTGCTGTTTGCTGTGGCGGTTTTCGCCTTTGCGTTCGGCCCGGGCGGAAGTTCCACCGCCGCCGCGCAATCCGACATCGCCGCTGCGCAATCCGACGACGACATAATTCGCTTTTCCCTCACCGCGCACGATGGCAGGCGGGTGAGCGAGCAGGATTTCGCCGGGCGCTACATGCTGGTTCAATTCGGCTACACATGGTGCCCGGATGTGTGTCCGATGGAATTGGCTTTGCTGACTGAGGTTCTCGATGGTCTCGGCGCCGAGGCCGAGAAGGTGCAGCCGCTCTTTGTTACCTTCGATCCGACGCGCGATAATGCTGTGGTTCTGGCCGAATATATGGCCAATTTTCACCCCGCAATCATCGGCCTGACGGGTTCCGAGCAGGAGATCGCCAACATCGTGCACGCCTTCGGGGTGGTTCTGTTCAAGGAGGAGGGCGAGGCGAGCGACTATACCTTCGCCCATTCCGCCAATACCTATTTGCTCGGCCCGAAGGGCGATTATCGCGGCTCGATCAAAACCCTGGCGCCGCCCGATGAGGTTGCGGCCGGCCTGGTCGAATTTTTGCGCGGCGAGGCTTCCGCCGCCGATTAGGCAACGAAACGGTTGATTGCGGACCAAATAGGGCCATTATGCGCGCCAATGATTGCGGGTGGGCGCGAGTCGCCACCTGAAAACGGCACAAAACCAAACGCGGAATCGGAACATGAGCGGCAATCCGAAAAATGCCCAGGGTGCGAATACCATGTGGGGGGGACGCTTCGAGTCCGCGCCGGATGACCTGATGACGCAGATCAACGCGTCGGTGGATTTCGACCGCAGACTCTATGCCCAGGACATCACCGCGTCCAAGGCGCATGCCGAAATGCTCGTCGCCCAAGGCATCATCCCGGCTGAGGATGGCGGCAAAATTCAGGCCGGGCTCGACAGCATCGGCGAAGAAATCGAGCACGGGAAATTTGCCTTCAAGCACGAGCTGGAAGACATCCACATGAATGTCGAGGCGCGCCTGACCGAGATGATTGGCGCCGCCGCCGGGCGCCTGCACACGGCGCGTTCGCGCAACGATCAGGTGGCGACGGATTTCCGCCTCTGGGTGCGCGATGCTTTGGCGCGGAGTGACGATGAAATGCGTGATCTTCAGGCCGCGCTGATCAATCGCGCCGAGGCGCATGCGGCGACGGTGATGCCGGGCTTTACCCATTTGCAATCGGCTCAGCCCGTGACCTTCGGTCACCACTTGCTGGCCTATGTGGAAATGCTCGGGCGCGACCGTGGCCGGCTGGCCGATTGCGCGGTGCGCTTGAACGAATGCCCGCTCGGCGCCGCCGCGCTGGCCGGTACGTCATTTCCGATTGACCGGCAAGCAAGTGCCAAGGCGCTTGGCTTTGATCGTCCGACCGCCAATTCCATCGATTCCGTGTCGGACCGGGATTTTGCTCTCGAGGCATTGGCCATGGCCGCAATTGCCGCGATGCACCTGTCGCGCCTGGCCGAGGAGCTGGTGATATGGTCGAGCGCGCAGTTCGCATTCATCCGGCTTTCCGACGGCTTCAGTACCGGCTCGTCGATCATGCCGCAGAAGCGTAACCCGGATGCGGCGGAACTGGTGCGGGCCAAGACCGGGCGCATCAGCGGTTCTCTGGTGGCGCTGCTGACGGTGATGAAGGGTTTGGCGCTGAGCTATGCCAAGGATATGCAGGAAGACAAGGAACCGGTATTCGATACGTTCGATTCACTGTCAATTTGCCTGCGCGCCTCAAGCGGCATGATCGCGGATTTAGAGGTCGATGCGGAAGCGATGGCGGCCGCCGCCGGCGGCGGTCATTCAACCGCGACAGAACTGGCCGATTGGTTGGTGCGCGAGCTCGGCATGCCGTTTCGCGAGGCCCATCACGTGACCGGCAGTGTGGTTCGCGCAGCCGATCAATTGGCGTGCCGGCTGGACGAGCTTTCGCTCGCGCAATTGCAGGCCATCGAGCCGCGCATTACGGCCGCCGCATTGGATTTCTTGAGCCCAACCCAGGCGGTCGAAAGCCGCGCGAGCTATGGCGGTACGGCGCCTACCCAAGTGCGCGAGCAGGTCCGTCTTGCCCGGGAGCGTTTTCTATGATTCGTAAACTCAGCCTGCTGTTGACGATTCTCGCCGCACTTGGCCTGGTGGTGGCGTTGGCGGGCTGCGGCAAGCGCGGCGCGCTGGAAGCGCCGCCGGAGGCCGCGCTCGAACAAACAGATCGCATGGCCTGACAACCAACGGCTTTCGGAATATTAAGCGATGGAATATTTTAATTACCGCGAGTCTGCCGGCGGGCGCGAGCTGTTCGCCGAAGATGTCGCGCTCAGTCAAATCGCCGAGCGTTTCGGCACACCGAGCTATGTTTATTCAAGCGCCGCGTTTGCCGCCCGCTACCGCGCCTTTTCCGAGGCCGTCGGAGATGCGCTGGTGTGTTATTCGGTCAAGGCCAATGACAACCTGGCGGTGCTGCGCTGCCTTGGGCAAGAAGGCGCTGGTGTGGATATCGTTTCCGGCGGCGAGCTGGCGCGTGCCTTGGCGGCGGATATTGCACCGGACAAAATCGTCTTTGCCGGGGTCGGCAAAACGGCCAGTGAAATGGCCGACGCGCTCGATGCCGGCATCCGCCAGTTCAATGTCGAATCCGAGGAAGAACTGGAAATGTTAGCCGGCCTTGCCGCCGCACGCGGTTGCCGGGCGCCGGTCGCGCTCCGGGTCAATCCAGATGTCGATGCCAAGACGCATGACAAAATCTCGACCGGGCGGGCCCAGGATAAGTTCGGCATTGAATTCGACCAGGCTGAGAGGCTCTACGACCGCGCCAGTAAAATGGCGGGCATCGACATGCGCGGCCTGGCGATTCACATCGGCTCGCAATTGACCGCCCTGGCGCCGTTCGAGGCGGCGTTCGCCCGGCTTGGTGAGCTTTGCCTGCGCTTGCGCGCCGGTGGCCATGCCGTCTCGCATCTCGATCTCGGCGGTGGGCTCGGCATTTCCTATGACGATAAAGGACAGTTGAATCTCACCGATTATGGCGCGTTGGTGCAGCGCACCGGGGATACATTAGGCGCCTCGATCACGCTTGAGCCGGGCCGCTGGATGGCCGGTCCCGCCGGGCTGCTGCTGACCCGCGTCGTTCGCGTCAAACGTAATGGCAACAAGCAGTTCGTCATTGTCGATATGGCGATGAACGATCTTCTGCGCCCGGCGCTATACGGTGCCTGGCACGATATTCAGCCGGTTATCCCGCGCCCGGGCGATGCGCTGCCGGTCGATATTGTCGGCCCCATATGCGAAAGCGGCGATGTGATTGCCAAGGACCGCGCCCTGCCGGAACTCCGCACCGGCGATCTTATCGCCGTGCGCGATGCCGGGGCTTATGGCGCGGTGATGTCGTCGAGCTATAACAGCCGTATGCCGGCCGCCGAAGTGATGGTGCGTGGCGCTGAAAGCGCCCTAATCCGTCCGCGCCTCGATTATGACGCCATGCTCGCCCGCGATACGCTGCCGGACTGGCAGGCCGGACAAGCATAACAACGCGCCGGTGCGCTAGCTCACGTCAAGCGCATCGTTGACGATGCTGCAGATTTTTTCGAGGTCGAACGGCTTGGGCACGACGCTGTGCACCAGGGCGTGGAGATTATGCGCGCGCTGGCGCTCCTTGGCATAGCCGGTGATCAGAATGATTGGCATATCCGGCTTGTCGCGGCTGACTTGCAGAGCAAGCGAGATACCGTCCATCTCCGGCATGACGATATCGGACAGCAACAGGTCGTAATCGCTTTTTTGCAGCGCCTGCAGCGCCTGAACGCCATCGGCCACCGCGGTCACGCTGTGGTCCTGGCTTTCCATGGCGCGGGTGAGGAAGGTCCGCACCGCCGCTTCGTCCTCTGCGATCAAAATATGTGCCACACGCAGTCCTTAATTTTCTTCGTCGCCGGCAAAACTAATGCGCAGGCTCACCGCACCTTCGGGTGGGCTGACGAGGCGGGTTTCGAAATCAGTCGAACTCTCGCCCGGTAATTCGCTTTGTTCCGCGGCGAACGTCCAGTGGCGCAATTCCGTGTTGGCGGCGTCCATCAAACCGATGCGGATCGCGGGGATGGCGCGCTCACTATCCGCTGCGTTGAATATTTGGCCACGGATAATCAGGATCGGCACGCCGCCTTCGACCATCTGTTCGCGCACGACATTTTGGAACTCGAGCTCGCTGGTATCGATCTCGTCGGCGCCGAGGCCGACGGCGGTATAGAGTTTTTCCGCCGGCGGCCAGACATCGACGATCGGCCCGCGGGCCAAAATTACGGCGATGATGATGATGACTATGGCCGCTGCGACGGCGATCCAGCCGAGGCGATTCGCGCGCTTGCGGCGGGCGACCAGGGCGGGCAAATTCGAGCCGAACGGAATCGGCCTGGGTTCGCTGTCAGGCGGTAATATATCGATCCGTTTGGGCATATCTGCGGGCGGTTGTTCGCGCCAGGTGTGGCTGCATTTGGCGCAACGAACCGTGCGCCCCTCCCCGCCTAATGCCGTGGGATCGATCAGATAGCGCGTCGCGCAGGACGGGCAGCTGACAATCATGCGTATAATTCAAACAATTGTTGTTGATCGCATCGGCAAACGCCGATGGAATCGCATTGTATAGCCGATTGCGCTTCCTCTCCATAGTCATTGCGCAAATATCCGATCCAACAAGCACAATGCTGGACGCTCGCCAATCCGGCAACTATTCTTCGCCCGCCGCATACCAAGCCGCCCCAAGGTAAGCGAGCGTGGAGGCTTTCAAAGTTGGTTCGATTCGAAAATGTAGGAATGCGCTACGGAATGGGGCCGGAGGTGTTGCATGACGTCACCTTCGAGATCAATCCGGGCGAATTCCGCTATCTGGTAGGGCCGAGTGGGGCCGGCAAGACCTCGCTGTTACGCCTGATGTATCTGGCGATGCGCCCGTCGCGTGGCCTGATCTCGATGTTTGGCAGTGATGTGATGATGGCGCGACGTAAGGAATTGGTCGCGCTC
Source organism: Rhodospirillaceae bacterium (assembly GCA_018666805.1). Classification (GTDB taxonomy): domain Bacteria; phylum Pseudomonadota; class Alphaproteobacteria; order UBA828; family UBA828; genus PTKB01. The sequence continues at coordinate 6,288 of JABIXB010000087.1, read as the reverse complement.
AGGCGCAAAATCGGCGTCGTATTTCAGGATTATCGCCTGCTCAACCATCTCTCCGCGCTCGACAATGTCGCCCTGCCGTTGCGTGTCGCCGGCGCCAAGGAAGCGGAAATTCAAACGCACGTCTCCGAATTGCTCGCCTGGGTCGGGCTCGCCGATCATATCCATGCGCTGCCCGAATCGCTGTCCGGCGGGCAAAAGCAGCGGGTCGCCATCGCGCGCGCCGTGATTACCCGCCCACGCCTGCTGTTGGCCGACGAGCCGACGGGAAATCTCGATGAAGTGCTCGGCCAGCGCCTGATCCGGTTGTTCGAGGAATTGAACAAGATCGGCACCACGGTGGTGATCGCCACGCATAACCAGAATTTAGTGGCGCGCAATCCGCACCCCGTCTTGGCGCTCGGTTCCGGTGAGATCCACGCCGATGATTTGGCCGGAAGAGTGGGCTGATATGGCACGCCGCACGTCTGCCGTATTGCCACTCGGACGCGATGCACCGAGCCGATTCCTACCCTGGGTATTTGCCCTGATGGTTTATTTGGCTGTCTTGGCGCTCACCGGCGTGCTTATTCTACACAGCGCGGTCGAGCGCTGGCAGCGCGGCGAGGTTGGCACGCTGACGGTTCAACTCATGCCCGTGGAGGGAGAGAGCGAGGCAGCGCGCCTCGCACTGGTGCAGAATTTGTTGGGCGAGATAGAGGGTGTCCTCGACATTCGGGTGGTGTCGCAATCGGAGAGTCTGGATTTGATCGAACGCTGGCTTGGCGCGGGAAATGTGCCCAACGATCTGCCTCTGCCGCGCCTGATCGATATCGATGTCGCGCCCGGATCCGGCCTCACCGCCGATTCCCTGGCGCTCAACCTCAAGGCGTCGCTGCCGGGCGTCAGTGTGGATGATGCCAAGGAATGGCTCGACCGCTTGGCGGATTTCGGCCGATCACTCGAGCTGTTGGCCCTTGCCGTAGTCGTTTTAATTGGCCTTGCCGCCGTGGCGACGGTGATATTTACCACCCGCATGGGCATATCCATTCATCGCAACGTGATTGAGCTCCTGCATTTGATCGGTGCGCGTGACGGCTATGTGGCGGCGCAGTTTCAGCGCCAGGCGATGATGCTGGGATTGCGCGGCGGGGTGCTCGGCATTGTCTTTGCGCTGGCGACACTCTATGGCCTGCGCCATGTCGCCAGCCGCCTCGATACACCGCTTGCGCCGGATATCCCGGTGGCGCACTGGGCCTGGGCGCTGTTGGCGGCGGTTCCCGTCGTCACATCCTTGATCGCCATGATCACGGCGCGTATCACGGCGTTGCGCGAACTTGCCAAAATGCCTTAGTTGCGCGAATTTCGGGGACGCTCGTTGGCTTTTTCCTTTCGCATTGTCGGCGCCGCCGTGTTCTTGCTGGCCATTTTATGGTCTGCCGGCCTGGTTGGGTTTGCCGCCGCCGTGCCGCGTGATATCGCCGATAGGACCGGTCATACCGACGCCATAATTGTCCCGACCGGCGGCTATGGCAGGCTGCTCAGCGGGTTGGATTTGCTGCGCGCAGGTCAGGCCGAGCGGCTTTTCATATCGGGTGTCTACACAGGCGTCACATTGTCGCAGCTTCTCGGTAAACCCGAATCAATGTTGCCGGATTGTTGCGTCGATATTGGCTACAGCGCCGATGACACCTATCAAAATGCCGAAGAGACTGCGGCCTGGATGGCAGAGCATGATTATCATAGTCTGCGCCTGGTCACGGGGAGTTATCATATGCCGCGCGCCATCCTGGAGTTTCGCCGCGCCATGCCAGATGTTAGATTGGTGGCGAACCCTACATTTCCACAACACGTCAAGGTCGACGATTGGTGGCGCTACAGAGGAACAGCGGGCCTGCTCGCGAGCGAATACGCGAAATATCTACTGGCGCTCATCCGGATGCCGTTCAACCGCGCATCCTTCCAAGGCAGTCCGCCGTGAATACGATCCGCTCCGCGCTGTGCACCGTTAGCTTTTATATTTGGTCCATTTTTATGGGCCTGGTGATGATCCCCATGGTGCTTTTGCCGCGCCGGGGGTTCCGCCTGTTCGTTTTGCTATGGACGAAAGGCAATTCATTCATTTTCCGCTTTATTGTCGGCATTCGGGTGGAGATCAGGGGGCGCGAATATATACCTGTCGGGCCGGCGATTGTCGCTTCCAAGCACCAATCCGAGTGGGAAACCAACATTTTCCTGCATCTCCTGACCGATCCTGCCTACATCATGAAAAAGGAGCTCGGCTATATCCCCGGCTACGGCCTCTATGCGCGCAAGATGAAAATGATTTTTATCGACCGTTCGGGCTATGCCAAGACGCTGCGCAAGCTCGTTCAGGATGCGCGCAAAGTCACCGCCGATGGCCGTGCCGTGGTCATCTTTCCCGAAGGTACGCGGGTGGATCCGGGCAAGAAGCTGCCCTACCGGCCCGGTATTGCCGCGCTCTATAATGATCTCGACCTTCCGGTCACACCGGTGGTGCATAATTCGGGTCTGTGCTGGCCGAAACAGTCATTTCGCAAATATGCCGGTACGATCGTGCTGCGCTTTCTGCCGCCAATCGAGCCGGGTCTGGAGCGCCAAGCGTTCATGGCGCGCCTCGAAAGCGAGATGGAACAAGCCGCCGATGAACTGATGGCCGAAACGGATAATTCTTAAATAGAACATCAACAGAACATTGACCGCGCATGGGATACCACCGTAAACTGAAGGTTTGCGGCTAAAGCGGTCGGGCGTTAACTAAATATTAAGCATGAATCGATTGCTATGACCCTCATGACACCCATATCCGCCCAAATTTGGGACATGAAGTACCGCCTGAAATCGGCCGATGGCGCTGCGCGCGACAAAATCATCGATGATAGTTGGCGCCGTGTGGCCGCGGCTTTGGCCGCACCGGAAGCGGATTCCGGTCATTGGCAGGGCAAATTTTTCGAGGCGCTTGAGGATTTTCGTTTCCTTCCCGCCGGGCGAATTCTCGCCGGCGCCGGCACCGATCGTAATGTGACGCTGTTTAACTGCTTCGTCATGGGCCGGGTGCCCGACGATATGGCCGGTATTTTCGATCAGCTCAAGGAAGCCGCGCTGACCATGCAGCAGGGCGGCGGCATCGGCTATGATTTTTCCACTCTGAGGCCGAATGGCGCGCCGGTGCTGGGCGTCGGCGCCGATGCGTCGGGGCCGCTTACTTTCATGGATGTGTGGGATTCTATGTGCCGCACTATCATGAGCGCCGGGTACCGGCGCGGCGCCATGATGGGCACGCTCAGATGCGATCACCCCGATATCGAGGCCTTCATCGAGGCCAAGCAGGATCCGGGGCGTTTGAGAATGTTCAATCTCTCGGTTCTGGTCAGCGATGATTTCATGGCCGCGGTCAAAGCCGACCGGCCGTGGGAGCTAAACTTTGGCGGCACCTGCTACAAGACGATCTCGGCGCGCGAACTCTGGGACCGTATCATGCGCTCGACCTATGCCTATGCCGAGCCCGGCGTGATCTTTATCGACCGCATCAACAAGACCAACAATCTGAGCTATTGCGAGGAGATTTTCGCCACCAATCCATGCGGCGAGCAGCCACTGCCGCCTTACGGCGCCTGCCTGCTCGGCTCGATTAATCTGGCCAGCCTGGTGCGCTCGCCGTTCGAGGAAAATGCGACCCTCGATATTGACGCCTTACGCGATCTGGCCGCGACCGCCGTGCGCATGCTCGACAATGCGATTTCGATTTCATGTTTTCCGCTTGAGGCACAAAAGAAGGAAGCCGAGGCCAAGCGGCGCATCGGCCTCGGTGTTACCGGCCTGGCCGACGCGCTGATCATGTGCCGGGCGCGCTATGGCAGTGAGCCGGCCAATGCGCTCGCCGAGAGCTGGCTTTTTGCCCTCAGGGACGCAGCCTATTCGGCCTCAGCCCGCCTGGCTGAGGAAAAAGGCGCCTTTCCGTTATATCAAGCGGAGCCCTATCTCGCCGCCGATTCAGTACAAAAGCTGAGCGCCGATACCCGGGCTGAGGTTGAGCGCCACGGCATTCGCAATGCGCTCCTGACCTCAATCGCACCGACCGGCACGATTTCGCTGCTGGCCGGAAATATCTCCTCCGGCATCGAGCCGGTGTTTAGCTATTCATACCGGCGCAACGTGCTCATGCCCGATGGCAACCGCAAGACCGAAACCGTATCCGATTATGCCTATCGCCTGTTCCGCGAGCTCAAGGGCGAGCACACGCCGCTGCCGGATTATTTTGTCGACGCGCAGCAATTGCGCCCCTCCGATCATCTGGTGGTGCAGGCGTTGGCGCAAAAATATATCGACAGCTCGATCTCCAAGACGATCAATTGTCCGGAGGAAATCAGCTTCGAGGATTTCCGCGATATTTATAGCCAGGCATTTGAGCTCGGCTGCAAGGGGTGCACCACCTATCGGCCCAACCCGATCACCGGTGCGGTATTGGAGGCCACGAGCCCAGACGCGGAGCAGGGGAAGACGGCTGAAGTGCAGGCGGAATTGCCGCTGAAACAGCCAGTCGCCAAGCCGCGTGATGCTTATGAGGCCGGCGGCGTGGTCTATATGACCCAGCCGCTCGAGCGCCCCGAATCACTGCACGGCAACACCTACAAAATCCGCTGGCCCGAGAACGACCACGCCATCTACATCACCATCAACGACATGCTGCGAGACGGCCGCCGCTTGCCGTTCGAGATTTTCATCAATTCAAAAAACACCGAACATTATGCCTGGACCGTCGCCTTGACGCGCATGATCAGCGCCGTGTTCCGGCGCGGCGGCGATATCTCGTTTGTCGTCGAGGAATTGAAAGCGGTGTTCGATCCGCGCGGCGGCCAGTGGATGGAGGGGCGCTATGTGCCGTCCATCCTGGCGGCGATCGGCGAGGTCATCGAGCATCATTTGAATGTCATCGGATTTAGCGCCGGCGCGGCGCCGCAGATTGCGCTGCAACATGGCGGCGGTGATGAAGCACCGCCCGCTGCGGCATCGCGTGAGCATTTAAAGAGTTGCCCACGGTGCAGCCAGTTTGGCGTCATTCAACAGGAAGGCTGCGATGTCTGCACATCGTGTGGATTTTCCAAATGTGCGTAAAAACCTAATCCTTGGCGTTGACGTCTTGTAGCAACGACTGGAGGCGGGAGTCCGGCAAGCCAAGTTGATTGAGATGATGGACCGTATTCGTCAAATAATCGCGCGCGCTGCCCGATGTTCCCCGGCCTTGGCGGATCAATTTCACCATTCGTGCGCGGGTCAGTTTACCGGTATATTGCGGCCCGGCGCGATCGGCGACATAGGTATGTGCCTCGACGCGGGGCTTGCCGTCGCGCGCAATCAGGCTGACCGGCAGGCGCCGCTCGCGATAAACATGGTAGATCATCTCACGCGCATCGATCGCCGCCAAAATGCCCGGTGCGGTCTTGGGCGAAAGGCGGAAAGCACGGCCCCGGCACGAGCCACCCGCATCCAGCCCGAGCACCAGGCCGGGATTTTCGGGCGATCCCCGGTAGATATGCGAAAAAATGCAAAAGGCGCGGTGATATCCACGCAGCTGGGCGGGCTCCGATTCTATGAATTCGAAGTCAGGCCGCCACATCAGGGAGCCGTAGGCGAATACCCATATGTCATTGCGAGAGTTGCGGGTCATCGGCAATATAATTATCTCAGATGGGGAAGTTTAGCGACGGCGCAAGGTGGCGCAAGCGCTGAGGCGGCGGCATGAGAATTGTTCCACTCGCTGCTAGCCTTACCGGCGGTATCGCCATCGCCGTGATCGCCTATACGGCTTACTGGTTTGTCGCCGCGGACGAGATTGAGGATCGCATTGCCGGCTGGGCGGAAGATCAAAAGGCGCGCGGCATTACCGTCGAGGCGGGCACGCCGGAGGTGAGCGGTTATCCGCTTCACTTCGAAATATTGCTGCAACACCCCTCGGTCGATAATCCGGCCGATGGCTGGGCTTGGCGCGGCGAAGCTTTGACCGCGAGCTTTCGCCCCTGGCGATTCGATAAATTTGATCTCACGGTTAACGGACAAAACAATATTCGCTATTTCGACGGCGCGGCCTGGCAGGATATAGAAGGCCGCATCGAAGACGGCAGCGCCTGGCTCGAACTCGATGGCGAGCGCGAGGTCGAAAAACTGATGCTCGATTTCAAACGCATCAATCTCAACGGACCGTGGGGAGATGACCCCGCCTTTGTCTCGCGTGTGCGGGCGCGGGCGGAGCGCGTGGCGCAGTCTGACGATGCGGAAGCACCATCGGCGCCG
>JABIXB010000086.1 GCA_018666805.1 Rhodospirillaceae bacterium | reverse complement strand
GATGCTGCGCGAAAAAGGCGTGGTCGGGAAATTCGTCGAGTTTTACGGCCCCGGCCTGGATGAGCTGTCGCTCGCCGATCAGGCAACCATTGCCAATATGGCGCCCGAATATGGCGCCACCTGCGGCTTTTTTCCGATCGATGCCGAGGCGATCAATTATCTCCGCCTGAGTGCGCGCGATGAGGAGCGTATCGCCCTGGTCGAGGCCTATGCCAAGGCGCAGGGCATGTGGCGCGACGCCGATACGCCGGATCCGGTTTTCACAGATACGCTTGAACTTGAGATCGGCAGCGTCAAGCCCAGCATCTCCGGGCCGAAACGCCCGCAGGACAAGATTTTTCTTAGCGACGGCGCGCCGGCATTCGCCAAGGCGCTGGTGGATACGCTCGGCGTTGCGCAAGAGAAAAGCGCCACGACCGTGGCCGTCGCCGGCATGGATCATGAACTCAGCCACGGCGATGTGGTGATCGCCGCGATTACAAGCTGCACCAATACCTCCAACCCAAGCGTCATGCTCGGCGCCGGGCTGCTGGCGCGGAATGCGGTGAAGCGCGGGCTACAGGTAAAGCCCTGGGTCAAAACATCGCTCGCGCCGGGCTCCAAGGTGGTGAGCGAATATCTCGCCAAGGCCGGCCTGCAGGGCGATCTCGACGCGCTCGGCTTTAATACGGTGGGCTATGGCTGCACCACCTGTATCGGCAATTCCGGTCCGCTGGCCGATGAGATTGTCAGCGCGATTAACGAAGGCGATCTGGTGGTCACCTCGGTGCTCTCGGGCAACCGTAATTTCGAGGGCCGCATCAGCCCGCATATCCGCGCCAATTATCTCGCTTCGCCGCCGCTCGTTGTCGCCTACGCCATCGCCGGCAGCATGAATGTCGATATCACGACCGAGGCGCTGGGCGAGGACGGTTACGGCAATCCGGTCTATCTCAAGGATATCTGGCCGAGCAACGATGACGTGCGCACCGCCGTTGCCTCATCGGTGATGCCCGAGATGTTCAGCGAACAATATGCCGACGCCTTCTCAGGTTCCGCCGAGTGGCAGGCGATCGATGCGCCCGAAGGGCTCACCTATCAGTGGCAGGACGGCAGCACATATGTGAAGAACCCACCCTATTTCGACGGCATGCAAGCCGAGCCGGCGGCGCTCAGCGACGTGCACGGCGCGCGCATCCTGGCGCTACTCGGCGACAGCGTGACGACCGACCACATCTCGCCGGCCGGTGCGATCAAATATGATTCACCCGGCGGCGCTTATCTCACCGAGCGCCAGGTCGGCCAGGCCGATTTTAACTCCTATGGCTCCCGGCGCGGCAATCACGAAGTGATGATGCGCGGCACCTTCGCCAATGTGCGCATCCGCAACGAAGTGGCACCCGGCACCGAGGGCGGCGTCACGCGCCATATGCCGGATGGCCGCGAGACCTCGATGTTCGAGGCGGCGGAACAATATGCCGGCGAGGACACGCCGCTGGTGGTGATCGCCGGCAAGGAATACGGCACCGGCTCATCGCGCGACTGGGCCGCCAAGGGCACGCGCTTGCTCGGCGTGAGAGCGGTGATCGCCGAGAGCTTCGAGCGCATTCACCGCTCCAACCTGGTCGGTATGGGCGTATTGCCCTTGCTCTTCCCCGACGGTATTACGCGCCAGACGCTCGGCCTTGACGGCTCCGAGGTGATCGACCTCGAAGGCGTCGCCGGCGGCGTCACGCCCGGCATGTTTGTCGCCTGCCGCATCACCCGCGCCGACGGCTCGACCGAGAACCTCGATCTCCTGTGCCGCATCGACACGGCGGAAGAAGCCGAATATTTCCGCCATGGCGGAATCCTGCATTATGTCCTGCGCGGGCTCGCCGGATTGACATGAGCGGCGCGGGGGTAGCCCTCGCTTTTTCCGGCGACTTCAATCCATTGTTATCGAAAGTGAAGTCGCGCTTTGACCTAAATCAAACCATGGCCGCCCGGCGAATGGAAACAATACCGGGTCTGGGAAATAAGCATGGGGCGATATCGTGGTCAGAATGGCAAAATTACCTGATGCCGAGCTTGCGGAGATGGCTGTGGCCGGGGCGCAGGTCTTGGAATGTTACCGGGTGCTGCAAAAAACCAACTCGAATGTGGTTGCCGAGGTGATCAAGGATGGCGGCACCTTCTATGAATATGATCACTATCCGAAGGGCGATGTTTACGACAACGAGACCCATTCGCAATATTTTTATCACGCCCACCGGCCCAAGGAGCACGGCCATTTTCACACCTTCCTCAGGAAGGACGGCATGCCGCGCAATTGCAACCCGGTAAAGCAGTCGAAGGCGCCGTTCATGGACAATCGCGACGATACCATCAGCCACATCATCGGCATCTCGATGAACCGCTCCGGATACCCGACCCGCCTGTTTACCACCAACCGCTGGATCACCGCCGATAACTGGTATGCCGCCGATGACGTCATCAAGATGCTCGACCGTTTTCATATGGATCTGGCCTGGCCGTCCTGGCCGGTAAATATCTGGCTCACCGCCATGCTGCGCCTGTTCCGCCCGCAGATCATCGAACTGGTGCACGAGCGCGATGCCGCGGCGCGGCGCTGGCAGGAGAGCCATCCCGGCGTCGATGTGTTCGAGGATCGCGATTTCGACATCGCATCGGTGCGGCGCATTTCCGTTGAGGCACAGATCGAACGGGTTAACGTCGCGTTGCACCGGGTTGCTGCTTGAGAGCGATCATGGTGGAATATATTGTCTTCGGGCCGCCGCGAAAATATGATGCAAAGCCTGAAATTAAAAAAAGGGAGCACAGCAATGATAGAGTTTAAGCAAAGCAGCGATCAGACGGGAATCGAGCCCTGGCCGTCACTGGTGGATTCCGGTGCGACAATTCTGGATGGTGACCCGCAGCAATCGGGCCGTCTCGATTTCGGCACCTTCGACGGGCCGTTGATGTCGGGCGTTTGGGAATGCACGCCGGGCAAGTTTGAAATCTCCTATCCATGGGGCGAGCTCGCCACCCTCTTGAAGGGCCGGATCACCGTGACCGATTCCGATGGCCGTGCCGTAACCTATGAGCCAGGCGACAGCTTCTTCGTCGCGCAAGGCCAACGCGTGACCTGGGAAGTCCACGAACCAACGCGCAAGTGCTTCTTCATTCACGTCGCCAAGGCGGAATCTGCCGCCGCTGAATAGGCCGGCCCGCAACTCTGGCGCAGGCCGCAGTCAGCCATGAAGCTGTGGAATTATGCGGTCAAGGTGGAGAATTTGGATGCGGCGAGCGATTTCTATGTCGCGACGCTGAACGCTGAGCCGCGCATTAAAGGCACGGTGCTCGGCAGCGATTACCGTCTGCTCCGGCTCGGCGATACCCGCCTGATTCTCTTCACCCGCGCGCCTTATGAGGATTTGCTCGACGAAGCGGTGCCGCTCGGCTTCCTCCATGCCGTGTTCGAGGTCGAGGATCTCGACGCGCATGTCGCGGCGCTCAGGCGCGAAGGCGCCACCTTCATCATGCCGCCGCAGGAAATCGAAGCCGAATTCGGCCGCCGCCGCATCGCTTTCTTCATAGCGCCCGGTGGCGTGCGCACCGAGATTATGGAGATTATCGAGGATTCGGGATTGGCCTAGATGTGCGGTTTTGACGTCGCCCCGAGCGCGGTCTGTTGGCGCAATTGACCGCGCGACAGGTTTGCGATGTACTTCGCGCTGGAGGTGTGGAAGGGGATCGCGTTTCTCTAGGAGAATACCGATGACCCTCGAAGTTAAAGTTCTCGATTTAGGCGATATCGAACTGGAGACGAGTTTCCTGGTACTCGCCCGAAACCCGGGCGAAACCGCTCGCGTTCCGACCTTCGGTTACCTTATCCTTGGCGGCGAGGCGCCGATCCTTATCGATACGGGATACCGCACGCCGGAGATCATGCAGCGGCTCGGCATGGTCGGCATCCAGACCGAGGAACAGCTGCTCGAGAACCAGCTCAAGCAGCACGGCCTCAAATATGGCGATGTGAAATACATCCTGCATACCCATCTGCATATAGATCATGCCGGCAAGGACGATCAGTTTCCCGACAATACGACTGTCGTGATCAATCGGCGCGAACTCGAATACTCCGTTTCGGGCCTGATGGGCGAGCAGTATCCGGCCGAGGATGTGAAGCATCTGGTCGACCGATTGCACGGTCAACACGCGCTACGCCTGCTCGACCTGGAATTGTCCGGCGCCGAAGAGATCATGCCGGGCGTCCGGTGCGAGGCGGCCGGTGCGCATACCGATGGCTCGATGAATATTTACATAGAAACCGCGGAAGGTACGGTTTGCGTCTGCGGCGATGTCATCTATGACATCAACGATCAACTCGTGAACCCGCTTTATCAGGTTCTCGAGAGCGAGCCGGCAACCACTGGCAACCATGGCTGTACCAAGCGCGGCGAAAAGGCGAGCATCAAGAAAATGCTCAATGTCAGCCGCTTTCTGGCGCCGATTCATGACCGGCCGGCGGTGATAGAGAAGGGCAAAGTGGTTGGCCGCGTGCACGATTCGATGCCCGGCCCCATCATCGAAAAGCTCGAACCGCGAAACTGGTTCCCGGTTTAGCGCCGGGCACTTATACCAAGGAGCGGTGATTAGGCGGTCTGCGCCGCCGCCGTGTCGCTGAGCGGTTGGTCGAGGCGGGTGATCATTTCTTTCGGGCAGATTTGCCAGAAATTGCCGGCCTCAAGGGTCCAGTCGGCGAGTAGGCGTTCGGTGAAGCGTGATTGGGTTTCACTGTAATGTTCGCGCACCAGGTCGCGGCAGACGCCTTC
>JABIXB010000085.1 GCA_018666805.1 Rhodospirillaceae bacterium | reverse complement strand
CGTCATAGGGGTTTCGCGATGCGGCATCATCGGCCATTCTTTAGCGCTCCACTGATCTTGAACTTTGGCGTGCCATTTAACAGGAAGCGGCGCCCCGGCGGCAAGGAGATCGACGATCAAACAGCTCACCATCATGCGCCACGGCGAAGCCGAGGGGCGCGGCGCCGACGGCGACGAGGCGCGCGCGCTTACTGAGCGCGGCAAGGATGATTGCCGCCGCCTGGCGGCGCATCTCAAGGGCGAGGGCATGGCCTGGGATCAGATTCTGTGCTCGAGCGCCCAGCGCGCACAGGAGAGCGCCGCATTGCTCGCCGCCGCGATGGATACGCCACCCGCACTTGAGATCCGCCCCGAACTTTATCTCGCCGGCGCCGAGAACCTCTTGATGCAGCTCCGCGCCCTTGCCGACACAGCAAACGAAGTGCTGCTGGTCGGACATAATCCGGGCCTGCACGCGCTCACCCGTTTTCTCCTCGGCCGTGGCGGCGGCAATTTGGCGCGGCGCGCGGCACGCGATTGTCCGCCCGGCGCCATCGCCATTTTTTCCTGCGAATGCGAGGCATGGGCCGATCTCAAGCCCGATCATGCCGAATTGCGCAGCTTTCTGACGCCAAGTGACGTCAGTTACAAAAAAAACTAATAAAAACAGATAATTGTGATCTAGATCACAGCGCCGCCGCCCTAATTTAGCCATTATCATGACTATCTTCCCTGATATCCCCTCCCGGAAGAGAGAAGCGCGAACATCGCGAATCTCATCTCCCTCCCTCCGGGCCGGTAAATAACCGGCCCGGTTTTTTTTGGAATCGAGATTCACCCTGCCGATACCGGGCTGAGTCGGAATAGGCCTTTTCTCCCCGCAAAGGATTCTGTGGGAAGGAAGGGTTTGGGTTGGAGGAGAGAACCGAGCGCGCGCCGCGCGCTACCGCGCCCAAATAGTAATGGTGCCACTACGCCCGGGAATTTCTTGACCTATCCGCTCGCTAAACCCTTCCAGTAAATTTTCGCCACCGCCTTCACGCCGCACCTCCGCCACCAAATCTCCACCAACAACAATCTCAACATCGAGATTGCGCGTCAGCCGCTCGAGCCGGCTCGCCACATTGACGGTATCGCCAATCACCGCGAATTCGAGCCGGTGCGCGCCGCCGATATCGCCGAGCACCGCCGGGCCGTATTGCACACCGATACCAGCCTCAACCGGCGCCTCGCCCGCCGCCGCGCGCTCGGCATTCCATGCTTTCATCGCATCCGCCATGGTGCGGGCGCAGGCGAGCGCATCGGAGGCGTCACGCGCACCGCTTTCCGGCGTGCCAAACGTCGCCATCACCGCGTCACCGATATATTTATCGAGCGTGCCGCCATGCGCGAACACGATCTCTTCCATGCGGCCGTGAAAGCCGCGCAACAGAGCGATCACCTGTTCCGGGCTGCGCGCTTCGCTCATACCGGTAAAGCCAACGATATCGGTGAAGAGAACAGCAACATTCTGCCGCCTGACCGCACCCAACGGCGTGTCGGAGGCGGCCAGCTCATCGACCATGTTGGGCGAAAAATAACGTGACAGATTGGCCCGCTCGCGCTCGGTCGACGCTTGCGTCTCCACCAAACGCCGCGCGCGCCACACCACCAGGGCCATGATGCCGGTGAAGATGGCGTAGATGACGATCTGCTGAACCCAGCCCATGACAAAAACGAAATTCTCATCGAGGAAAATGCGCCGCGTCTCCTCATGCGGGCGCGGATTAGCGAAATCGAGAAAGGTGATGGTCTCCGGCAGCGAGATGATCCACCACACGCCAAAGCTCCACGCCGCAATGGTCACGGCGCCGTTCCACAGTACCAGGCGCGGCGAGTAGGACAGCATCGTACCGGCCAACAATACGAGGAAATAAAGGAAGTTGGGGCCGCGCAGGATCAATGGTGGAGAAACGAACGTGTCGTCGAACGGCGCCGGCATAAGAATGACAAAGACGAGCAGAAAAATATCCGCCGTGGCGAAAAGATACTTGTGCACGGCATGAGAAAAGCGCGATTTCGCCAGCCAATAATGGCCGATGCCGAGAACCAGAAAGAGCGCGAGAAGAACCTCAAAATAAAGCGTTGCCGCCACACCGGCTTCCCAATTTTGCACCACGATAAGGATCGCAATGGCGCCAAGCGCAATGCAGCGCGCCCGCGTCGAAATTCTGAGGCCGTTCATCACTTCGCGCTGGAAGGCGGCGGCGAGGCGCTTGGCGGCGGCGTCGCCGGGCGGACAGGCGTCGAAGGCTTCGGGTGTATCTCGCGTGGAAATCGCATGGTCCGTCATGGCGGGGTTCTTTCGCGCTATTTTTTTGCCGAGCGTAGCAAGGTGGGCAGGATATACGTAATAATAGGCAAGGAACCTCCAAGGGGCAGGAAAATGAACAACAGCATCGTTCCGTTTATCGACATCGCGCCGTTTCTGCATGGCGGGGCGGACGACAAAGCGCGGGTGGCCGCCGAAGTCGACAAGGCCTGCCGCGAGATCGGTTTTCTTGTCGTCTCAGGCCACGATGTGCCCGACGCTCTGATCGACGCGATGCATGGCATGAGCGATGACTATTTCGCTTTGCCGCACTGGGAGAAGATGCGCCATAAGATTCCGGCGGATCGGTTGCGCGGCTATTCGCCTTCGGAGCATCACAGCCTGGCCTACAGCATGGATGAGGAGACGCCGGAGGATTTGCGCGAGGCGTTTAATATGGGGCCGTTCGATCACGCGCTCGACGAATATCATTTCGGCGAGGGTGGCGCGCGCTATTTCGCGCCCAATATCTGGCCCGACCGGCCCGGCAATATGCGCCAACTGTGCGAGGAATATTTCCGCGAGATGGAGAAGCTGGCCGGCACGCTGATGCGTATTTTCGCCCTGGCGCTCGGCCTCGACGAAACATTCTTCGAGGACAAGACCGACAAGCACATCACCAATTTCTGCATCAACCACTATCCGGCGCAAGCAGAGCCGCCGAAGGAGAAGCAATTACGTGGTGGCGCGCATTGCGATTACGGCAGCCTCACCATCGTCCACACCGACACCGATATCGGCGGGCTGCAGGTGTTCCGCAAGGACGGCACGTGGGAGACGGTGCCGCGCATCGCCGGCAGCTTCGCTATCAATATCGGCGATCTGATGGCCGAATGGACCAACGATCAATGGGTCTCAACGCTGCACCGCGTCACCAACCCACCGCGCGACAAGGCGCATCTCAGCAAGACCTCGCTGCTGTTTTTCCACCAGCCCAATTACGACGCAGCCGTAGAATGCCTGCCCAACTGCCATGGCGCCGACAATCCGCCAAAGTATGCGCCCACAACATCGGGCGAACACATCATAGCCAAATTCGAAAAACTACGCGCGCCAGAGTTCGAATCCGCGGCGGCGGATTAGAACTTTCTTTTTGTTTGGTCCCTCAGACGCCGGGCGCGCGCATCCGCGCGCTTGGCTACCTCGTATTAACTCGGGCGGGCGGTCGCCCTTGCCGGAATGCATGGTGCATTTCGGTTGGTGGTGCCGTTTGGACGAATCATTATTTAGATCACGCCGTCACGCTTCAGTTCGGCCAACTCTTCTTCGCTAAAGCCAAGCTCGTCGCCATAGATCGCTTGAATGCCATCACCGAGGGCGGGGCCGAGATGGTCGATGCGGCCCGGCGTGTCCGACAAGCGCGGCAAGACATTCGGCACCACGATCTCGCCGGCGGTTTCGTCATCGACCGTCACCAGGGTCTGGCGCGCTTTATATTGCGGGTCCTTGAAGATATCGGCGATCGAATAGACCGGCGCGGCCGGCACGTCACCGGTGACGCAAGCCGCCATCACCTTGTCGCG
>JABIXB010000084.1 GCA_018666805.1 Rhodospirillaceae bacterium | reverse complement strand
GACCGCCCGGCGATTGAGGGTTTAAATATAGAGCGCGCCCGGGTTAATACGAGGTAGCCAAGGGAGCGGACGCGACCGCCCGGCGATTGAGGGTTTAAATATAGAGCGCGCCCGAGTTAATACGAGGTAGCCAAGGGAGCGGACGCGACCGCCCGGCATCTGAGGGGCGAACAAATATGGAGCGGGTGAGGGGAATCGAACCCCCGTCACAAGCTTGGGAAGCTTATGCTCTACCATTGAGCTACACCCGCAACATTGGCAACGATAGAGAATTTAACCCCGGCGAGGCAAGCCGCAACTTGCGCCGGCTGTTGCTTCTACCCTGGCGGTATTTAAACACCGATAATTGAATTGCCATAATCGTATGCTTAGCTGTATTGCCGTGACATTGCGTGCCTACTTCTGCCGGCCCCGCGCCCATCAAACCGAGAAATAGATGTCTCAATCCGAGCCGCTCCTGAGCCCGACACTCGATCCAGGTAAATTCAAACACCCCGCGCGCACCAAGGACGGTGCGCCGCGCGCCGATGTGGCGTTTGGCGGTTTGCGCACCCTTTGGTTCAACACCGGCACCCTGTGCAATGTGACATGCGGTAATTGCTATATCGAATCGAGCCCGCGCAATGACCGTCTGTCCTATCTGACGCGGCGCGACATACGCCAATATCTCGATGAACTGGCGGATTCGGGCCGGCAAGCCGAGGAGATCGGATTTACCGGCGGCGAACCTTTTATGAATCCGGACATTATCAGCCATCTGCGCGATTGCCTGGTGCGCGGCTATCGCGTGTTGGTGCTGACCAACGCCATGCGCCCGCTGCTGAACCACAAGGCCTGTTTGGCGGAACTCAAAGCTGAATTCGGCGCCAAACTGGTGCTCCGGATTTCGATCGACCATTATTCCACCGCTTTGCACGATATGGAGCGCGGCAAGGGCTCGTGGACGCGCATGATGGTCGGGTTTAAGTGGCTGGTGCAAAACGGATTTGCCCTGAATGTCGCCGGGCGCACCTGCTGGCGTGAGAGCGAGGGCGATTTGCGCACCGGATATGCCGCCCTCTTTGCCGAGCACGGCGTCGTCCTGGATGCGCACAATCCGGAGCATCTTGTGCTCTTCCCGGAAATGGACGCCACCAGCGACGTGGCCGAAATCACCACGGCTTGTTGGGGTATCTTGGGCGTCAATCCGGATAGCATGATGTGCGCCACGTCGCGCATGGTGGTGCGGCGCAAGGGGGCGGCGCGCCCGGCGGTGGTGGCCTGCACCCTGTTGCCCTACGCGCCCGAGTTCGAGCTTGGCGAGACGCTGGGCGAAGCGATCCGCCTGCCGGTAAGCCTCAATCACCCGCACTGCGCGCGTTTCTGTGTGCTTGGCGGCGGTGCCTGCAGCGCGACCGCAAGCGGCGCTTAAGAGGGCGTTTTTCATAGCCGCCCCTTGACGGCGTTGGCGATACATGCTTTTCAAGGGCCCTCGAACGTGGTGATTTGAGCCGACCGGCTTGCGGCCACGTAAAACAAACCGCTAAAAGGTCGAGCCCGTATGAGCCCCGACCTGACCGGCCGGGGTTTTTTATTGGGAAAGGTTCGAGATGGCGAAGAACAGCAGCAGCGACGGCAAGAAGTGGCGCCGGGCAACCCGTCTGGTGCGCGGCGGCACGACGCGCTCAGGCCATGGCGAGACAAGCGAGGCGATATTTCTGACCTCGGGCTATGTCTATGACGGCGCGGCCGAGGCGGAAGCGCGCTTCAAGGGCGAGGCGCCAGGCTTTGTTTATTCGCGTTTTGGCAACCCCACCGTTGCCATGTTCGAACAGCGCTTGGCCCTGTTGGAAGGCGCCGAGGCGTGCAAGGCGACGAGCACCGGTATGGCGGCTGTGTTCGCTGCTTTGATGGCGCAGCTGCGGGCCGGCGATCATGTTGTCGCGTCGCGCGCCCTGTTTGGCTCCTGCCTCTATATTGTCGGTGAATTACTGCCGCGCTATGGCATCGAGGTAACGCTTGTGGACGGCACGGATATGGCCCAGTGGCAAGCGGCGTTCCGGCCCGAGACGGCTTGCGTCTTTTTGGAATCACCGTCAAATCCGACGCTTGAGATAATTGATTTGCCGGCGGTTTCGGCGCTGGCGAAAGAAAACGGCGCGCGCCTGATTGTCGACAATGTATTTGCCACGCCCCTGTTGCAGCCCGCCATGCAGCTTGGCGCTGATATCGTTGTCTATTCCGCGACCAAACATATCGACGGCCAGGGCCGCTGTCTTGGCGGCGCGATATTGTCGGACCAGGCCTTTGTCGATGACGAATTGCTGCCGTTCCTGCGCCACACCGGCCCCTCGCTCAGCCCGTTTAATGCCTGGGTCTTGTTGAAGGGCCTGGAGACGCTGGAATTAAGGGTCGAGCGCATGTGCGCCAATGCGCTGGCGGTTGCGGGCTTTTTGCAATCATGCGGCGCGGTCGGAAAGGTGCTTTATCCGGGCCTTGAGAGCCATCCGCAATATGCGCTCGCGCAAAGCCAAATGAGCGCCGGCGGCACGGTTGTCAGTTTCGATATGTCGGGCGGTAAAGCGGCGGCGTTCGACCTGCTTAACCGCCTTCAGCTGATCGATATATCCAACAATCTCGGAGATGCGAAAAGCCTGATTACCCACCCGGCGACGACAACCCACCAGCGCCTTCAGCCGGAGGAACGGGCGGCGCTCGGCATCTCGGACGGCCTGTTGCGCCTTTCCGTGGGCCTGGAGGACGTCGAGGACGTCAAGGAAGACCTTGCCCAGGCTATAGGTTGAGAAGCCTATACATGTGCTCTGGCACTGGACAAAGGCGCTGCTTGCCACAATATTAGCCGAGCACCGGGCGGGGCCATACGGCCCCGCTTGAAGTTTCGCGGGTATCGGACGGAAAATGTACCAAAAGCTGACAAATTCGGTTGAAATTACGGTTAACCCATTTTACCTGGACGAGCAATCCGAGCCGGATAAAAGCCGCTATGTCTGGGGCTACCATGTCACCATCCACAACCAAAGCGGCGCGACGATACAATTATTGAACCGATATTGGCACATTACCGACGGGCTGGGCCAAATTCAGGAGGTTCGTGGCCCTGGTGTGATCGGTGAACAGCCGATATTGGCGCCGGGAGAGAGCTTCGAATACACCAGCGGCTGCCCGCTATCGACACCATCCGGCATTATGGCCGGTTTCTACGAGATGGAAGTGGATGGCGGCGAACGGTTTGAGGCGGTTATTCCGACATTTTCGCTCGACGATCCGAATCAGCAAGTGAGGTTAAATTAGGTGGGCGCAGTTTTTGCTCTTTTTCGGGTCCCTGCTGCTTGCACGCGAGCGTATTAGGCGATAAATAGGGCGCGCGCCATTGGCTCACTTAATTCCCATACCCCAATTGCCACCGAGACCTGCGCAGGCGTCTTACCCACAGATTATTTCGTCCATAGGAGAAGTGTTTTGAGTAAACACGAAGCGACCGATTCCCGTCCGGCGAAAGTTTCCGCTCTCGACAAGAATCGGCCCAGCAAAGAGGAAGCGCGCGACGCCGTCCGCACCCTTATCAAGTGGGCCGGCGACGACCCTGACCGCGAGGGCCTGTTGGATACGCCCGACCGCGTTGTGCGCGCCTATGAGGAATATTATGCCGGCTATCGTCAGGATCCCGTCGAAATTCTCAATAAATCCTTCGAAGAGACCGATGGTTACGACGAAATGGTGGTGCTGAAGGGCGTCGAAATCAATTCTCATTGCGAACACCATATGGCGCCGATCGTGGGGCGGGTGCATATCGGCTATTTGCCCGATAAGAGCGTTGTCGGGATCAGCAAATTGGCGCGTATTGTCGAGGTTTATGCCCGGCGTATGCAAATTCAGGAAAAGATGACGGCGCAGATCGCCGATGCCCTGGGTGATGTCATTAAGCCGCGCGGCGTTGGTGTGGTGGTCGAGGCGGCGCATCACTGCATGACCACCCGCGGTATTCAAAAACGTGGCGTGATGATGGTGACCAGCCGCATGCTGGGAACGTTTCGCACCGACCCGAAGACACGGCGCGAATTTCTTGCGGTGATCGGGCACGAGCTCGGCAAGCCCTTAGGCTAGAATATAGGCAAGCGCCGATCCAATAGGCGCCCGACTACCATATATTGGATTTCGTCCACTAGGCTGGAGCACCGGTTGAATGGGCTCGGTTAAGGATTTTCGCCCCATATTCTTTGTGATTGGGGTTCTGCTGACGACGGTCGCGCTGGCCATGATGTTGCCGGCGGTGGCCGACGGCATTGCCGGCAATAAGGATTGGCGCGTCTTTCTCGCCGCCGGTGTTTTCACGCTGTTCATCGGCGTCGCCATGACTCTGGTCAACCGTACCGGTGAGGCCAATCTGACGGTCAAGCAGGCGTTTATCCTGACCACCTTCGCCTGGGTGATCATTTCGGCTTTCGCAGCCCTGCCCTTCGTCTTCTCCGATCTCGGCCTCAGTTACGCCGATGCTTATTTTGAGGCGATGTCCGGCCTGACCACGACCGGCTCGACCGTGATCAGCGGGCTCGACGATGCGCCGCCCGGTATTCTCCTGTGGCGCGCCCTCTTACAATGGCTCGGCGGCATCGGCATCATTGTCACCGCCATCGCCATTCTGCCGATGCTCCGGATCGGCGGCATGCAGCTCTTCCGCGCCGAATCCTCGGATCAGTCGGAACGCGTGTTGCCGCGCACCGCGCAACTCGCCGGCGCCATTTTTCTGGTTTATCTGGCGCTGACGATCATCAATGCGCTGGCCTATTGGCTGGCCGGTATGACGGCGTTTCAGGCGATTTGCCACGGCATGACGACGATTGCGACGGGCGGCTATTCGACCTCGGACCGCTCTTTCGGAATGTTCGACAATGCCGTCATTGAGGGCATCGCCATTGTCTTTATGGTGCTCGGCTCATTGCCGTTTGTGCTCTATCTGCATGCCGTACGCGGCGGTGCGAAGCGCCTGTGGCGCGATACCCAGGTGCGCTGGTTTATGGGCATCGTGCTGGTGGCGCTGCTGGCGCTGTCGGGTTGGCAATGGTTGGCCGGTGGCATGGCGATTGACGATGCGGTGCGCTATGCCAGCTTCAACGCCATCTCGGTGTTGACCGGAACCGGCTATTCCTCCGCCGATTACAGCGGCTGGGGCAGTTTTGCCCTGCCGGCCTTTACCGTATTGATGTTCATCGGCGGCTGCACCGGCGGCACCACGGGCGGCATCAAGGTATTTCGCTTCCAGGTGCTCTACGCCACGGCACGGGTGCAAATTCACCAATTGATTCAGCCGCACGGCGTCTTTCCGATGAAATATAATCACCGCCCCATACCGGAAACGGTGCCGGGAGCGGTGATGGGCTTCTTCTTCCTGTTCATTGTCAGCTTCGGCGTGCTGGCCATGGCGCTGTCGCTGATGGGGCTGGATTACATCACCAGCATTTCCGGCGCGGCCACGGCGCTCGCCAATGTCGGGCCCGGCCTTGGTCCGATCATTGGCCCGAGCGGCACCTTCCAGCCGCTGCCGGAGGCCGCCAAATGGCTGCTCTCTTTCGCCATGCTGCTCGGCCGCCTAGAGCTCTTTACCGTCCTCATCCTCCTGGTGCCGACCTTTTGGCGCGATTAGAGGTTTGCGGTGTTCCGCCGCCCGGTAAAGTATGATTTGAAGCGCGCAAAGAGGGCCGTGATATCGGCCTGAATGACGAGCAGGATCGGCACCAAAACCAGGACGATAATGGTCGATCCGAGCAGGCCGAAAACGATGGTGACGGCCATCGGTTTGAGGAATTGCGCCTGCAGGCTGGTTTCGAACAGCAGCGGCAAGAGACCGAACATGGTGGTGACCGAGGTGAGGATAACCGCGCGCAGGCGGTCGCGCGCGCCGCCGACGACAGCCTCAACCAGCGCCTCGCCGGCGCGTAAACGCTCCTCGATGGAGCGCACCAGAATGATCGAATCATTGACCACAATGCCGGCCAACCCCAACAGGGCGACAAGGCTGAGCACAGAAACATCGAAGCCGAGAATAAGGTGGCCGAGAATGGCGCCGACGATGCCAAACGGAATCACCGCCATGACGAATATTGGCCGTATATAACTCGAAAAAATCGCCGCCAGAATCATGTAAATCGCGATCAGGGCGATCCAGGTGCCGAGCTTCATGTCGCCAAGGGTGCGCTCCTGTTCTTCCGCCTTGCCGCGGAATTCGACGCTGACGCCATGCTTATTCGCCAGAGCCTGCAGCCCCTCCTGGTGCATGGCCTGAATTATCTGATCGCTGGTGTTGACGAGCTCGTCGACCTCGGCCGTGACGCTGGCCGTTCTCAGACCGTCCTCGCGGCGAATGCGGGCAAAACCCGCTTTTTCGCGGAAGGCAACGACCTCCGCCAGGGGGACTTCCTGTCCGCCGGGGCTGAGCAGATAAAGGCCGCGAAAATCGGCCTCGTTCAAGGAATCGCGGGCGTAAAGCACACGTACCGTAATTTCTTCATCGCCGCGCGCGAAGCGTTTG
The DNA here is from genome assembly GCA_018666805.1 of Rhodospirillaceae bacterium. Taxonomy (GTDB): domain Bacteria; phylum Pseudomonadota; class Alphaproteobacteria; order UBA828; family UBA828; genus PTKB01. The sequence continues at coordinate 28,532 of JABIXB010000084.1, read as the reverse complement.
GCAATGGCCCCTTCGAAGGCATTACGAACCTGGCGCCCGACGCTTTCGGTGGTGAAATCGAGGGCGCGGCCGCGTGGCGTTACTTCCATGATGGTTTCCTGCTTACCGAAAGGCAGGTCATCGTCGACATCGCTGATGCCGGGGAAACGCCCAAGAAGGGCGCGCGCCTCCAATGCCGCCGCCTTGAGGTCGGTGAGCGACTGGCCGCTGATACGGAGGTCAATTTCGCGCCCCGGCGGCCCTGACTGTTCCTCGATCAAGGTGAAACTTTCGGTGCCGGCCATCAGGCGGATTTCGTCGCGCCAGTTACTGAGCAACTGCGTCGTTCGCACACTGCGGCTGTCGGATGGCACAAGCTCCACCCGCATGCCGGCAATATGATCGCCGCTACCCAGGAAGAAACTGTCCGAACGGCCAATCGGCTTGCCGAGCTGGGCCACGCTGATCACCACGAGGCCGCCTTCGCCGCCGGTTAACTTATCTTCGACGACATGGAGGGCGCGTTCCAATTCCTCCAGCATGGCCATGCTGGTTTCGCGCTTAGTGCCCTCAACGAACACCACATTGGCGTAAACTGTATCGGATTCGGGTGAAGGAAAGAAAACGAAGCCGATCCGCCCGCCACCCATCAAGCCGATCAGGAAAATGAGCAGACCCAGGCCAATGCTCAGGGTGAAATAGCGCCATGCCAGGCAGGCGCGGACGAAACGCTGAAAGGCGCCGTCCCGAAATGCTTCGAAGCGTGGATTAAACCAGCGTGCGAAGCGGTTTTCGGCGCGCGGGTCGGTTTTGAGCGCGCCCCTGAGATGGCCTGGAAGGATAAGAAAACATTCGATCAGGCTGGCGATTAGAATGGCAATAATAACCATCGGAATGGCGTAGATGATCTGGCCGATGATATCGGTGACCATGAGGAGCGGCAGAAAGGCGGCGAGGGTTGTGAGAGTCGCCGCGATTACCGGCGCGAACATGCGCTTGGCGCCGGTTTCGGCCGCTTGGGTGGGCGAATCGCCGAGCGCACGCCGGGTAACTGAATGCTCGCCGACGACGATCGCATCGTCGACGATGATGCCGATCGCCATGATCATGGCAAACAGGCTGACCATATTGATCGATTGCCCCATCAGCGCCATTGCCGCGAGCGTTGCCAGCATGGCGACGGGAATGCCGACCGCAACCCAGAAGGCAACCCGCCCGCTGAGAAAAATAAATAGCACGGCGACGACCAAGGCGAGCCCGCTGGCGCCGTTCTTGAGCAGTAGATTGATGCGGTCGTTAATCGCTTCGGCGACGTCGTTATATTGTTCAAGTTTCAGATTGGCGGGCAGCGAAGGCCGGATCTCGCGCACATATTCATTCAGCAGCGCGGTCTGCTCCAAGGCATCGGATGAGGGCGCGCGTTGCACCTGCAGTTCAATGGCGGGCTGGCCGCTGCGGAAGACGAGCGGATCGTCCTTGTTGAAGCGGTCGGAGATATGGGCGATATCGCGCAAGCGGATTTTCTCGCCATTGTCGAGCGCCCGCACTTCGATATGGCCGATCTCCTCGGCGGTCTTTGCCAGGCCGAGGCTGCGGATTTGCTTGTCGGTGCCGCTCGGCACGATGCCCGACGGCAGGTCAAGCGAGCTTTGGCGGATGCTGGTGGCAATCTCCTCGGCTTCAAGGTTAAGCCGGCGCATGGTGCGCGGGTGCAATTCGACCCAGATTTCCTCACGCCGCGCTCCCGCCAGCCCGACCCGGTCAACCCCTTTGGCGAGCAGTCCTTCGCGTATGTCCTTGGCCAGTGACTTGAGAGAGGCTTCAGGATAGGGGCCGGAGAGAATCAGGCGGCCGATCGGCTCATAACTATAGACGCGCTGCACCACCGGATTCTCGCTGTCGGCCGGCAGGGTGGTGAGTTGGGCCACTTCCGATTCCACATCGCCGAGCGCCGCTTGCAAGTCGGTGCCCTGCTGAAACTGAATGGCAACCAGGCCGACGCCTTCGGAAGATTGCGATGAGACACGGTAGACGCTATCGAGAAAGCGCACCTTGGGCTCGATCACACTGACGATATTGGCGTCGATATCCTCGGCGCTGGCACCCGGCCAATCGACGGTCACCGTGATCCAGTCGACGGTGAATTTGGGGAAAAACTGGGTGTTCAGCCGGGCCAGGGAAAACAGGCCGATAACGATCAGGAAGGCCATCAGCAGATTGGCGGCGGTGCCGTGGCGCACGAAGACGCCGATCAGGTCACGCCGCGGCGCCTTCATCTGGCTGTGACCTTGACTCCCGGGCCGATGCCGGGAAATCGCGTTGTCGCCACGATTTCACCATGCGCGAGCTCGCCATGCACCAGGACATCATTGCCAATGCGCGCGACCAATTCGACCAGGCGCTGGGCCAGCCGGCCATCCACGATGACATAGACTTTTTCGTCGTTGTGGAGGGCACTTTCGGGCAGGCGGGCGACTTGGCGATAGTGCCGGTCGCGCAGATAAACCTCGACGAAAGCGCCCGGCCTGAGGGCGGTTTTCAGACCTGCGCTGTCAATGCGGGCATAGGCCTGAACGCCGCCGCTGGCGGCATCTATTTCCGCGCCGACGCGGGCGATCTCGGCGCGGTATTCGAAAATTTCCGCACCCACACGCCACAGCGCGCGCGCCGGGCGGCCGAGCAGGCTTTCCGGCGGTTTGACGAGGCGGCCGAATTCATCATCGCTGAGATGAATCTTCGCTTCGAGATGGTTGAGATCGATCAGGCGGGCGACCTGGCCGTTGACCGGCAGGCGCTTGCCGATGGCGGCGCCGGTTTCGGTCAAAAAGCCGTCGAACGGCGCGAGCAGGCGGGTGTTGCGCAAATCGCGCCGCGCCCGCTTGAGGCCAACCTCGGTTTGCGCGATCACGGCGCGCTGGCGGTCGCCGTTGGCGCGCAGCATTTGCAGGTTGCGCTCGCCAAGCGAAACCGTGCGCGCCCGTTCATTGCGCGCCAGGCGGGCATCATCGAGCGCCTTTTCGGAGATAACCTTGTCTCTGGCCAGCACGTCGCGGCGCCGCAACTCGCGTTCGGCGATTTCCAGCTGCTCGCGGTCGAACGTCAGATTGCTCACTTCGGCGGCGATTTGTGCCTTGATCTCAGCCAGCCGCGCCTCGGCTTCCTTGACCTGGGCGGCGCGCTCGGCCACGGCCGCGTCGAATTCGAACGAATCGATTTGCACCAGAAGGTCGCCAGCGCGCACCACGCCGCCGTCGACGAAATTTTCGCCAACAGCGGTGATTTGGCCGGCGACGAGATTGCGCATTTCGACGTCACGCTGGGCGACGATTTCGCCATATGCCAGCAATTCCGGCTGTTGGTCGGCAATCACCGCCGGGGTGGCGGCGATCAGCCAACTGCGCTCCTCTGGCGCTTCGGGTTCGAGCTGGGGCTTGGTCGCCTGTAGATAGCCCGCAACGGCCAGGGCTCCGAGGAGAACGAGGATCGGCAGAACTATCTTTAAGGTTCGCTGGCGACGGCGCAAAAGTTAAGCTTTTCAGTTATTTCGAAGCTGCCCTTACCAACGCTATATGGGGGATCGGCTGTGTCAATACAACGTTCCAAGCTCTCTATGCCAAAGTCGCGCCATCGTTCTTGAAAAGTTGGCGGCGTGCGGCGACTATCGCCGCCTGCACCGCAATATTTGAAAGCCTCCGCACATGCCCGATAATCGATATAGCGCGATCGAGATGATCAAAAAGCTGATCTCTTTCGATACCACCAGCCGGCTGTCTAATTTGGAACTCATTCATTTCGTTTCCGATTATCTGTCAAGCCTTGGCGTGGAATCCAATTTGATCCACGATGCGGGCGGTGAAAAGGCCAATTTATACGCCACCATCGGCCCGCCGGACGTGCCGGGCATTGTTCTCTCAGGCCATACCGATGTGGTGCCGGTGGACGGCCAAGCGTGGGACAGCGACCCTTTTGAAGTAGTCGAAAAAGACGGCAAGCTCTATGGCCGCGGCACCTCGGATATGAAGAGCTTCATCGCCATTGCGCTCGCCATGGCGCCCGAATTCGCCACAACAAAACTGAAGACGCCAATTCACCTGGCCTTGTCGTTTGATGAGGAAGTCGGCTGTATCGGGGCGCCGCTGATGATCGCGAAAATGGATCAGTTCGGCGCCAAGCCGCGCGCGGTGATCGTCGGCGAGCCGACCCTGATGTCGGTGGTGAATGCGCATAAGGGGGTGTGTAGCTTTTACACCACCGTGCATGGATTGGAGCGCCATTCGAGCGAAATCGACCGCGGCGTCAATGCGGTTGCCTATGCGGCGGAGCTGGTGCATTTCCTGAGCGGCATCAGCGACGAAATGCGCGATCAACGGAGCCAGCCCGAGAGCGGCTTCAATCCGCCCTACACAACCGTTCATGTCGGTACGATTCAGGGTGGCACGGCGCAAAATATTGTGCCGCTGCACTGCACCTTCAGTTGGGAATACCGCCTTATGCCCGGCGCCGACGCGAATGAGATCCGCGATCGCTTCCAGACTTATGTCGATGATGTGGTGCTGCCGAAGATGCATGCGGTTGATAAATCGACCGGCATCGAAACGGAGGTGCGCGCCTTTGTGCCCGGATTGGCGCCGGAGGACGGCTCGTCGGCCGAGGCGCTGGTTCTGGCGTTGGCGCGCAAGAACACAACCGAGGTCGTCGCTTATGGCACCGAGGCCGGCCAATTTCAGGAGGCCGGTAATCCGGCGGTAGTATGTGGGCCGGGTAGCATCGCACAGGCGCACAAGCCGAATGAATTTATTGAGCTGAGTGAAGTGCGCGCCTGCGAGCAGTTCATGCGCCGCTTGCTTGATGAGGTGTGCGCGGCCTAGAGAACACCGGGAGGTGAGCGCCGATAAGAAGAATATGAGCGCCGTCAGGGCTGGATGAGGCGTTCCGCCGGGAGGGTGATGATGGCACAGGTGCCTTTGCCGACCTCGCTCTCGAGAACCAAATCGCCGCCATGCAATTGCGCCATCGAGCGCGATAGCGGCAGGCCGAGCCCGGTGCCTTCGAATTTTCGGCTCAGCGCGCTGTCGACCTGGCCGAACAGGGAAAATGCCTGATCGATATCCTCTTCGGCGATGCCGATTCCGGTGTCGCACACGCGCACGGTGATGCCGGCCTTAAAATCGAATTCGGCGGATACGGTGACCGAACCCTGCTCGGTGAATTTCACGCCATTCGACAGCAGGTTGAGGATGATTTGCTTGATCCTGGTCAGATCGCCCCGCACACGCGGAAAGTCGGCCTGAATATTGGTTTCGATCGTGATTTCGGTGCCGGCGACGCGCGGCGCCAATAGGCGCGCGCAGCCCTCGACGGCGGCGGCCAAATCCATCGGCTGGTCAACCAGCGTGATTTTACCGGCCTCGGCCTTGGAGAAGTCGAGAATATCGTTGATCAGGCCGAGCAAATGGAGGCCGCTGTCGTGAATATCGGCAGCGTAATTATTATATTGTTCGTTGCCGAGCGGCCCGAGCACTTCGTCTTTGATGATTTCCGAAAATCCGATGATGGCGTTCAAGGGTGTGCGCAGCTCGTGGCTCATATTGGCGAGGAATTCCGATTTGGTCCGGCTCGCATGTTCGGCCTGTTCGCGGCCGTGGCGGGAAATGGCCTCGGCTTCGAGCAGTTCGGCTTCACGCTCTTTCATGCGCGTGATGTCAATCCAGGTTTCGATCGCGCCGCCATCCTCGGTCATTTCGCAGGACAACTGCACCCAGCGGCCATCGGCCAATTGGTATTCCGAATCATGCTTCGCCAATTTGTGGCTGGCGATCCGTTCGGCAACAAAGGCGTCGAGGCCGTCCGGTGGGAAATCAAAAATATCGCTCTTCGCCGCTTTCTCGATCAAGGCGTGATAATCGGCTCCTGGCGAAATCATGTCGCCGCCCGGCGTGATAAATGCCTCGAAGTGAGAGTTGCAGAGAAGGATTTTATCGTCCGAATCGCAGAGTACAAAACCTTGCGGCATCGATTCGACGGTGCTGATTAAATTGAGCTGTGCCCGTGTCGCGCGGTCCTCCGCTTCCGACTGGGCGGTAATGTTGGTGGCGGTGCCGCGATAGCCGCCAAACTGGCCTGATTGCTCATCAAATACAGGCACGCCGCTTAATTCGAACAGGCGCGGGGTCTTATCGGCGGCCAACATCGTATAATGGACGCTGGAGAAGGGCACTCTCGATTCCGGATTGGGGTGCTCGGTTCTGTTGGCCTGTTCGAAGCCGTCAAATCGACCCATATCGAATAAATTGTGACTCAGAACGAGCTGGGCCGGAATTCCCAGCACCTCGGCGACGCGCGGCGACACATAGGTGAAACAAAATGACTCGTCGATTTCCCATACCCAATCGGATGTGAGGCGCGCGATATCATCAAACCGCGCGCGGGACTGGCGCTCCGCCCGAATGGCGTCTACTTCCGGGCTTTCGTCGAATATGAGGCCGGCGATTTCCTGGTTTTGGCCAGTGCTGCCGGGGAGCAGCCAATAGCGGCTGCGGAGCGCGGTAACGCCGTGCGGGTTTTTGAACAATTGCCGATCTTCGACCGGCCCGCCGTCACGCAAGACACGCGACAGAATCTTGCTCGCTATCGTCGCCGCCTCGCCGACTTCGCCGTGCAGATTGGGGTCGATACGCTGGGCCAGCGCCTGATAGGCAGGGTTGGCAAATAACAGTTTTCCGGCGCCGTCGAGAATGACCGAAGCGGGGCCGCTCTCGGCCAGGGCACCAAGCCACCGGGGCGGCGTGCTGCCTGGTTGCGCGGCAGGTTCTTGGTGTTCCAGGTCTTGACGCGAGAAAACTTGATGTACCACTTGCTTGTCTTGCGCCTTAGGCGGTCTTCGATATTTGTTTTACGGCAAACAGATAATCCGAGCTTCGGCGCCAGCGCTTGAGAATGCGTTTGGCGTCTTCCGGCTTTGTTTTGTCGTAAAGGCTGGATAAGCGCTCTTTTTGGTCGGCCGAAATTTCCTCTTCCCGGTCCTTGGCGCGGCGCGATAATTCGAACAATTCGGCAAAGGTATCGGCGCCGACATCGATTGCCCGGCACAACAGGACAAGCGCTTCGCCGCCCGGCTCAAACAGGATACGCCGGAGCAGTTTCAGTTTAAGCCCGGTCAGCTTACAGAAGGCCGCTTCGAACAGGGAAATTTCGCCCTGACGCAGGGCCTTGATGAGAAACGCGGGATTGAGCTCACCCAAATCCGACAAGCGCTCGATCAATTCTTCGGCTTTCGAGGCGGGCGGCATATCTTCCGATTTTTCGCCGAATTGCTCCGTTGCCACGGTCTCGATCGCGTCGTCCAACTCGCCGAGGTCGAGATTGAATTTGTTCGAGATGTGTTCGCGCAGCGCCGCCGAAACCCACCAAGACATGCGCTCGGCCAGCTCCGGCGGTAGATCGGGGCGCTGGACCAGCGGGTTCTGATAGGAATCGACGCGCTTGGATTCGCTCACCAGATAATCCATCACATGGCGCGAAATTTTGGCGCCGTGATTGTTCAAGAGGTTGGCAATGACATCCTGCTCGCCGGTTTCGACCAGCGCCTCGGACACATCCTCGCTTAAGTTTTTGCGCATCGAAATGGCAAGTTGATGCTCCATCGTGCGGTGTTTGATGGTTTCAATCAGATCCTGGTCCTGCAGCACATTGCTTTCGATCAGGATCGGATGGGCGACCTCAAATTCATCATTGGCGAGTTCGACGATCAGCGCATGTGGCGTGTCGGAGCGCTTCGACAAATTCTCGGCCAGGCTCTTGCGTAATTTCTTCTCAACATCATGCACCAGGCGGCGCAGGATCTCACTCATCAGCGCCCGTTCGCGGTCGCTTACGCTGCGCCCATTATCCAAAAACATATCGCGCATGTTTTCGAACAATGTCTGGCGGCCCTCCGAGGATTTATCCTGGGCGAGCGCAAACAGCTCTTCCAAAGTGAGATCATCATGGTTGATTTGTGGCGCTGTATTTGTGGCCGGCATAACATGCTCCAATATTTGACAGGTGACAGAATATCGATCGTGCAAACTGGCTCGCGGCACCTCGTCTTGGTTAAAATGACGAGTGCCCCAGTGCCAACCGATTGAGTGGTTTCTGCCCCATCCAGCGGTTCTTCAGCCCCCATTTACATCCATTTACGATTAAGGCTTTACTAAAGTTACAGATTTAATGGTGTTTTTTCCGGATCACCCCCCCCGGGCCGAGAGCTTTGAGTGGTGGAAAAAATTAGCAGTCATGGACACCGATCCGGCAAAATGGAAAAATGCGCGCTGGATATTAGAGACTGATTTTGGGGGGGACACCTATGCATAAAGTAGAGTTTTCACAGCAGGTTTTGGCCAGGATTGCCCGCCGTCGGACTAAATTACATATGTATGATGAGCTAGAAGCCGCGCGCACGGCGCTGGTGGTGGTCGATATGCAAACGGCGTTTGTTTCCATCGACGCCGCCGCTGAAATACCGGTCGCCAGGGAAATAATACCGAATATCAATGCGTTGGCGTCATGCGTCCGCGACACCGGTGGGATTGTGGTGTGGGTGGTCTCGACCTATGGCCCGGGCGAATCAGACCGCTGGCCGACATTTTTCGATCATGTCATGGACCCCGAGCCCGGAACGCGCTTTCGCGACGCCCTTAGCACCGGCGCCCCCGGCCACACGATCCATTCCGATATGGATTATCGTGACGGCGACATCGTCGTCGAAAAAAACCGCTTTGGCGCCTTTATCGGCAGCCAGGGCCGTCTTGAGGTGGCATTGCGCGATCGCGGCATAGACAGCGTGCTGATCGCCGGCACGGTAACCAACATATGTTGCGAAACCACCGCGCGGGAATCGGCGGCGCTGGCCTTCAAGACAATTATGGTGGAAGACGCCAACGCGGCCCGCAATGACGAGGAGCACATGGCAACATTGGCGACCTTCCTGCAGGCCATGGGCGATGTATTGCCATGCAGCAAGGTCATGGCGGCGCTCCGGGCGGGAGCGGATGCGGAAGCGGTGGATATCGCCAGTTAAGGTGAGTTTGCTTGCCTCTAAAGCGGGCGCGTGGCAAAGTTTCATGCAGGTTGAAACCGGCAATAGCCACGGAATCGAGCCACGCCGTATGTTTTCTCGCCGCACCATAATTTGTATCTCCCTGGCGCTAATTGTTGCCTTGCATGCTCTCTGGGCTGCCCCTGCGCAGGCTAATGGCGAGGCATCGAATTTCGTCCAGCGATTGGGCGATCAGGCGATCGGCGTGCTGCAGGATGACGGCATCTCCCTGGCGGAGCGCGAAGCGCTGTTTCGTGACATTCTGGTTGAAGGCTTCGATCTCAAATTGATCGGCCGCTTTGTGCTGGCGCGCCATTGGAAACGTGCGAATAAAGAGCAGCAGATCAATTATCTGCGCGCGTTCGGCGAATTTATTGTGCGCAAATATTCCGCCATGCTGGGTGGCTATTCGGGCGAAGTGTTGACCGTCGTCTCGGAGCAGGCGTCGGGCGACAAGGATGTGATGGTCCATACCCGCATTGACCGGCCGAGCGGGCCGCCGATCGAGACCTATTGGCGGGTGCGCGGCAAAGATGGCGCGCTACGTATCATCGATGTCGTGGTCGAGGGTATTAGCATGGCGGTGACCCAGCGCGCCGAATTCAAATCGGTGGTGCAACGCCATGGCGTTGACGGGCTTATTCAAATTCTTGATGCGCAATCCAATAAATTAAGCGCCACCGCGTCTGCGGATTAATGTCGGAGGCAAAAACATGAGGATCAGAAATTTATCCAAGTCCGGCGCGTTCGCCGCTTTGTTATGCCTGCTGTTCGCCGCCTCTGCGCCTGACGCGCGGGCCGATTTTAACGCCGGTTGGGAAGCCTATCAGCGCGGAGATTTTTCTGCCGCGTTGGATGAATGGCAGCCGTTGGCCGAGGCCGGAGACACACGCGCTCTGTTTAACCTTGGCACCATGTATGATGAAGGCAAGGGCGTCGTCCTCGATCAGCAGCGCGCCGTAGAGTTATGGGCGGCGGCGGCCGAGAGCGGCTATGCGCGCGCCCAGCACAATCTTGCCAACGCGTTTATCTCTGGAGACGGCGCGGAGCGGAATATGGAGCGCGCCGCCCATTGGCTGCATGCGGCGGCGCATCAGGGCTTCGTGAGGTCGCAATATACGCTGGGAAAAATGTTCAGCTATGGGCTTAGCGTCCCACGTGATCAGGTTCAGGCTTTTGACTGGATCCACAAAGCGGCGATAAACGGCAATCGGCGGGCCGAATATAATATTGGCAAGATGTACCGCGACGGTATTGGCACGGAAGCGAGCCTTGAGAAGGCAGTTGACTGGTACCGCCGCTCTGCCGTGCAGGGTTATGCCAAGGCGCAGGCCAGTTTGGCGCTGCGTTATGCCAAGGGAGAAGGCGTCGAGCAGGATATGGTGACCGCTTTCTTCTGGATGACCATGGCCGCCGAACAGGGCTTGCCGCGTGCCCTCACCAGCCGCACCAAGCTCGCGGAAGAGATGAGCGCGGCGGATATCGAGGCGGCACGCGAGCGCATCGCCGAATGGAAAACCGGCTCCGACTAATCCTCGTGGTCTGATAGCGAACATGCTGCCCGCCCCCCGCAGCCGCCTTGGCGCTAGCCTATTTCTGTTATTGACGATTGTGCTGGTGACGGCGTTTGCTCTGCCGTCTGTTGTCAGCGCGGCGCTACCGGCGGGTTTGACGGCTGAATTTGAACGTATTGCCGGGAACAACCAAGATGTTGCGGGCGCCGGTGCGGCAACTGGGGATGATCTTGCCAGCTTGACCGCGCGCGCGGCGCGGCGCGGTGGTGAAAGAGCCATGGCCGCGGCGGTGATCGGCGCCATCGCCGAGATGCCGCTCTTGGCGGAAGAGATTGTCGAGGCGGCGATTCGCGCCGCACCGCACCTCGAGGCGGGAATTGTCTCCGACGCAACGGCCGCCTTTCCGGGCTTCCTCGCCGCCATTCAGGCCGCTCAGGCGCGGGCACGAATGGCGCCGCCGGTAGAAACGAAGACAATCCAAGCGCAACAATCCTCACCGGTCGCTGAGCAGGCTTTAAAGCCTAAAACAGCGATCAGCGCCGACCGCCTCGGGCCGGAGGAAATCAGCGATCCCCTGGAAGGGATTAACCGCGCCATCTTTTTCGTAAATGGCGGGCTGGATACGATCTTAGTCCGCCCCATAGCCTGGGTGTATGGCAATTACGTGCCGCCATTCGCCAAACAGCGGGTGAGCAATTTTTTCACCAATCTCAATGCTCCGGTGGTGTTCGCCAATGATTTGCTGCAATTTGAATTTGAGGATGCGGCTGAGACCAGCGCGCGGTTTCTCATCAATTCGACGATTGGCTTGGCCGGATTGTTCGACGTGGCATCAGAAATCGGCCTTGAGCCGCATGAGGCCGATTTCGGCCAGACGCTACATACTTATGGCGTTGGCCCAGGCCCCTATCTTGTGCTGCCACTGCTCGGGCCGAGCAATTTGCGTGATGGGTTTGGGCGAGCGGTCGACACCCTTCTGAACCCTCTTACCTGGTTGCTCGAGCCGGAGGAAAATTTAATCATCGCCGGTGCCAAGGGCTTGGTGCAGCGAGAGGAATTATTGGAATCACTCGATGCCGTACGCGAAACCTCGGTCGATTATTACGCCGCGCTGCGCAGTCTCTATTATCAAAATCGCGCGGTCGAGTTGGGGCGCGGCGTTGATCCGGAGCAGGATATTCTCGGCACTGAATTCGACGATTTTGAATAGAGCGGCGTTTTCGCTCAGGCGGCTAGTGCCGCGGCGATGGCGATATCCGAGAGGCGCATGAAACGGTCGCAGCTATAGGTCTCTTCCATCAACCCGGCCGTCAGGCAGACGAAGGTCAACTCGTGCTCGGGGTCGACCCAGAACAACGTCGAGCCCGCGCCCATGGCGCCGAATGTCGAGGGCGCGGCAAGCGCTCCGAAATAGGTCGGGTGCAGTCCCGTTCCGCGGATGAAAAAGCCGAAACCCAGATTGGCTGGGAATTCCGGCCAATCGCGCATATCGCGGGCGAAATCATAAAGATTGTTCGGCTTGCTTCCGGTGTGGATGCGCGTGGCGAGCGCCAGAGTTGCGGGCGAGAGAATTTGGCTGCCGCTACGCAACGCCTCGGCAAATCTAAAGACGTCTTCCGCCGTGCTCACCACGCCGCCTGACGGCATTTCGGTATCAGCTATGGGGTCGAGCAGGAGGGCGCCGAGGGCTTCGGCGCTCTCGGGCTCGAACATGCCCGGGCGGCGGTCGCGCGTCACCACGGGCACGGCGCGGGCCACAAGGTCGTCACGCATGCCGAGCGCGCTATCCCGCATGCCAAGTGGGATAAAAATATCGCGAGCCATGATATCGCGGAGGCGCAGTTGGCCGCCTTCGAGCCGGCGCACAATCTCGCCGATTGTCGCATGCGCCATGATCGGGCTGTAGCTTACCCGCTCGCCCGGCACGCTCACCGGCGCCTCCTGGCAGACCGACGCCATGACATGCTCGAGATCGCCCTGATATTCCAGTGCAACATCGGGGTTCGTCCCTGGCATGCCCGCCATATGGCACAGTAACTGCGCCAGGGTAATGCCCGCCTTGCCCTTGGCCGCGAATTCCGGAATGACTTCGGCCACGGCTGTATTCAGACTTATATGACCGCATTCGACCTGTTGCAGGGCAAGGCAGGCGGTCATGGATTTACTGATAGAGAAAAGGGCGAAGACGTCTGACTTTTGCAGTTCGCGGCCGGAGTCGCGGTGTGCGAAACCGAGCGCGCTATGCAGCAACATCTCACCGCCGCGCGCGACAATCACTTCCGCGCCGTCATAAACCTGCTCGGCGATGTCGGCGCGGATGGCGTCCACCAGCCGTTCCATATGCCTACCTCTCCATGCCAGCGCAAGGCCGTAATGCTAAGGCAGGCGACCGCCATGTACAATTTCCCCGATAAATTTCACGGACAATTTTTACCCCGGGGGCAGGATTGTGTATGCTGCCGCCGTGCTGCATTTGAATCACATATTGGGCAATGCCAGCGGCGGCGAGATGGCGGAAAAGATCCATCGCCTGTCGCATGCCGGCAGCCTTGAAAAAATCGAACTGAGCGCCGCCGATACGGCGCGCAAGCGTCTGCGCGTGACCACCGATAAGGGCACCGATTGCGCGATTGCGCTGAATCGCGAGCTGTCGCTCGAGAATGGCTCGGTGCTGTTGCTTGAAGACGAGCGCGCCATCGTCGTGCGCATGCTGGAAACCGAATGGTTGCGCATTGTCCCGGCTGACCAAGCGGCGGCGTTGGAGCTCGGTTATTTCGTCGGCAATCTGCATTGGCGCGTACGTTTTGCCGGCGAGATATTGGAAATCGCCCTGGACGGCCCGGAACAAAACTATCTCGATCGCCTGGCCGCGCATTTTGCCGATGGCCGGGCGCGGCGCGCTGATGATGAATGACGATGACTAACGGACGCACCCTTCTCGCCATGTTGCAGCATGGCGATAGTTTCTTTCCCTCCGGTGCGGTGTCGTTTTCGTGGGGCATCGAAGCGCTTGGCGCCGATGGCAAGATCGTCAAGGCGGCGGATGTCGAACGCTTCGTGGCGCATCAATTGCGCGGCCGCTGGGCGTCCTCGGATCGGCCGGTTTTATGCGCAGCGCACGCTGCCGGCGGTGATCTGGAGTGCGTCTTCGCCGCTGATCAGTTGATGGAGGCGAACAGCCTGGCGTATGAACAGCGCGAAGGCTCAAAGCGTATGGGCGCGGCGCTGCTTAATATTCACGGGCGCCTCGGCACGTCTGGCGCCAAGGACTACCAGGCGCGGGTGCGCGCCGGCGAGGCGCCCGGCCATGTGGCGGTGATTCAGGGTCTGCTGTGGCGGGCGCTTGGCCTGGATATGGATAGTGCCTGCCATATGGCGGCGCATGGCCTCTCGGTCGGTCTGTTGGGCGCGGCGCTCAGGCTCGGCCTGATCGGCCATGTCGACAGCCAGGCCATTTTGGGCCGTTTGCATAAATCGATGGATGAAATTCTACGCACCGCGCCGCCGCCGCTCGGTGAATTGCATGCCTATGCGCCGGCGGCCGATATCGCCATGATGCGTCACGAAACGCAGGACAGCCGATTATTCTCCAATTGAACAAATAGGCCGGGAGACAAGCGATGAATTTGACCCCCACGGAACAGGAACGCTTAACAATATTTACCGCCGCCCAATTGGCGCGCGAGCATCAGAAGCGTGGTATTGCCCTCAGCCACCCCGAGGCGATCGCCTATATCTGTGACGAAGTGCTTTATTGCGCGCGCCAGGGGAAATCCCTGAAAGAGGTGATGGGTCTGGGCTCGCAATTGCTTACCAGCGACGATGTGTTGCCTGGTGTGGCCGAGCTGATTCCGGTCATTCACATCGAGGCGATGTTCCTCGATGGCACCAAACTGGTCACTGTGCACCAGCCAATCCGTCCCGGCGCCAAGCCGCAGCCGGCCCGCGTCTCGGCTGGTGAAGTGATCACGCCCGAGGGTGAGATCGAGCTCAATGCCGGGCGCCGGACATTAACCTTAACCGCTACCAACAGCGGCGACCGGCCGGTCCAGGTCGGCAGCCACTTTCATTTCTTCGAGGTCAATAAGGCGCTCGATTTCGATCGTGTAGCGAGCTTCGGCATGCGCCTCGATATTCCCTCTGGCACGGCGGTGCGCTTCGAGCCGGGCCAGACTTTTGCAGTGAATCTGGTCGAGATCGGTGGGCGGCGCAACGTCACCGGCTTCAACAGTCTGACAGAAGGCAATGTCGATTCGGATGAGATAAAGCAGGCGGCAATTGGGCGCGCCCGTGAAAACGGCTTCCGGGGAGCGTAGAATCATGGCGAAAATCAGCAGAAAACAATATGCCAGCCTCTATGGTCCGACCAAGGGCGATAAGATTCGCCTCGGTGATACCTCGCTTCTGGCCGAAATCGAGCACGACCATACGGTATACGGTGAGGAATGCTGGACCGGCGCCGGGCGCGTGATGCGCGACGGCATGGCCTATGACGCGCATACCTCGCGCGCCGATGGCGCGCTCGACATGCTGGTCGAGAATGCCACCATTATCGATCCGGTGCAGGGCATCATCAAAGCCGATATCGGCGTGCGCGACGGCAAGATTGCCGGCATCGGCAAGGCCGGCAATCCCAATATCCAGGATGGTGTGAGCGACAATATGGTGTGCGGGCCGAACACCACCTACTACCCGGCCGGTGGGCTGATCGTGACGCCCGGCGGGATCGATGTGCACATTCATTTTCTCTCGACCGAGCAGTGCGAGAATGCCATTTCGACCGGCCTCACGACGATGATCGGCGGCAGCATGGGGCCGCTCTTTGCCATCGATTGCGGCGGCCCGTGGAACACCGCGCGCATGCATGAGGCATCGGAAAAGTGGCCAATCAATTTCGGCTTCTTCGGGCGCGGCTCGTCGCATGATCCCGATACCGTGGCCGAGCATCTCGACGGCGGCGTTATCGGCATGAAGATCCATGAGGATTACGGCGCCATGCCGGCGACCATCAACGGCGCCCTCACCGCGTCGCAGGAATATGACTTCCCAGTCATGATCCATACCGACACGCTGAATGAATCGGGCTTTTATGAGGATACGCTGGCCGCCATCAATGGCCGCGCCATGCACATGTATCACACCGAAGGCGGTGGTGGCGGCCATGCGCCGGATATCATCCGCTGCAATGGCGAGCCGCATCTGCTGCCGTCTTCGACCAACCCGACCAACCCCTACACCCTGAACGCGTTTGACGAGGGCCTCGACATGACCATGTCTTGCCATCTGCTGCGCTATGATTTGCCGGAGGATGTTGCCTTCGCTGAAAGCCGGGTGCGGCCGCAAACCATGATGGCCGAGGATGTGCTGCACGATATGGGCGCGATCTCGATGTTCGGCTCCGACAGCCAGGGCATGGGCCGGGTCAATGAGGTGATCTCGCGCTGCTGGCAGTTGGCGAGCAAGATGCGCTCTCAGCGCGGCCGCCTCTCACATGAGAAAACCGTTGATGCCGACAATGAGCGGATCAAGCGGTATGTCGCCAAATACACCATCAACGCGGCGCGCGCTTTCGGCATCGATCAATATGTCGGCTCGATCGAAGTTGGCAAGATGGCCGATCTGGTGGCGTGGAAGCCGGCCTTCTTCGGCATCAAGCCATTCGGCACCATCAAGGGCGGCTTTGTCGCGCACGGCGCCACCGGCGACAGTGCGGGCAGCTATTTCCAGACCGAGCCGGTGATCCAGCGCGCCCAATTCGGTGGTTGCGGCCGGGCGCCGCAAAGCTTAAGCGTCAACTTCGTGCATCAACGTGCGCTCGATATCGATCTGCCCGGCACTTTGGGCTTGGCCAAGAAAATGCTGCCCATGTCGAGCTTCATCAAGCTCGGTAAGAAAGACATGTTGCATAATGATTTCTGCCCGGATATCCGTGTCGACCCCTCGACCTTCGACGTGTTTGTCGATGGCGAGCTGGCGGCGTGCGAGCCGGCGACGGAAGTGACGCTCGGCCAGAACTATCTGATGCGCTAGGGATACGGCTATTGTCGCAAGCAAATAACTTGGCCGAGTCTGCGCCGCTGGCTGTTCAGCCCCAGGCTGAACTGGTGTTCACCCGTGCGCCGGACGGGCACACCTTTATCTCGCATCAGCGCGTCGGCTATCCGTTCCACATCACCCGGCCGTTCTACCTCGACAAGGTGCCACAAGGCATGCTGACGCTTTATTTGCAGTCGGTCTCGGGTGGTATTTACCGCGGCGAGGCGTTGGCTCTCACACTGGAAGCCGAGGCCGGCGCGCTGGCTCAGGTGACGACCCAGTCGGCGACTATCGTGCACCGTATGAAAACCGATGGTGCGGCGCGTCAGGACATGGTGATCCGTGCCGGCGAAGGCGCGCTGCTGGAATATCTGCCCGATCCATTGATCCTGTTTCCCGGCGCGCAGTTTGAGACCACACTTCGGGTGGCGGCCGAGCCGAGCGCCACGGTCATTCTCTCGGACGCCTTCACCCAGCATGATTCGGATGAAGCGGGCGGGCGCTTTGCCCGCCTGGCGGCCGAGACCAGGATCGAGCGCCCGGACGGTACGCTGCTCGCCTTTGACCGCTTCGATATCGATGGCGACGTGGCTGAGGCGCATCTCGACGGAAAGGCTGAGGCCTATCCCGCGCATGGTACGCTGATGGTCGTCCATACCGGTTGCTCGGCGGAAGAAATGGCGGCGGTGCTGCGCGATGCTTTGGGGTCGTGTCAGGGCATCTATGCCGGCGCCTCAACCCTGCCGCAGGAGAGCGGCGCCTGGGTGCGTATACTTGCTAAAGACGGTTTGGCGCTGCGCGCGGCGATTAAGGCGAGCTGGACGGCGGCGCGGCTCAAAGTTAGCGGCGCGGAACCGGCCAAGCGGCCCAAATAACTCCAGTATGCATAGGGCATTCTGGCAAGCGCGCCAAGCCAAGCGCGCGGATGCGCGCGCCCGGCGATTGAGGGTTTAAATAAAGAGTGCGCCCGAGTTAATACGAGGTAGCCAAGGTCGCGGATGCGACCGCCCGGCGTTTGAGGGAACAGACAAAGAGGAAACGGATCATATGACCAATCCAGCACAAGCCGGTGCGGTTTCTTCGGCCCGTGTCGGCATCGGCGGGCCGGTGGGGTCGGGTAAGACCGCACTGATCGAGCGTCTGTTGCCGCTCCTGGCAGCACGAGGCGTCTCGCTTGCCGTGGTGACCAATGACCTGGTGACCAAGGAGGATGCCGAGCGCCTGCAGCGCGGTGGCCTGATCGCGCCGGAGCGCGTCATGGGGGTCGAGGCCGGCGCTTGCCCGCACACGGTGATCCGCGAGGATCCGACGCTCAATATCGAGGCGGCGGATCTGCTTGAAAGTAAATTCGCGCCGCTCGACCTGATCGTTATCGAGAGCGGCGGTGACAATCTCGCCTCGACTTTCTCACTCGACCTGGTGGACTATTGGCTGTTTGTCATCGATGTCGCGGGCGGCGACGATATCCCGCGCAAGAAGGGCCCCGGCATCGTCCAGGCCGATCTGCTGATCATTAACAAAATCGACCTGGCGCCCCATGTCGGGGTGGATGTCGCATCGATGCGCGCCGATGCCGAGGCCGTGCGCGGCGGCAAGCCGGTGATCCTCACCAATTGCCAGAGCGGCGAGGGGTTGGATGATGTGGTGTCGCGACTATCCCATGACGTATTGATGGCGGAATAGCGAAAAGAGAATACGACATGCCCCACTTCCGACTGATCAGCTTTGAACTGTGCCCCTATGTGCAACGTTGCGTGGTGACGTTGCGCGAGAAGAAAATTCCGCATGAAGTCGACTATGTCGAACTCGGCGACCGGCCGGATTGGTTCGTCGAAATGAGCCCGCTCGGCAAGGTTCCGGTATTGGAGGTCACGCGCGACAACGGCGAAAAAGTGGTGCTGTTTGAATCGGTGGTGATCAATGAATATCTCGATGAGGTGACAGAGGGCAACATGCTGCCGGCCGATCCGCTCGAGCGCGCTCATTGCCGCGCCTGGATCGAGTTCGGCAATGCGTTGCTGAGCGACGCGTTTACCGTCACATCGGTAGAGGACGAGGCGGAATTGGCGAAAATTCTCGCCAAGCTCGGCGACAAGCTTGACCGGCTCGAGCGCGAAATCAAGGGTGGGCCGTTCTTTCTTGGCGCCGAGGTCTCGCTGGTCGATGCCGCCATGACGCCAGCGCTGCAGCGCTTGACCTGGGCCAATGAAATCCATCCGCCGCTGGCTCTATTCGCGGCACGGCCAAAGGTTGCCGGCTTGTGGCGCGCTTTGGCCGAACGGGAGAGTGTTCAGGGCTCGGCGCCTAAGGATCTGCGTCAACAGTTCGATAAAATGGTCGGGCGGGATCGTGGCGGCTATCGCAGCATCGTCGGCGCCCGGGTCGCGGCATAACGGGGGAATCACCATGCCTCTCCATCCGCAGGTCCAGCAACTGGTTGATGAGATGAATGCGCTTGAAGCGGAATCGGTATGGGATCGGCCGATCTCAGAAGTGCGGGCCGAATTCGACGAACTGGCGAATGAACTCGCGGCACCGGGCCCCGAATTGTTGCGGGTTGAAAACCGCGAAATTCCCGGCCCGCACGGTCCGATTCCGCTGCGTATCTACTGGCCGGAAGCAAGCGATCCGGCAAAGCCCTTGCCTGTATTCATCAATTTTCACGGCAGTGGGTTTGTCGTCCTTGGGCTTGATAATTACGATCATGTCTGCCGCGCATTGTGTCAGGGCGCCGAATGCATTGTCGTCGGCGTTGATTACCGCAAGGCGCCAGAGAACAAGTTCCCCAAACCGACCGATGATTCATGGGCGGCGACCTGTTGGGTGGCGGAGAATTGCAGCGAATGGGGTGGCGATCCGGCGCGTATCGCGGTTGGCGGCGATTCCGCCGGTGGTGGCATCGCGGCGGTGGTCACGCAGCGGGCGAAAGCAGAAGGCGGCCCACCACTTGTCTTTCAGCTCCTCGTCTATCCTGTCACCGATACGCGCGAAGACACCGAATCTTATCGCGAGTTCGCCGACGGTTATCTTTTGACAGCCGATCTGATGCATTGGTTTTTCGATTGCTATTTCAACAGCGAGGCGGAGAAATCCGATCTGGCGGCGGCGCCACTCAGGGCTCCCGACCTAAGCGGTTTGCCGCCGGCGTTGGTTATGACCGCGAGCCATGACCCGCTGCGCGATGATGGCGCCGGCTATGCACAAAAGCTCAGTGCGGCAGGTGTTCCGACCGAATATTTAAACTATGAAGGCTTCATCCACGATTTCTGGGTGGCGACCGCGCGCTTCGACATCGCGGCCGAGGCGCAAGCAATGGCCTGCGCCGCATTAAAGCGTGCGTTCGGGACAGCTTAGCGGCGCCTCTCCTACGTGCTGATCATCTTCTTCTCGACACCAACCCCGGCCTCCACCGCGCGCTGATATTCGAGCGGCACGGTGGCCGAATCCTGGATCGCGATGCCGGTCGAATCGAACAGCGTAATTTCGCTCTGCGAGGTGCGGCCCTCTTTTTTGCCGGCGATGATCTCGCCGATTTCGCCGGCGACATCGGCCTCCGTGATATCGCCATTGGTGAGCGGCATGTTGATCTCACCGTCCGAGCGGCATTGGCGGATATCGTCGACGAAGATGCGCGCGCGTTTGGCTATGGCGCCTTCCAGTTCCTGATTGCCGGCAAGGTCGGAGCCGAGTGCGGCAATATGCATGCCCTCTGAGACATGCTCATCACGCACCACGATATCGCCGCCGGTGGTCATGGTGACCACCACATCGGCACCCGGCACCACATCCTCGATATTTGTCGAGGGCTTGATGGTGATGTCGGGGTGGCGGCTTTCCTCGCTCGCCATAAAATTATCGAGCGTTTCCTGGCCGCGGCTCCAAACCCGCACCTCGTCCCAATCGAACACGGTGGCGCAGGTGCGGAGTGCGCCGATGCCGACATCGCCGGCGCCAACCAGGGCCAGCACTTTCGAATCTTTGCGCGCCATCCAGCGCAGCGAGGCGGCGGCGGAAGCGCCGGTGCGCATCATGGTGTGATAACTGCCATCGACAATGGCGAGCGGAAAGCCGGTCTCGGGGTGGGTATAGACGAGGATCGAGAAGACCGTCGGCAGATCGAATTTGGCGCGGTTATTTTCGCGGATCGACACCCATTTGCACGCCGCCGCCTCATCGACATCCGGCAGCGGCGCCTCGATATAGGATGGCATGACCTCCCATTCGCCGGGATATTTGTCGAGTACGATATGGCCCTTGGGCTCGAGATAGCAGCGCCCCTCGCCATGGCGGCGGAACGCCATTTCGACGCAATCGACATATTCCGCCGGGGTCAAGAGGCCCATCATGTCGGTGCGGCTGAGAATGAGTGTCTTGCGGTTGCGCCAGCTTGTCGTCGCCATTTTTATCTCCCTTGTGGATGATTGTTCGCTCGCCCGGATCTTACGTCTAGCGGTAGCTTGGCCCGGGCACCCAGCCGACCGCAACATCTCGTGTGCCCCGGGTAATCGGGGTAACCCGATGCAGCCAATAGATCGGGAAGATCGCCATCGTCCCTTTTCTGCGCTTCTTAAAATTCGACCAATTCGTCGCTATAGATTTTATAGGTCTGACGCTTCGGCTTGTCGCGGTCGGCATCATCGATATAGCGGATGGAGCGCTCGCCTTGTAACGCGCGCGGCAGAATCATCACCCGGATGAAGCGCATCAGCGTATCTCCGGTGGCCTCGGCGAAGACCGGCGTAACGCCGTCCTCGAACCAAGCTTCGCCGCAGCCATAATCATGCACCGAACCGCCGGTTTTCACCCGGATGCCGCCTTCGAGCAGGCAGCGGATCCCCGGGCCCTGGTGAACATGGCGGTAGGCGCAATCTCCGGGCGGTAGGGCGACGCTGTCGCAGCGCATCAGCCAGCCATCGCCGACCTTAAGCGTAGTGATCGGCGCCGCTAGCAAAGCGCTCGCCGTACATTCGCTGCCAATCGGGCGGAGCTCCCAGCGCCACAGCTCGGCGCCGCCCGCTCCGGCCTGGTACGACACCGGGCCGGCGCCGAACCATGCTGTATCGAGGTCATATGCTGCGCCCGCAATCAGAGCACTGCCGCGCGCGACATAGAGAATAGTGTTGTGCGCCGCCATTGTTTTAAACTCTGCGCCCGGGTCGAGCCGGTCATGCGACAGTGCCAGCTGGTAACCTTTCGTCATCTTTGTTCTGCTCGTTCTTTTCGTTGCATCAATGGAAATAAGCGCCGCCATCGACGACCAGGGTCTGGCCGGTGACAAAGGCCGAATCGGCGCTGGCGAAATAGACCGCCGCGCCAACCAGATCGGACGGCAGTTGGTCGCGCTGCAAGGTGCGCGCCTGAAGGGAAATGTCCTTCAGCTTCTCAAGCTGTACCGGATTGGCCATCACCCCGTCCGAGAGGGTAAAGCCCGGCGCGATGCCGTTCACGAGAATGCCGTCACTACCCAATTCCTTGGCGAGCGATTTGGTGATGGCGTTGATGGCGCCCTTGCTCGCGACATAGTGCAGCAGGTAGGGCACGCCTTTGAACGGTGTGCCGGAGGAGAGGTTGATAATCCGCCCGCCGCCCTGGGTGCGCATCTGGGCCACCACTGCCTTACAGCACAGAAACGTACCGATGACGTTGACGTCGAGAATGTTGCGCCATTCTTCCGCGCTTTGCGCTTCGAACGGCTGCGGCGTTAGGCTGGAATAGATGCCGGCATTATTGACCAACACGTCGATGGCGCCGAACGCCTCTATACATTCGCCCGCCATGCTCTCGGTCTCCTGCTCGGACGAGACATCGCAGGCGACGGCGCGCGCGCTGTGGCCGGCCGCGGCCATTTCCGCCGCCGCTTCCGCCGCCCCGGCGCGGTCGGCGATAATGATATTTGCCCCTTCCGCCGCCAGGCCTTCAGCCAAAACGCGGCCAATTCCCATAGCGCCGCCGGTGATAATTGCCGTTTTTCCGGCCAGTTTCATATGCCCCTCCGATTTTGTCTTTATTTCAGCACATTTAACCTTCCTTAGCACACCTTGTGCATAGTCGTAGAGACAGGGATTTAATCCGCCCCCGCATTGGTGGGTGAATGCGGCTTTGGTAGTCCGAAAATGATGCTAACGCGCCTTTATTCTGCTCTTCGTGCGGGCCGTCTATGTCGCCTGGGCCGGGCTTTTCGCCTGCTCTTTGCCATGCTTGTTGCGCTTCCCCTCAGCGCTGGAACAGGACAGGCCGGCGAGGGGCTGAAGGGCGAGCTTCATGCCGTGGGATCGCGCGATTCCGTACGCATTGAGCGCGTTGAATTCGATTATGACGGTCAGAATTTCAATGTGGCGCGCTCACGCAAAACCCATGATTTGCGCGGCGTCGGAGATGTTCAGCGGCGTTTGGATAGTCTGCGTAGCCCCAAGAGCAGCCGCCCGCGCCGG
Source organism: Rhodospirillaceae bacterium (assembly GCA_018666805.1). GTDB lineage: Bacteria > Pseudomonadota > Alphaproteobacteria > UBA828 > UBA828 > PTKB01. The sequence continues at coordinate 5,496 of JABIXB010000084.1, read as the reverse complement.
CAAATACAGCGCGTCACGAGCGATGCGAGCGGCGCCTTCAGCGTGCCAGAAGAAACTGGTGGTGCTGCGCTCAGAATCGAATTGGAGAGCTGGGAGGATGTGCCGCACCGGCCCGCCGCCCCGGAGCTGCAGGCAATAGGTGGCATGCTTACGGGCGATGATATTTCGCTCAGCCATGTCGCGGTCGAGGCCGATGGCAGGGCCTATTATTTTGCCGAGGATGGTGAGGCCGGTGGCACCTTCGGTGAGATCGACCTGGATACCAATGCGACGACGCGGCTGCTTGAAGGTTTGCCCGCGGCAGAGGATGTGGTCGACGATCCGCTGAACGGTGAGCTCATTCTCATCGGCGAAGATGAAATCGCTCAAATCCAGCCGGCGCCCGTGGCGCATGTCGTCTCGCGCCACAACGTGCCGCCGGGCGAGGCCCTCGAATCCGGCGCGGTGGATGGCGGTGGCCATTTATTTGTGCGGCGCGGTGACGGTGAAATTCTATTTGTCGATTACAGCGCCAGCGACCGCATTGGGGCGGCGGGAAATTTCACCGCCGCCGCGCGGGTTGGGCCGCCTGTCGCCGCTGCCCGGCAAAATGCCGTGCGCGATAACGGCTGGGTGGAATCCGTATCCTGGCTCGAAATTTTAGCTGGGCTGGCGGTTGCTCTCGTTTTAATTCCGATCTATCTCTTTTTCCGCGCCGGGAACATTCGCCACGCAGGCGCTGGCGGGCAAGGCAAAACAGACAAGCTCGGCAGTATGGGCGACGAAATCGTTTATTCGCGCTGGCCGGAGGATTGGTCTCAGCTCAAAGTGCTGGTCGCCAGTATGAGCACGGCCGAGCGGGCCGAACTTGGCAGCCGGCTCGAGCGCAATCCGCGCATGCTGGACGATGCCCGCGCCCTCATTCGCTGGCCGCTTCAGGGCGGCATGTCGGAACTGCGCGGCGGTCCGGCGTTTGGCGCCGCGCTGGCTGGTTTTGCCAGGGGTGAACGGCGCGTCGAATGGCAATCTGATGACGGCGCGCGCGAAGACGGTCTGGCGCTGAAAGTCGCGCATCAATTGGCCTTCGGCGCGGCTGAAGATTGGTCACGCGTCATCGTCGAAGCGTCGCTTGGCGGCGCTGCCTTCCAGGCGCTGGCGGAACAGGATGCCACGGTAGCGGCGGAGGTTGAGATGCACCGTGCGTCTGCCTCGGCCCTGGCACGGAAGTGGAAAAAAGATCGCAAGTCGCGCCACTCGGTTGGTGAGGCTGCGGTGGAATTGGGCCGGTTCGATATCCGTGGCATGTTCGAACGCGTTGCCCGGCGCCTGGTGGATGAGGGCGTCGCCACACAGCTCGGGCTTGATGCCGCTGACGGCTTGCAGATGTCGGGAGACGAGAAAACGATCGGCGGCGCGCTCGAGGGTGTGTTGCGCGTTTCGCTGGGTGCTGAACATCAAGCGGGTGCGGCGCCACCCTCGCTTGCCGTCATGGCTTATGAGGAGAAGGGTGAAATTCACCTTATTGTTCTGCGCGCCGGGGCCGCTGCTGAGGGTGTGGGCGCCGCGCATTTGACCGGCGCGGCGTTGCGAGACGCCAATCAATCAGCCGGCCTGGATGGTGGCCGCGCGTGGGTTGAGCCCGAGGAAGAAGGACAGGTTTGCCGCTTTACGCTGAGCGGAAAAAAAGCGTCAAAATCTGCGCGCAGGCGCGCCAGAAAACGCTCCGGCTGGCGCCCGGCGCAACCCAAGGCGGTCTGGAATATGCGCTCAGAAGGGCGGTAGCTCGCGTTACGGAACAGTCGCTAATTAGTTCAGACGATAGAATTTAGCCGCATTGTCATGAAAGAGAGCACGTTGCTCGTCTTCACTGAAGGCGGCGACGATCTCTTTGAACGCGGCGTAGATCTTCTCTGCACCGCCATGTAGCGCCACCACCGGCAAGTCGCTGGCAAACATGCAGCGCGCCACGCCAAACCACTCAATGGTGTCGAGAATGATGGGACGGAAGCTCGCGACCGTCCAATCATGATCATAGGCGCAGAGGTCGGAAATCTTCACCGCCACGTTGGGCGCCGCCGAGAGCGCCTGCATGCCGTCGCGCCAGCGCGCCATGCCGGCTTCGTCGCGGTCCGCCGGGCTGCCGGTATGGTTGAGGATAATCTGGATGTTGGGATAGGCGCGGGCCAGGTCGAGGGCATCATTGAGCTGGCTCGGAAACAGCATCATATCGAAGGACAGCGAATATTTGCCGAGCAGGGCGTAACCGGCGCGCCACACATCGTCGCGCATGAGATCGTCGCGCTCGTTGAAATTAAACACCGGATTGCTGTGCCAGCTGACGATTGAACGGATGCCGCGCATCAGCGGATGCTCGCATTGCGCCGCCAGCACCTCGTCCACGCCCGGCTGATCGAGTGGCGCGGAGGCAACGATGCCGTTCGGCATGCCATATTCCTTATGGAGCGCCTCGAGCCAGCGCGTCTCTGCCACTGGGTCGTCGCGATTGCCGCTGCCTTGGATGTGAACCGTTTTCACCGGATTCACGCCCGCCATATCGGCGCGGTAATCGGGCGGCAAATAGTCGCGCGCGAGCGGCTCCGGGTCGCCGAATACCATTTCCTTCGGCCGTTCCGTGGTGAGCCACGGGTACCAGCCAGTGCTGAGATCCCAGAGATGGTGATGCGGATCGATAATATCGCCTTGGTACATGCGTTGCCCTTTCCGGCCGATGGGTTTTGCTGCCAGCGTACAGGCTAGCGCCGGCATGCGTCAGCCTCAAGTGCGCGAAATTTACTGGAAATTTCATGTAATATTTAAATAAATATACAGTAAAACAACAGTAAAATGTCTATTAATATTAAACAAATTGTAATGGGTGCTGTATTAAAACGGATATATTGTTTAATTATGACGAATGAACAGGTATCCAATGTTTAGAGATCGACGCGGTAGCATTACTGTTTACACAGCGCTCTTCCTGACCGCCGGCGTTTCCGCCGGCACCCTTGCGGTTGACGTCGGGCGTATGTCGGTGTTGCGCAGCGAAATGCAAAATACTGCCGATGCGGCGGCGATGGCCGGCGCGGTTCAGCTCGATGGGCGGGACAATGCGCGCGCTCGCGCCCTCGATGTTGCCACAAATGCGGCCCAAGGCTGGAGTGCCATTCCGTCGGGCGGCGGCGATCTCGACGTCGCGTCGGTGATTTATTATAGCGCTCTGGAGCCGGCTCCGGTTGTCGCCACGAGCGATGCGGATGCGGTGTTTATTGAAGTCGAGTTGGAGCCAAAACAGGTGGAGATCCTGTTTCAGCCGCTGCTTAACGCCGTCACAAATACCACGTCATCGACCGTGAGCAGCATGAATGCCGTTGCCACGGCGCGGATCGACCCATTTATCTGCCATGCGCCGCCTTTGATGATGTGTGATCTGAGCGAGATCGATGCCAGTCTCGATTTCACTCAGGTGGCAAATGCCGGGCGGCAGGTGCGTCTCAAAGAAGCGCAAAATTCGGGCGGACCGCTGGCGCCCGGAAATTTTGGCTTGCTCGCGCTGTCCGACGGCAGTGCCGGCGCCAATGATATCGAGGGCGCGCTGGCCGCCGTGGAGCCGGAGAATTGTTACTCTCTCGACGTTACAACGGCGACCGGCTCCAAGACCGAGAAGGTGCGTGCCGGCATGAATGCACGTTTCGACGTGGCAAGCGGCTGGCCTTTTCCCGCACCCGACGTCATTAATTATCCGCGTGATGACACGCTGATTGCTGATGCGGCGGCTCTCGCCGGCGACGGTGTGTGGGATATCAGCGGCTATTGGCAGGACAAGCACGGCGTCGCGCCGCCGCCGGCACTCGCCGATGCATCGCGCTATCAGGCCTATCTTTATGAGCTTGGTCTTGAATTCGCGCGCAATGGCCGGCGCACGATTTACCCGTTTGACGGCACGCTGCCCGAGGGGTTTACCGTGGTCAGCCCCGATGCCGCGGATATTCCTGTCGCGCTCGATCCGGCCAATAGCGACGATCCCGATTTCGACGGCGTTGCTACAGGCGAGATTGCGGCAAACGGCCCCGCCCGGCGTCTTGTTCAGGTGCCGTTGTTGCAGTGTGTCGCGCAAGGTATCGGTGGCCATGCGAGCTATCCGACGGACGGTAAATATGTCGAACTTTTCATCACCGAATCGGTTGGTGCACCGCCCGAAGCGGCGATCTATGCCGAAGTGGTGCGCCCGCTAACCCCCGCCAACAACCCGGATTTTCACGCCAATGTACGCTTGGTTCGCTAAAATTCTCAGCCGTTTGACGGCGTTTGCGCGCGACCGGCGCGGGGTCGCGGCGGTTGAAGTGGCCGTGGTGATGCCGATCTTTCTCCTGTTGTTCAGCGGCCTGATCGAAGTTGGCCGTGCCTATGAGCAGGCCAACGCGATTGAGAAGGGTCTGCGCGCTGGAGCTCTCTATCTTGCCCGCACCGACGATCCGGCGGCGGCTTCGGCGCAGGCGACCGCATCTGAATTAGTGCGCACCGGGCGGATCGGCGGCGACGCACCGTTTCTGGCGCCCGGTTGGGAGCAGGGCAATTCGGTGCTCGATATCACGCTCGGGAATTTCGTTCTTGGCGAGCAGAATTTAGCGGTGATTCGCATCGCGGCAGAAGTTCCGTTTGAACCGTTGGTTCCCGGCCTCGCCGCCAGTTTTGGGCTTGACGATTACACCATTCGGCTCAGCCATGAACAGGCCTATGTCGGCCTCTAAGTTTTTTCTCCATTTGTGTTGGCGCGAGCGGCAGGGCTCGATGACGGTGTCATTCGCGCTTGTTATTCCGCTCATTGCGATTGTCAGCGTCGCCATATTGGAATTTGCCAGCGTCAGCCTCGATTACCACCGAGCTGGTGAGGCGACCCGGCGCGGCGCGCGGCTTGCCGCTATCCTGCCCCCTGTCGCCGATCTCTCGGCCCTGCCGGCGAATGCATCCGTCACCTGCACTTCTTCCGGCGAGATGGCGGCCTGTGGCGGCGGAACCGTTGTCGCGCCGGAGACGTTCGATAGTGTTCTCGCCAGCATGAGCGCGATGTTGCCGGCCATCGCCGACGAAAATATCGAAATCATCTACTCGCAAAGCGATTTGGGCGACGCCAGCACGCCAGGCGGCATTCTTCCCCTCGTACAAGTAAGGCTAAGCGGCGTGGACCATTCCTATGCGGTGCTGGCCGCTTTGGTGCCGGGCCTGCCGAGCGCGCTGGTTTTGCCTGATTTCTCCACCACCCTGCTCACGGGCGGCAATCAAACCGTCGAATAATCCTGTAATAACAAGTAAATACAAATTTACATCAAATTTAATGTAAATTTTTACAATATAAAATCAAAAAATATAAATAAATGACCGCAAGTTAATCCGATTTTAATACATTGAGACCATAATTACTCATGTTACAACCAATCAAGGAAGAGATGATGATGAACAAGTTCTTCAAGTTTTTGAAAGATAAATCCGGTGTGACGGCCATTGAATATGGTTTGATCG
>JABIXB010000083.1 GCA_018666805.1 Rhodospirillaceae bacterium | reverse complement strand
GCCGCCGAGCTCACCGATATGGCGAGCGACGAGATCGACAGCATTCGCGAATTTCTCGAACGCTACGAAATTTCCTATACGGGCGGCTTTCAAAAGGTGGTCAATTCCGGCGCCAATCTGCGCTATGCCACCAGCGAGACGCAGATTCGCAGCATTCCGTTCTTCTCCTTCTCCGGCAAATCGGATTATTGGAACCCGAAGGTTCAGGAAGACATTTACACGAAATCGCAGATTGGCCGCTACCGCATCCGTGGCTATGGCGGCGCGCGCCAGCTGCCGCATCTCTCCGACATCGCCTTCCGTAAGGATTTGGTACTGCCCGATTCAGGCGAAGATGTGATCTCCAAGGTTGAGATGCGCACCGAGATCGGCGGCAAGCACGGCGCCAAGCCGCTTGAGCTTTCGATGCCGGTGATGATCGCGCCGATGAGCTTCGGCGCCATCAGCCGCTCGACCAAGATGGCGATCGGCATGGCCTCGACCCTGGCCGGGATCGCCGAAAACACCGGCGAGGGCGGCATGAGCGATGCCCAGCGCGAAGCAGCGACGCAGCTGGTCTTCCAGTGCCTCGGTGGCCGGCTCGGCTGGAATATTCATGACATGAAGCGTGCCAACGGGCTCGAGATTTATATCAGCCAGGGCGCCAAGCCGGGCTTTGGCGGCCAGCTCATGGCCAACAAAGTGACCAAGGAGCTGGCGGAAATTCGTGGCATCCCGCAAGGTATCGACCTGCGCTCGCCATCGCGCCATCCGGATATTCTCGGTGGCGACGATCTCCTGATTAAGGTCGAAGAGTTCCGCGAGGCGACCGGCTATAAAGTGCCGGTTAGCGTCAAGCTCGGCGCCGGACGCATCCGCGACGATATCAAGATCGCTTACAAGGACGGCTTCGACTTTGTCGAGCTCGACGGCATGCAGGGCTCGACCGGCGCCGGCGGTTCGGAAGTGATGGAATATGTCGGCATCCCGACGGTTGCCGCAATCATCGCGGCGCTCGACGGGTTGGACGATATCGGCGCCACCGGCGGCCTGCAGATTGTTTTGATGGGCGGCATCAAGGATGGCGTCGATGCGGTCAAGGCGCTCTGTCTCGGCGCCAACGCAGTCGCCTACGGCACGACAACCTTAATCGCCGGCGGCTGTATCGCCTGCATGCAATGCCATATCGGCAATTGCCCGGTCGGCATCGCGACGCAAGACCCGGAGCATGAAGCGCGTTATCATCCGAAAGTCGAGGCGCACAATATTCACCGCTTCCTCGAAGGCGTGCGCTGGCAGATCGCGGCGCTGACCAACGCGCTCGGGCATGATTCGGTGAAGGACCTGTGCCGTGACGATCTGGTCGCACTCACGCCCGAAGCGGCGGCGATCACAAACCTTCCTTATGAGCCGGGCTATCGGACCCGCGACGAAAGCTTGCAGCGAAAGGCCGGCTAAAGATGACGACGAATCAATCCCGCGATCTGGATGCCAGCCGGTCGCCCGAAGAATTATTGGATGATAGCGGCGATGTGCATTACGTCCCCGCACCGTGCCAGACCGGCTGCCCGATCGGCACCGACGCGCCGTCCTATATCGGCCTGATCTGGGAAGGTCGGATGGAAGAAGCCTTCGAGGCAATCACCGCGACCAACCCGTTCTCCTCCTCCTGTGCGCGTATTTGCGCCGCGCCGTGCGAGACGGTATGCCGGCGCGCCGAAAGCGATGGGCCGATCGCCATCCGCAACCTCAAGCGCTATGTGATGGAGCGCCACGGCAAGGATTTTCAGCTGCCGCCGGTCAAGGCATCGCGCGATGAATCGATCGGTATCGTCGGCGGCGGGCCGGCCGCCCTCACGGCGGCCCAGGATCTCAGCCTTGACGGCTTTAAGGTCCATATCTACGAAATGACCGAACGCCTCGGCGGCATGGTCGCCTGGGGTATTCCCTTCAACCGCCTGCCGCAGGATGTGCTGGCCGAGGATATCGACCGTGTTCTCGCGCGCTGCCCGGATATCGAAGTCCACTTCAACACATCACTCGGTGATGATGTCAATTTGGACGAGCTGAAGGAACGCCACCAGGCTGTCCTCCTAACGATTGGCACCACTTGGGGCAAGAAACTTCCCGTTCCCGGCAGCGATCTTCCGGTGGTTTTGGATGGCGTCGATTTCCTCCATCGCGTTAACGCCGGAGAACGCCCGCAAGTGAGCGGCAAGGTCGTGGTGATCGGTGGCGGCGACGTGGCCATGGACGTCGCCCGCACGGCGCTGCGCTCTGGCGCCGACGAAGTGCATTTATCCGTGCTCGAAAACCGCGACAGCATGCGTGCCAGTGAACACGAGCTGTTTGGTGCGTTGGCTGAAGACGTTGGCCTTCACAATGATCGCCTGCCGACCGGCGTCGAGGCTGACGGCAAGAATGTAACGCTCAAATGCGTGCGCACCGAGGGCGGTGGCCTTGACGAGAATGGCGTTCTCCAGTTCGAGATCGTCAAAGACTCCGACTACGATGTTCCGTGCAGCTTTGTCATGACCGCAATCGGCCAGCAGGTCGAATGTGACGACCTCGACCAGCGCGGCATGATCGAGCGCGGCATTATCAAAACCGATTTCGATACCATGCGCACAGAAGACCGCCAAGTGTTTGCCGCCGGCGACGGCGCCTTTGGCGGCACGACGATCGTCGAAGCCATGCGCCAGGGCCATCAGGCCGCCTACTACATCAAGGCGTTTCTCGAGGGCAATGAAAATCCGATCCCCTACAGGACGCCGCACCGGACGCGCCGCGTCACGGTCGCGCAGGATATTCAATGGTCGGAAATCCCGCCCAAGAAACAGAAATTTATAGGCCTCGGCGACGACCCGGCATCGTTCCCCGAAAGCGAGATCGGCTATGACGACGAGACCGCCAAGGCGGAAGCGGCGCGCTGCTTCCGCTGCGATGCCGAGACCGGATCGGCCGATTATTCGGTGCGCAACCGCGAAGACATTATCAGCATGGCGAAAACCAACCCGCTCGACCATGCGAGCCACGCGGCGATGCTGCGCAAGCGCCTTGCAACATCGGACAATCCGTTTCCGGTGGACCGGCCGGCGACGCTCGACGATATTGTTTTCCTGCCGGCCAATCTCACGCGCCTGGTAATCGACCCTTACCGCGAGGCGTGCCGTATCGATACCGAGCTCGGCGCCGGGCGGATAAAAATGCCGCATCCCTTTATTGTTTCCGGCTTCGACGACGCGCCAGCGGAAGTGCAGGCGACCGTTGCGGCAGGCCTGAAAGAGGGTAATACCAGCTATCTCGGCGCGCGCGCGATTGCCGCCGATGTGCCGTGGTGGCAATTGCTCACGCCCGGCGAAACCACGCCAAGCGCCGCGAGCGCCGATGCCGCGGCATTGATCTATTCGCTCGGCGAGAAATTTCAAACCGTCGACGCCAAGCGTCTCAGCGATGATCAAGTGGTCGGACTTGCGATCTCGTCAAGCGCGGCGTTGGAAGAGGTTATCCCCTATGCTCTCGACGGCGATTTTGACATGCTGCTGTTGGATGGCACCGGCGCGCTTGGCTCGGCGCAGGCCGAGCTGACTGGCGCGCCCGATCTCACGATCCTGCGCGATGCGGTAAAAATCATGCGCTGGCTCCGGCGCGAGGAAGAAATAGACCTGGTCTATTATGGTGGCGTCCGCTCAGGCACGGATGCGGCCAAGATCATTGCTCTTGGCGGCGTTGCTGTTGTGATGGGCGTGCCGGTCGCGCTCGCCGCCGGCGGTAAATTCGCCGATGGCAATATGCAATTCAATTCGGACCATAACTCCGAGGATCGCTTGCGCGGCGTGGTCAACATCATCAAGGCAAGCTCGATCGAGGCCTCAATGATGGCGCGCTGCACCGGCAAGACCAATTTACATAATATCGAGCCCGAGGATTTGCGCGCGATCACCATCGCCACCGCCGAGGCCACCGGCGTGCCGCTCACCGGAACGGCCTAAGGCCGATTCCACTAAGGGATATATTGTCCTAGACTGCCGCCATGGACATTTCACTCAATTACGGCAAATCCCAGCTCTCGGTCGCGCTGCCCGACGAACTCGACGTCACGGTCATTCGCAAGCCCGACATGCCGCTCCTCGCCGATCCCGTCGCAGCGCTGGAAGCATCGTTCGCCGCGCCCGATGGCGGTGCGCCACTTGCCACTTTGGCTGCTGCCGCCAAGACGGCTTGCATCCTCATATGCGACATCACCCGCCCGGTGCCGAACGGCGTCATTCTGGCGCCGCTCTTGCGCGCCCTTTTGGCTGCCGGCATGAAAGCCGAAAATATCTCCATTCTTGTCGCTACCGGCCTGCACCGCCCCAATGAAGGCGATGAGCTGGCCGAGTTGGTCGGCGATAGCTGGGTGATGGAAAATTTCCGTGTCGAAAATCATTTTGCCCGCGACAACGAAGCCCATGTCGCGCTCGGCCAAACGGAGAGCGGCACGGTGGTTAAGCTCGACAAGCGCTTTGTAAACGCGGATTTGCGAATCGCCACTGGCCTCGTGGAGCCGCATTTCATGGCCGGCTGGTCGGGTGGGCGCAAGGTCATCGCGCCGGGCGTGGCGCACGCCGAGACCATCACCACTTTCCACAGCGCACGCTTTATGGAGCAGCCGGGTTGCGACAATTGCATTCTCGACGGCAATCCGCTGCACGCCGAGCAATTGGAGATCGTCGCCATGTTGGGCGGCGCGCACGCCGTCAATGTGGTGATCGATGAGGAACGGCGCATATCGCTGGCCAATTTCGGCGAGGTGGTTGAAAGCCACCTGAAGGCGGTGGACCATGTCCGCGCCTATGCCGAAGTGGCGGTGGCAGAGCGCTTCGCGACGGTGGTGACGAGCGCGGCCGGTTATCCGCTCGACAAAACCTATTATCAGACCGTCAAAGGCATGGTCGGCCCCCTGGATATTCTCGCGCCCGGCGGCACCCTGGTGATCGCCTCGGCCTGCTCGGAGGGCATGGGCTCGGCGGAATATGTCGCTTCCCAGAAGCGCCTGATCGAGCGCGGCGCGGAACAGTTCATGCGCGACATCGAATTCAAAAGCCATGCCGCCGTCGACGAATGGCAGACCGAAATGCTGCTAAAATCGTTGCGCGTCGGCCGGGTCGGTCTCTACACCGGCGGCCTCACCGATGATGAGCATGGTTTAACCGGCGTCGAAATTATCGATTCGGTCGCCGATGCTGTGGCCACGGCTGTGGCCGCCGCCGGCGACAAGCGCGTCGCGGTTATTCCGGAAGGGCCCTACGTGGTTCCGCGTTATCGCCCCTAACTCCCCTAAGGCGGCAGTGAAACCAAACCGCTTCGCCGATATTTGCGTTCTCGCGGCGACCGTTACCGGCTCCAGCCTCGCCATCATCGACGCGACCGCGGTCAATGTCGCGCTGCCGGCAATCCAGAAAGGCTTCGACGCTGACATCACCGCCCTACAATGGGTGGTCGAATCCTATGCATTGTTTCTGGGTGCGCTTATTCTGATCGGCGGCGTGTTGGGCGATCACCTTGGCCGCAAGCGCCTCTTTGCCATCGGCGTTGTCATCTTTGCCGTTGCTTCGGCCTGGTGCGGGTTGGCGGCGGATATTCCGCAATTGATCATCGCCCGCGCCGTGCAAGGCGTTGGCGCGGCGCTTGTGGTGCCGGGCAGCCTCGCCCTGTTAAGTGCGCATTTTTCCGAGGAGCAACGCGGTCGCGCGATCGGGCAATGGGCCTCCTTCACCACTTTGGCGATCGCGCTCGGCCCGGTATTGGGCGGCGTGCTGGTCGATGTGGCCTCGTGGCGCTGGGTATTTTTCATCAATCTGCCGCTTTCGGTTTTTCTTCTCATTGTGCTTTATGCCGGCGTGCCGGAAAGCCGCGACGAGAGCGCGGCGCGCAAACTCGATATCCTAGGCGCCATACTCATCACCCTCGGCCTCGGTGGCATTGTCTTCGGATTGCTTGAATCCTCGCGCCTCGGCTTTGCCGAGAGCGCCGTCTGGGCGCCGCTGATAGCAGGGATTGTTCTCACCGGCTTCTTCATCCTGCGGCAAAAAATGGCGGCCTCGCCGATGATGCCGCTTGCACTGTTTCGCTCGCGCGCCTTTTCCGGCGCCAACATCATGACCTTCTTCCTCTACGGTGCGATGAGCGGCAGCTTGTTTTTCCTACCCTTCAACCTGATGCAGGTACAGGGTTGGAGCGCGACGCTGGCGGGTGCTGCACTACTGCCGCTGATCCTCGCCATCGCTATCTTTTCGCTTGGCGCCGGACAGGTTGTTGCGCGCTTCGGCCAGCGCGCACCGCTTGTCGTTGGCGCCGGCATCGCCGCGATCGGCTTTGCCCTGCTGGCGCTGCCCGGCGCCGATAGCGCCTATTGGTCCGGCTTTTTTCCCGGCCTCGCGGTGATTGGCCTTGGGCTTGGTATCGCCGTGGCGCCGCTGACCATTGTCGTCATGGCGGCGGTGGCGCCGAACCGCGCCGGTCTTGCCTCCGGCGTCAACAACAGCGCCTCGCGCGTTGCCATGCTGATGGCGGTGGCAATTTTCGGCGTCGTCATGTTCGAGGTTTATTCGGCAAACTTTGAAACTGCATTGCAGTCCGTGCCGCTCGACCCCGAGAACCGCGCCCTGATCGGCGCGCGCATGGTCGAACTGGCCGGTATGAAAATACCGGCCGCGCTCGACCAACACAGTGCGGATTTGGTGCGCGGAGCGGTCAATGACTCCTTCGTTGCCGGATTTCGAGTTATTGCCTTGATCGCCGCCGGTATCGCGCTCCTGAGTGCGTTTACCGCCGCTGTAACAATTCCGCCGCGCGCCTGAATGAAGTAAGCTGGTGCGCATATGCGCACACAGCTCAGTGAATTAAATGGTGCAACATTCGACGTTGCCGTGATCGGCGCCGGCGTTAATGGCGCCAGTGCGGCCCAGCATCTTGCGGCGGCGGGCTTCCGTACCCTTTTGGTCGAGCAGAATGATTTCGCCTCCGGCTCGTCGAGCCGCTCCAGCCGCCTCCTCCATTGCGGCCTGCGCTATCTTGCGCCCGGCGCATCGCCGTGGGAATTCGCCTTTCATCCAAGCCGCCTGATGACGGCGCTCGGCATGGCGCGCCAGGCGATGCAGGCGCGCAGCCAGATGGTGCGCGAAACACCCGAGCGGGTGCGACCGATGACTTTCTCCTATCCGATCTATAGGGAGACGCCCTATTCGCCGTGGCAGATCGACCTCGCATTTTGGATTTTGCGATCTTTGGGACCGAAGGATGTGCCGCTCGACTATAAGCGCCTCAGCCGCGCCGACGCCAAGGCGCGGCCACTGCTGCAATGGTTGCGCGATATCGATCAACTGAAAGGCATCGCCCAGTTCCGCGAATACCGCTTTGATTGGCCCGAGCGCATTGCGATGGATGCGGTACTTGATGCCGCGCGCCTCGGTGCAGTGGTGCGCAACCACACGGCGCTCAAGGGGCTTGAACGCGGGGCGAACGGCGATTGGTGCTTGACCCTGGCGGATGGGCTGGACAACAGCAACGAAGCAAATGTAACGGCACGTGCGGTGGTCAACACGGCGGGCATCTGGATCGACCGGGTGAACCACATGGCGGAGCCAAAAACGGGCCGGCGGATTACCGGCACCAAGGGCATTCATTGCATGTTTCAACTGCCGCCCGATTGCGCCGACGAGGGCATCGCCACGATGAACCGGGATAATGAACCGTTCTACTGCGTGCCGTGGCGCGGCCTGCATTATGTTGGCCCAACAGAAACCCTCTATGACGGCGATATCGACGATATCCGGCCGGAAGAGGAAGAGATCGACTGGCTCCTGGCCGAGGCAAAGAATTTGCTGCCGGGCGCGCCGTTCAGCCGCGCCAATATGTTGTTCGCCTGGGCCGGGGTGCGCCCGCTCACCTATGACCCGGCCCAACCCAAGGGTGCGCGCAGCCGCGAGCTGCACGATCTCTCCGGCGACGGCCTCGACAATATGTTCGCCCTCACTGCTGGACCGATCATGACCCACCGCTCAGCCGGAAAATTATTGACGGCGAATGTGGCCAATCGGGTACGGCCCTCCGGCACGCCCGGCGTGCTCAGCCATGCTGCCGGCAAATTTCCTGAAAACACCAATTCGCCGGTCATCGACGATGCCTGGCCCGAGGCAACATTCGCCGATCTGCGCCACGCCGCAGAACATGAGATGCCGGCCAATCTTATCGACCTCCTGTTCCGTCGCAGCGGCAATGGCTGGACCGCCTCCATGGCCGCACCAATGGCCGAGCGTGCGGCGCGCGAAGTGGCGCAGGTGATGGGCTGGGACGAAGCACGCATCCAGGCCGAAACTACAGCCTACCGCGCCCATGTCGCGCGCCAACATCTATGGCACGGTAAAGACGATTAAAGCGGGAGCGGCCTATCCGGCCGGTGGCGCGGAATTTATTTTGACGCTGGCTTCCTGCAACACCGGTTTTTCCGGATGAGGCAGGAATATGTGCAACGCCGGTTTGGCCGGTGCCGGCGGGAAAGGTGTTATTGCGGTCGCCGGCAGCGTGAATGATTTTTCAACCACTCCCGACGGCGCGTCGGGCAAACGCTCAACCGCCCAATCGGCCATGTCCTCGTCCAATGCCTCGGCATCCGGCAGGAAAGGCAACGGTGCATCACCGGATTTGAGCTCAGACAGGCTCGGCGCTCCGGACGCCGGCGCAATCGCAGCGAGACCTGCGGCCTCGGAGCCATGCCTGACCGATGCCAGAACGACCCATTTATCCGGCAACTCGTTCAGGCTCGCCAGAGCCACGGGCTGGAAGGCGGAAAGGATCGCCGTTTGAGCAACTACGCTTTTCGCCGGAGCTGGTGCGGAAATATCGGGATCGGATTCCGGCGGATCGATTTCCGCCACCATAATTACGGAATCCTGGCGGCCACCCGGCAGTGGCGTTTGCGGCGCGTCATCCTCGATCAAACCGGCGAGGCCCTTGAAGTCCTCCTCGGTTGCCGGCGAGCCTTCCTCTTCACAAAAATCGCGGTCTTCGCGCAAGGCGCCTTCAATGAAGCGGCAATCCTGGCCGGTCACAAGGTCGAGGGCAATTTCAGTCGTTCCCTTGCCGGTGGTGGCGGTGGTGATAATCGAGGCGCCGGTAAGAATATCGGTAAGGGCGATGCCGGCAATTGGCACGGCACAGCCCGAAATAATGCCGCCTAAGCCCAGCAAAAGAACAGCTGTCGAAACTATATGAATGACAAAAAACCCCTCGCGCTCAATAGGTTGGCGCACTTTATTGGAGCGAATTTAATGGTTAATTGAGTGCGATGCAATGTTCATCGCCAAAAAGGCGAAAGGCACCCTAGATTGAAGCGCGCTCCTGCCCTGCCGCCAGCGAAGAAGAAGCGCGGAAATCAACATCCTTGGGATAACCGGCGAGCGCGCTTTTGATCGCCCGCTCGAGCCCGGCAATGGCTTGGTCGATCTCGCCCTCGCTGATAATCAGGGGCGGACAAAAGCGCATGAAATTCTTCACGCAGATGAAAATCAGCCCTTCCAGCGCCGCGTTGTAGCGGATGCGCTCAGCCATCTCCGCATCCGGGCGCTTGCTTTGTTTGTCGCTCACCACATCGATCATGCAATAGAGACCCTTGCCACGGACATCGCCGATGGCTTCATAATTTTGCCGCAGTTTTTCCAATCCGCTTGCCAGGCGCGCGCCCAGCGTCTCGGCGCGCAACGCTAGATTATCGCGCTCAACGATTTCCAACTGTTTGAGCGCCACCGCCGCCGGTAGCGGATCGCCGGAATAGGTGCCGGCCCAGGGGGTGCCGGCGCGCCCGCGTGCTTCCTCGGCAATTTCGCGCCGCGTCACCACGCCGCAAATAGCGAGACCGGCGGACATGCCCTTGGCGAAGGTCACCATATCGGGCACCACGTCATAATGTTCGAAGCCCCAGATTTTGCCGGTCCGCGCCGGCGCCAATTGGGCCTCGTCGAGCACGAGAAAGGCGCCGTGCCGGGTGGCGAGATCCTTCAGGCCGGGCAGCCATTCCTTGGGCGGCACGATCATGCCGCCGGCGACCATTATGGTTTCGGCAATAATCGCCGCCGCATCGCTGCTTGTGGTCTGGTCGATCAGCTCCTCGCTGGCCGCGAGACAGGCCGCGCCGCAGGACGGATAGTCGAGATTGATCGGGCAGCGCCAACAAAATGGCGGATGGATCGCCGGCGCATTGGCGGGCGGCAGCAGCGGCCCGAGATTGCGCCGCCGCGCGCCGCCGATTGAGGTCAGGCCTTCGACCGCGAGGCTGCCGCCATGCAGGCCGCGTATCACCGAAATTATATCGTGCTTGCCACTCGCGCCGAGCGCCATGCGCATGGCGACCTCGTTGGCCTCGGAGCCGGTGACGGTGAAATTCACCACGTCGAGGCCGTCCGGCAGCGTTGCCGTTATGGCTTCGGCAAAGGCGATCAGTTGCGGGTTGGAATACCAGCTATTCTCATGCAGGAAGCGCCCAGCCTGTTCACGCACCGTCTCGGTCAATTCCTCATGCCCATGGCCCAGGGGCAGACACATCATGCCCGACGTGAAATCGAGATATTCGTTGCCATCGACATCGATGATGGTGCTGTCCCGGCCTTTTTCAAAAATGATGCCGGGCGCATAGCGCCAGCCGAGAACATGCTCGGCGTCGCGCGCGATCAGGTCTTTATGGGCATTGGAGAAATTGAACTTCTTTTCCACATCTGCCCCATCAATCGAGCGGTGCGACCTGCACGCTATCACCACCGCCCGCATGGCGCGGCGACATGGTGATGGCGACGGTGGCGCCCGAGAGGGTGCGGCCCTCGATCTGGATGGTGGCGACGCGCGCGCCTTGCGAGAAGGCGAGCACGCTCGATTCGGCTTGCACGCTGGTGATCAGGCGCCAGCCGAAGCGCGGCATTTCCTGATGGTAGCGGGCGAACGCGTCGGCCGAGGATTCGCTTACCTTGAAGACCAGCCGCCCGGTCCAATTATCCTCACCGCCGAGCACCAGGCTGCGCCCGGTGTCGAGCCGCGCGCCCTCCGGGATCGGCACATCGGTGATAGGTTGGAAAGCGGCACTGGTGCCGCCCTCGACCGCCACCGGCGCCGAGGTCGCGGCCAATTCGGGGCCGCTCTCGCAAGCAGCCAGCGCCAGTGCGGCAAACGCCGCGAGGGGTATCGCGAATCGCGCGCTCATACGGTGAGCGTAACACCTCCCGGCGCGATGCCGAAAGCGATTACAGCGTCAATTCGATATCGCGCATCACCGGGTCGCTGTCGACGGCGATCTCATTGTCGATATGGCCGCCGCAGCTCGGGCAATGAAAGAGGCGGAAGGAAACCGTATCATCGACAAAATCCGCCGGATCACCGACCAGGGGGTTTGAATCCGAAACCGGGAGGTCTTCGCGGAGACAGAGATCCTTGTAATTGTCCGAGAGTGGGCCGAGATCGGCGGCGCAGCGCGCGCAGGCCCAGCGCGCCGCGTCGCCCGAGCCGTACACCGCGAGATTATCGCCCGCCGGCAGGCTCGCTTCACCGCTATGAATATCACGCGCGCCATGACCGTTGCCGAGGCGCTGAACCCGCGCGGCCATGATTTGCTTGCGGTTTTCCTCCGTCGCCGCCACATCGACATGGTCGTCCGCATCGAGCACGGCGCCGAAAAGTTCCCGCGCCGCCTCGGGCGTGATGTTAAGATGTTCGAGATCATGCTCAATGCGCTCGGGG
>JABIXB010000082.1 GCA_018666805.1 Rhodospirillaceae bacterium | reverse complement strand
GGCATACTGCCGGGCGCGTGAAAAGCGCTCATCCAGTTCCCGTAATTTATCCTCCGCTTCTTTCTCAGCCGTAATGTCGCGTGCCGAAACGTATGAATATTCCTTGCCGCCATGTTTCATATAGCTGACGGTCGCGCTCACCGGGTAGGTGCTGCCGTCCTTGCGGCGGTGGCGGGATTCCATATTGAGCACGCCCGTCTCGCGCAACTCGTGCCACTGTTCCTGCAAAACGCCGGGCGTAATATCCGCATTCATGTCCGGTACGCTGAGCTTGAGCAATTCCGCCGCGCTATAGCCGAGCGAGCGGCAGGCGGCCGGATTGGCGTAAAGAATGCGCCCGTCCGGGGCGCAGCGCAGAATCAATTCATGCGATGCATCAAGCGAACGCTGGGCCAGTTCAAGGGCGATCTCGGCTTCCTTGCGTGCGGTAATATCCTGCATGGTGCCACGCCGCGCGATAACCATACCCGCTTCGTCAAATATGGGCGCGCTATGATGATCGATATAGCGCACCGTGCCGTCCGGCCGCACAATGCGGTGCTCATAATCGAACGTATGCGCTGCCTCAAGGTCACGCTGAGAGGTATTGTACACATGGTCGCGGTCATCCGGATGCACCATCGCCATGAAGGATTGCGGCGCCACATCGAATTCTTCTTTCTTGACACCAAGGATCTGAAACATCTCGTCTGAATAAGTCAGCTCATCCGCCACCAAATCGCGGTACCAACTACCAACATGGGCGATCGCCTGCGCCTGGGCAAACTCCGCTTCGCTCTTCTGCAACGCAAGAGTGGCCTGCTTGAGCGGTGTGATGTCCTGAAGGGTGCCACGCCGCGCGATTACCTTGCCATCGTCACCAAGCACCGGCTCACTACGCTGCTCGACATGAATGGTCTCACCGTCCGGGCGGATGATCCGATGGCTATAGGTAAACGGTGCGGGCTCGATGATTTTTTTCTGCGCGATGTGCTGAAAGAAATCGCGGTCGTCGGGATGAATAAGCGCCACCAGCGCCTCAGGCGAGGGCGTGAAATTTTCCCGCGTCTCGCCGAGAATTTCATAAATTTCATCCGAATAGGTGAGCTGATTGCTCGCCAGGTCGCGATACCATTCACCCAAGCGGGCAATGCGCTGTGCCTCACGCAAACGCGCCTCGCTCTCCTGTAGCGCGAGAGTCGCCAGTTTGCTTTCGGTGATATCCTGGATGGTGCCGCGCCGGGCGATTACCTTGCCGGCGTCGTCCAAAACCGGCTCGTTGCGCTGCTCCATATACAGAATCTGCCCATCGGCGCGAACGATGCGGTGGTCGTAGGTCAGGATCTCCGCTTCATAGACACGGTCTTTGACATGTTTATGGAACCATTCCTTGTCGTCGGGATGAATAAGCCCCTCAAAATGATCCGGCGTCGGCGTGAAATCGTCTTTTGATATACCAAGCAAATCGTAGACCTGATCGGAATAAGTCAGCTTCTCCGTAACAAGGTCGAGATACCACTCCCCCATGCGCGCCATGCGCTGCGCTTCGTTCAGGCGCTCCTCGTTCTCCTTGCGCGCGGTGATGTCCTGGATGGTTCCGCGCCGGGCAATGATTTTGCCGGCTGCGTCGAAAATCGGCTCATTATGTTGCTCGACATGCAATATCTTGCCGTCGGGGCGGATAATCCGGTGGTCATGCCCGACTGCTTCACCAACATATGTCTTGTCCCTGACTTCACCGAGAAACTTTTGCTTGTCTTCCGGATGAACGAAGGATACGTAGCGCTCGCGTGAGGGCTCGTAAGTTTCACGCGACACGCCGAGTATTTCATATACCTGGTCTGAATAAGTCAGTTTCTCCTCACCCAGATCGACATACCATTCGCCCATGCGCGCCAAGCGTTGCGCTTCGTTCAAGCGCGCTTCGCTTTCGCGCAATTCCATCTCTGCCTGTTTGGCTTCGGTGATGTCGTGAACCATTGCCGTTACAAAAATGGGGTCGCCTTTCTTATCCCGTGTGACGGCCATTTCCTCACGGATATGGCGCAGCCCGCCATCCCCCGCAATGATGCGGTACTCGACCTCAACACCCAATTCGGAGCTTTCGGAAAAATGGTGCTCCGCCTCCTCAAAATGCGGGCGGTCCTCGGACACGACAAGGCTGAGGACCAATTCGTATGTCGGAATAATGCTGCCAGGTTCATAGCCGAAGATGCGGAACGTTTCCTCGTCCCAAACCAGTTCATCGCTTCCGGTCGCCCATTCGGCAAAACCGATGCCGGCCTCGCGCCGGACAGAACGCAAGCGCGCCTCGGATTGCGCCAATGCCTGGTGCACTTCTTCATCCGTTGGGATATCGCGCACCGAGGCAATGGCGAATTCCTCGCCATCGATTTCGATGTGGCGAATGCTAAGCCTGACCGGATATTCGCTGCCGTCCTTGCGGCGTTGCCGGCCCTCCACCTCCACAGCGCCGGTCTCCCGCAACGACTCCCAAGCCGCGGCGAATTTCGCCGGCGGGAATTCGGGATTGATATCGCTGACCGTCAGGGTCAAAAGTTCTTCGCGGCTGTAGCCAAGAGCCCGGCAGGCGGAATCGTTCACATAGCTGATACCGCCGTCCACGCCAAACCGGAATAGCGGCTCGCGCGAAGCATCAAGCGATGCCTCTGCCAGGCGAAGCGCGCGCGCGCCGGAATTATAATTGTCCGCCCGAATGCCGGCCATCAGACCCGCGCCGGCGCCATGCCGCCAACGCCACAAAGACATTGCGGCGATAAATATGATTCTTCGGCGAAACGCCTCAACTGTCCGGCCAATACCGTTGGGGTATTCATAACGCGCCAAAACCTACTATTTCAGATGGTTTATGCATAATAAGATTTACTCTCAGCACCGGCCTTTGTGACTAATTCTGAATATACAAATTTCCCACAAGCCGGTGAGAATCAGCATGACAATTCGTTGTGAAAAATTAACTTCCATTTATTTACAACCGGTTACCGCACATTTCCATTAATATGTGAACCGCACAAGCATAGCGTCATCGCAAGCGGCGACGACCAATAGCTTACTCTTATTAGCGGTGAAATATTTCGAAATCAATAATATGGTTAACGGAATATTATCAGCGATAAAACTCCGCCATGGCGACATCCGACAGGCGCTGAAAGCGGGCCTGGCTGTTGGTCTCTTCCAACAGGCCCGAGGTCAGGCATACCATCACCATATCCTTCTCCGGATCGATCCAGAAATTGGTCGATCCGGCGCCCATGCCGCCATAGGCCTTGTTGCTCGCGAGGTGGCCGATCCAGGTCGGAATCATGCCTTCGCCGCGGCGGAAAAAGCCGAGCCCGAGATTGGCCGGAAAGGATGGCCATCCCTTCATTTCCCGCGCGAATGACCACAGATTATTGCGCATCTCCCCGGTGTGGTTCTGCGCGGCGAAATCTACGGTTGCCGGCGATAAAACACGCGTGCCATTAAGTTCTCCGCCACGCCGAAGACTCTCCGCCAGATTGAAGATATCGCCCGCGGTGGAAACGAACCCGGCCGCCGGCATCTCGTAATCGAGCGCCGGATTCATAATGTCGTTGGCCACCGCCACCAACGCCTCGCCATCGAACAGGCCCGGGCTATCGTCGGCGCAACGCGGCACGATGCCACGCGCCGCCAAATCGGCACGCATGCCAAGGCACGTATCCATCATGCCAAGCGGCTCCAGCAGATCGCGCGTCACGATATCGCGGAACGAGAGATTGCTGCCATCGAGGCGTCGCACGCCTTCGGCAATGATGGCGTGCGCCATGATCGGCGCATAGCTGGTTTCCTCGCCCGGCACTGCTTGCGCTGCGGTGGCGCATACCGCTTCCACCACAATATCCAGATTGCCCTGGTCTTCCGCCGCAACCGGCGGGAAAGAAGAACCCAGACCGGCCATGTGCGACATCAGCTGGCCAATGGTCGCGCGCTGTTTGCCCTTCACGCCGAACTCAGGGATCAGATCCGCGACCGGCGTATTGAGGCGCACTTCACCGCGCTCGACGCGCTGCAACATGGTCATGCAGGTTATCGATTTCGAAATCGAAAAAACCGGGAAGACGCTGTTTTCCTCAAGCGCCGTGCCGCCCGGCCGATCCGCGTAACCAATTGTCTCGTTGAAGAGCATCTCGCCACCGATAGCGACCATCGTCACCGCGCCGTCATAAAGCTCCGTTTCGACATCCCGTTCGATCGCCTGCTTTAGCCTGCTCATTATTCATGCTCCCATTTTTTGGCGGTGGCGGCCGCGCCGACGCCTGGATTGGCCGTTCAATTTTGCTTGCTTCTGCACGGCCAGCAAGGGGCAAATCCATGCCAACAAACCAGCCCTTTAAAAAAACTGTAATGTGTTATAACATATTTCTTATTGAAATAAAAACATGCGGATTGCCGTGCTCATCAAGTCGGCCACATCCGCCACTGGGACAATGATTGCGGAGCAACCGCGCGCGGCGCGGGATCCGCCACAAGCAAGGAGATGCAACATGTTGCGGAGGAAATTCATCAAGATTTTGGCCGTGGCGCTATTTGCCACGATGGCGGTGCTGTACCGCCCGGCCAGTTCGGAAGCCGCCGAGGATTGGAATTTTGCCCTGTTGTTGCCATTGACCGGGCCGTTCGCGTCGTGGGCCGAAGGCGTGCAGTTTGCCGTTCACTGGGCAGCGGAAGAGGCCAACAAGGCCGGCGGTATCAATGGCCGCATGGTCAAGATTACCGATTACGACACCGCGCTCGATCCGGCAACGGCTGTTGCGCGCATCAACGAAGCGATGCGCGAACACACCATTATTCTCGGGCCGTTCGCCTCGGGCATTGTTTCCGCCACCATGCCGGCAGTGCAACGCGCCGGCGCCTTTGCCTATGTCGCCAATAGCGGCGAACAGGCGGTCGAGCGCTTCCGCCCGCATCTGTTCAACCTCTGGACCGATTTCGGCGAGGCGGTGGAAAAAACCATGGCCGGATATGTCAAACTCAATCCGGACGTCAAAAGCATCGCCGTGATCTATAACCCGATGGATGAATTCTGGGTGCGTTTCGCCAAATTCCAGGAAAACTCGGGTAATTCGCTCGGCCTGAAGGTCCATCCCTTGATCGAGATCGGCCAAGGCGCCTCGGCTGCCGCCGCCGCGACCAAGGCGATGAGCTACAACGCCGATGCCTATTTCGTCACCGGCCTCAATCAGGACATGATCGATTCCCTGTTGGAATTGGGCCGCCGTGGCGTCACCGACCAACGCCGCATCATGTTCTACCCGCTCGCCGACGATCCGGCTTTTGCTGAAGTCGCGCAAAATGTGGTGGACGGCGCCTATGTCTGGAACGTCTTTAACCGCTTCAACGACAATCCGCGCTGGACCGCCTTTACAGCCGACTATCAGGCCGCCCATGACGGCCTCGACCCAGGCCTCTTAACGATCCCCTATATCGACGCGGTGAGTTTCGTGCGCCAGGCGATCGAGCAAAACGGCCTGACCGGCGATGCCGACAAGCGCCAGGACGAGTGGGCCAAGATCATCAAATTCATGGCCGGCACCGAGAATTTTCCCGGCGTCACGCAGAGTTACAATGTGATCGACTATCAAATGCACGGGCCGGCCTATCTCATGCAGTTCGACAAGAACGGCAAGCTGGGACTGGTTGAGGAATATCAATAAGCCCGAAACTTCGGGTGTGTTGCGGCCCGCGTCCAATTGGGCGCGGGCCGAAACGCAACCATCACGCTATGATTG
>JABIXB010000081.1 GCA_018666805.1 Rhodospirillaceae bacterium | reverse complement strand
CCTTGGCTTACCTCGCGCATGCTCGGGCGCGCGGTCGCGCTTGGCAAAAAGTAATTCGCCAGGCTCATTGCTTCCCGATTGGGACGTCAGCGGTGAAAAGCGTGCGCCCGTCGACAATAGTTCTGAGCGCACGGCCCTGCACCGGGCGGCCGTCAAAGGGTGAGTTTTTCGACATGCTGCGGAATTTCGCCGTTTCAACCAGCCAAGGCACATCGGAATCGAACAGCAGTAAATCGGCCGATGCGCCTTTGCGCAGGCGCCCGACCGGCAAGTTCAACAGTTCCGCCGGCGCCACGGTCAGGCGGCGCAGCACGTCCAGGAGCGGCATATGGCCGCGATGATAAAGCTCGAGCGAGAGCGGCAGCAGGGTTTCCAGGCCGACAATGCCGTTCGCCGCATGCGCCATGGGGAGACGCTTGCTCTCCTGATCATGCGGCGCATGGTCGGTGGCGATGGCATCGATGGTGCCGTCCTTCAGACCCTCGACAATTGCCGCGCGGTTGGCATCGCTCCTGAGCGGCGGCGCCATTTTGGCAAAAGTGCGGTAATCGCCGACATCGTGATCGGTGAGGGAGAAATGATGCGGCGCCGCCTCGCAGGTGACGCGGAGGCCGCGCGCCTTGGCTTTGCGCACGCAGTCGACCGCGTCGGCGGTCGAAATATGGGCGACGTGGTAGCGCCCGCCGGTCAGCTCGACTAGGCGGATATCGCGCTCGACCATGACGGTCTCTGAAATTTCCGGGATGCCGTCGAGGCCAAGGCGGGTCGCGACCTCGCCCTCGGCCATGCAGCCGCAGCCCGAGAGCGAGAGATCCTCGGCATGCTGGCTGATAAGCAAGTCGAAGGTTTTGGCGTAGCTGAGTGCACGGCGCATCACCTGGCTGTCGGAGATCGGCAGGCCGTCATCGGTAAAGGCCACAGCACCGGCTTCGGCGAGCATGCCGAACTCGGTGATTTGCTTGCCGCCGAGGCCCTTGGTGACGGCGGCGAAGGGGAATACCTTGGCTCCCTTGGCCTCGCGCGCACGGCGTTGGACGAACTCGATCAGGCTGACATTGTCGATCACCGGATCGGTATTGGGCATGCTGCAAATGCTGGTGACGCCGCCGGCCAGCGCCGAGAGCCCGCCCGAGGCAATGGTCTCTTTATACTCATGCCCGGGCTCGCGTAGATGGACATGCATATCGACCAGCCCGGGCGACAGGCAATGGCCGGCGCAATCGACCACCTCAATACCCTCGGGCACGCCCTCGGCAAAGAGGTTTTGGCCGAAATCGGCGATAAACGCGCCCTCGGTCAAAAGTGCGCCAGAGGCATCAAGCCCGGATTCCGGATCGAGCAGGCGGGCGTTGATATAGGCAGTGCGGGGTTCGCTCATGATATTGCGGGCTCGCGTCCGAGAAGATCGAGGCAGGCCTGGCGCACCGCGAGACCAAGCTCGACCTGGATCAGAATGGCGCTCCTTGTGATGTCGTCGGCGACCGTACTATCGATCTCGACACCGCGGTTCATCGGCCCGGGGTGGAGGATCAGCGCATCCGGCTTGGCGCTCGTGAGTTTGTCTTCATCGAGGCCGAAATAGCGGAAATATTCGCGCGTCGAGGGCACGAAAGTGCCCTGCATACGCTCTGCCTGGAGGCGTAGCATCATGATGATGTCGCAGTCTTCGAGGCCCTCGCGCATATCGTGGAAGACCTCGGCGCCGAGGCGCTCGATCGCTGGCGGCACCAGGGTGGGCGGCGCCACAAGGCGGACCTGCGAGCCCATCATGGTGAGCAGAAGAATGTTCGAGCGCGCCACCCGGCTGTGCAGAATATCGCCGCAAATCGCGATGCGGAGGCCGTCCAGGCGGCCTTTCTTTTGCCGGATGGTGAGGGCATCAAGCAGTGCCTGGGTCGGGTGCTCATGGCTGCCATCGCCGGCATTGATGACGGCACAATTGACGTGATTGGCAAGGAGGCGCACGGCGCCGGCATCGGGATGGCGGACGACAATCACATCGGGGTGCATGGCGTTCAGCGTCATCGCCGTATCGATCAGGGTCTCGCCCTTTTTGATCGCCGATGAGGCGACGGAAATATTGATCACATCGGCGCCAAGGCGCTTGCCGGCAAGCTCGAACGAAGTTCGGGTGCGGGTTGAGGTTTCGAAAAACAACAGGATCAGCGTGCGTCCGCGCAACACGTCGGATTTTTTCTGCGCGTTGCGATTAAGCGCGACATAGGATTCCGAAAGATCGAGAATCGCCGAAACGTCGTCGGGAGAGAGACCGTCGATCCCGAGCAGGTCACGCTGGGCAAGCGTATTGGGCCGCGATTGAGACTGCATCAAAACCGATTCATAAGGCGCGCCGGGCCGGGCGGCAAGGCGCGCCTGAAGGCGGCGGCCAAGGGTCTCTTATCATAGAGGAATTTGGTGCGGCTCAAATTTTCTGCCAGCGACCCGAAGCGTTTGCGGGGCGCGAATCGGAGATGCAACTACTCGGCACTGGACGGGGCGGCTGCGATAACCGATGTTTGCGCGCGCCATGAATGATCGAAGCAATTCCTTAAAACCAGCCGCAAGCGGATTGATGGCCGTGCACGCCGTCACCCTATTTGCCAATCTGATGGTTTCCACCTCTTTTCCGGTCGGGAAGGAGATCGCGCACGCCATGGAGCCCGGTGTGCTGATGCTGCTGCGCTTTGTCTTGGCCGCGTTGATCATGGGCGTTTTCGTTTATTTCCGGCATGGCCTGGCTTGGCCCGGCACGCGCGCCTTGCTGCGCTATGCCCTGATCGCGCTAACCGTGGTGATCTTTTTTTGGTGCATGTTTGAGGCGCTGCGCTATACCAGCGCGCTCAACACCAGCGCCCTCTTTACAACGGTCCCCGTTCTCGCCGCAATTTTTGCCTTTTTCCTGACTGGCGAGCGCCTCGGTAGCTACCGCTTTGCCGCCCTGGCGCTTGGCCTGGTGGGCGCGCTCTGGATCATTTTTCGCGGCGACCCTGAGCGTTTACTGGCACTTGATGTCAATAAAGGCGATGTGATCTTCCTCGCCGGCTGCGTTGCCTTTGGCTTTTATGGCGTGATGATCAAGAGCTTTCACCGCGGTGAGCCGACCGCCGTGATGACGTTTTGGATCCTGCTGTGCAGCGCGGTTTTTTATGTCGCCATTGCGGCCAAGGACCTGGCCGCCACCAAGTGGCTCGAAACGGATCCCATCGTCTATGGCGGCGTTGCCTACCTCGCCGTGGTCAGCACCGTCATCTCCTTTTTTCTTTTTCAGTATGCGACGCCGCGCATGGGGCCGACGCGGGTGCTGGCCTATACTTATTTCATTCCGGCCTTTGTGCTGCTGGTG
>JABIXB010000080.1 GCA_018666805.1 Rhodospirillaceae bacterium | reverse complement strand
GCCATTTGTGGCGGTAGGTGAAGCGTTCCTCGGTGGCGTGGTCGTAGAGTTGTTGTAACAGCGCGTCGCTTTCTTCCGCGTCCATGCCTTCGATGCGCCGGGTGAAGCCGGGGTTGACGAACAGCGCCTCGCGCCCGGTTTCGGGGTGGCGGCGGACGACCGGGTGGGTGGCGTCCGGCACTTTGGCGCGCTGGGCGTCGCTCAGCGCGACCTTGGAATCGGCGCCGCTGCCGCTCATCAGATTGTGCACGGCATTGAGGCCGCGCAGGCGCGTTTGCATGTCCGCCGGCAGGGTGTTGAAGGCGTCATAGAGATTGGCGAACAGGGTATCGCCGCCCGCCTCAGGCACTTCGATGGCGTAGAGCATCGAGGCATCGACCGGCTCGGCGATATAGGACAGATCCGAATGCCAATAGCTGCCAGCCATGCGTGCCGTGGTGCGGCCCTTGCCGCTCTCGACGACGTTGGAAATGATGCACAGATCGGGCTCTTCCGGATGGTAAAACTGATCGAGGATATGGCGCGTGATCGGGCCGAAGCGGCGGCAGAATTCGGCGGTTTGCGCCGGCGTCAATGTCTGGCCGGGAATGGCGATGACAAGATGCTCGAGCAACGCCTGGCGCAGCGCCGCGATCTCGCTGTCGCCGAGCGGCTGGGCCAGGTCTAGGTCGTGGATTTCCGCGCCGAGCGCGGCGCCGGAGGGTTTGACGCTGATGTTGCTCATGTCCATTCGGCGATGACGTCCGCCGCCTCCCGGTAGCGTACAGGTGCGCGGCCGTCTGGCGCCTTGCCATCGATCCAGGCGGGATAGCGCACTTCATAAAACGGATCGGCGCCGTCCTCACCGGCTTGGCGCTTGACCATGCCGCGCGCCTTGATGTGCGGATGCTCGGCCATCTCGTCCATGTCATAGACGCGCTCGAAGCAGCAATCCACATCGGCGAATTGCGCCTCCCACTCGGCCATTGTTTTTTCTTCGATCAGGGCCGCGACTTCGGCGATCAGATCATTTTGCGGGTTTGCCTCCCATTGGCGCGAACCCCAATCCGGCCGCCCGACAGTGTCGCAGAAGGCCTGCCAGAATTTGTCCTCAACCGCGCCCAGCGTCATAAAGCGGCCATCCTTGGTTGGGTAGATATTGTAAAACGCGGTGCCGCCATTGAGATAATTACCGGTTCGGGCGGCATCGAATTCGGGCCTAAGCGTGCCGGTCAGGGTCCACATCTGCCACGGCACCACCGCTTCGGCGATGCTGGTGTCGATGAAGCAGCCCTGGCCGGTGCCGCGCGGCCGGTCGCGCCCCATCAGGCCGCCAACAATGGCGAGGGCGGACTGGATGCCGCTTGAATAATCCGCCACCTGGGGGAAGGTCATCGTCGGTGCCTGGCGTGGGCCGGAGGTCACCAGCCCGCCCATCAGGGCCATATAGTTGAGATCATGCCCGGCGCGCAGGCGGTAAGGGCCGGTTTGCCCCCAGCCCGAAAGGGCGCAATAGACGAGGCGGGGATTAAGCTCCTTGATGCGTTCCTGGCCGAAGCCGAGGCGATCCATCACGCCGGGGCGGTAGGATTCGAGCATCGCATCGGCGCCTTTGATCAGTTGCGCCAATTGGTCCTTGCCGGCGTCGCTCTTGAGATCGATCTCAAGCACGCTTTTCGAGCCATTGACGACCTTGTACCAGGCCGAGATACCGTCGCCATCGGGCGGGCCAAAGCGCCGCATCGGCTCGCCGCCGGGCGGCTCGATACGCACCACTTCGGCGCCCATATCGGCGAGCAGCAGGGTCGCATAGGGGCCGGGAACATATTGACTGAGATCGAGGACGCGGATGCCGTCGAGAAAGGAATAGGACACGAAATTCTCCAAGTGACTTCTTGAAGTCACAGGAAAACCCGCACAGGCCTGAGCGTCAATAGAGGCGTCGCATAGAACATTTCACGTTCGCATGTGCGCACGCGGAATATTCTATCTCTTTGGAGTTGAGGCAAATCACCGTCGCAGGTGATTCCACCTGCTCGGGGATTACTCTCTAGAGCAGAACATGGTTTATCGGAATCGCCTCGGCGATCCGATAAGTCATGTGAATCTGCTCTAACTATTTGATGTCGATCGGATTCACACGATTAAATTGAACCGCGAAGCGGTTCCACTT
>JABIXB010000015.1 GCA_018666805.1 Rhodospirillaceae bacterium | reverse complement strand
CTGGCCAGCACAGCCCCCCCCAAACGAAACCATATTGTACAAACGGCCCGCGCCTCACGCGCAGGTGAAACACGGGCCGCCCGTAGGCAAGGTATATCGTACGCCGCACAGGTTATTGTGCCGCAACTCGTCACGCAAAATATTTTTGAAAATTTTTAGGGCGGTCACGCGTATTGCCCGTGAGTGTATTGTAGCTTCCGACAATCCGTATGGGACCCAAAGGGTGCACCCCCTTCGCGGATATATTCCTCAGCGCCACACTCCGATCTGACGTGAACAACACACGAACATGCGCCATTAATGAACCTTTTGGTTCAATAATGTTTTTCGGATAACTGGATAACCTATTGAAAAAATTGGTCGGAGTGAGAGGATTTGAACCTCCGGCCCCTGCCTCCCGAAGACAGTGCTCTACCAGGCTGAGCTACACTCCGATACCGGGATCTTGAAACTTGGCATTCTTTGCCGCCCGTCTGGCCGGGCTTTGATTTTGCCGCCCGTCTGGCCGGGCTGTGATCCGGCGGCTTTATAGCGTTATCGCGGGCGCGCGGCAAGCGGGCGTCGTGCGCGCCGCCAGTGGCCTAGAAATCGTTATCGCGCAGCCACGCCGCATAGGCGCCGATACCCGCTTCGAGCGGCCATTTCGGCTGCCAGGCGAGAACATCGCGCGCCGCCGAGATATCCATCAGCGCGTGGTGAAGATCGGCGCCCTCGCTGCCCTGATTGACGATATCGGCCGCCGGCAATATGGCGCTCACCGCGGCGCTAATATCGGCAAAGCTCGAACGGTCGCCAGCCGTGATGTTAAAGGCGCGGGCACCTAGCCCGGCGCTGTCATAACCAGCGATGCAGGCATCGACCACATCCTCGATATAGACATATTGGCGAAGAAAATCGGCGCCGAAAGCGTGCCGGCTCGGGCGGCCCTCAAGCGCGTCACGCAAGAGCTCACGGATCAGGCAATCGGTGCGCCGGCGCGGGCCATAGACCCAGGAGAAGCGCAGCGCCACCGTGTCGAGGCCGTGCTGGGCGGCATAGGCGCGCGCCATGATATCGCCACTTGCCTTGGTCGCGCCGTAGATATCGACGGCGTTCAAGGCCGTCTCCTCGGTGCAAATCTCCAAGCCCTTGGGATGGTCGCCATAAGCCGAGGTCGAGGAACAATAGACAACGCGGCGGAGATCGCGCTGGCGCGCCGCCTCTAAAATGTTGGCGCTGCCCATGATATTGGACTGAACGATCGAGCGCGGATTGTCGAGCAACAGCATCGGCCCGGATACGGCGCCGCAATGGATGATGCCTTCAACGCCCTGGTCGAGCGCCTGATAGAGCTTGTGCACATCGCCGAGATCAGCGGCGATGAAGGGAAAATCATGTGCCTCGGCCGGCGCCACCTGGTCCATGCCGATCACCGGCCTGCCGCCCGCGTGCAGGCGCGCCGCCAGGGTGAAGCCGATCAGGCCGGCCGCGCCGGTGACGAGAATTCTGCCATCGCTCATATTGGGATCCGCTCAGTGGGCGCGGCGAATGCAGAAATCGACCACATCGCGCAGGGATTTTTTGGCCGCGCCGTCGGGAAATATGGCGAGCGAATCGCGCGCCATGGCGCCGTAATGCCGAGCCCGCTCAAGCGTGTCGCGGATCGCGCCATGGCGCTCCATCAGCGCCACGGCATGTTCGAAATCGCCTTCTGACTGCTCGCCCTCTTCCATCGTGCGGCGCCAGAAATCGCGTTCTTCCTCTTCGCCGCGGCGGAACGACAACACCACCGGGAGCGTGATCTTACCTTCGCGGAAATCGTCGCCGATGGCTTTGCCGAGCGTCGCCTCGCGGGCCGAATAATCGAGCGCGTCATCGACCAGTTGATAGGCAATGCCGAGATTGAGGCCGTAATTTATCAGCCCCTCTTCCTCAACCGCCGTGCGCTCAGCCACGACAGCGCCAAACTGGCAGGCGGCGGCAAAGAGGGTCGCGGTCTTGGAGGTGATGACATCGAGATAGGCCGCCTCGGAGGTCTCGGTATCGTTCGACGTCATCAGCTGCATGACCTCGCCCTCGGCCAGCACCGCCGAGGTATTGGCAAGAATACCGAGTACTTTCAGCGAGCCATCGGCAACCGAGAGCTGGAAGGCGCGCGAAAAGAGAAAATCGCCGACCAAAACGCTCGCCTTGTTGCCCCAAACCGCATTCGCCGTCGCACTGCCGCGCCTAAGGTCGCTCTCGTCGACGACATCGTCATGCAGAAGCGTGGCGGTGTGAATAAATTCGATGCAGGCGGCGAGGCTGATTTGGCGGGTGCCCGAATAGCCGCACATTCGCGCCGAAGCGAGGGTCAACATCGGACGCAAACGCTTGCCGCCCGACGCAATAATATGGCCGGCCAGCGTCGGAATCAGCGTCACATCGCTGTTCATATGCGCGAGAATGACGCGATTGACCTCGCGCAAATCCTCGGCAACGAGAGACTGCAAATTATCCAGCGTCGCCTCTTCCTTGGGCGCCGCCGGCGTCTCCTGGTCGAAATGAATGACTTTTCCCAAGATTTCCTCTTCTTGACGCCGCGCGCTTGAGCGGCAAGCATGGTTTTGTCGAGCCGATGCAACATATTAATAACGTCTGGGGACGGCTTTGCACTCTTTTTTGTCGGTGTGCGACCCGACCCCGGCGTATGACGGAAGTGCCGTGGTGGAACTTTTGCGACTAAACGATCCGGTCAAACTGTCCTTTTTGGAGGCCTTGTTGCGCGATGGCGGCATTGAAACGTTTGTCCTCGACCAGCATATGAGCGTGCTCGAAGGCAGCGCGTCGGCCATTCCGCGCCGTCTCATGGTGGCGGATGGGGATGCCGAGCGGGCGCGCTTTATTTTGCGCCAAGCGGAGGAACTCGATGGCCCTCTCTGACAACGTCACCGAAGACGCCCTCCTGGGCGGACAGATTACCTTGCGCCAACATGCCGCAGGCTACCGCGTCGCCATCGACCCGGTGCTGCTCGCCGCGAGCGTGCCGGCGGATGAAAGCGATACCGTGCTCGATGTCGGCACCGGCGTCGGCGCGGCGATGCTGTGTTTGGCAAAGCGCGTCGCCGGCGCGAAGATCACCGGCGTCGAAGTGCAGCGCGATCTGGTCCATCTCGCGGTCGAAAATATCGCCGAAAACGGCCTCACCGAGCGCATCGAGGCCATGGTCGGCGATTTGCAGCGCCCGCCGCCGCGCCTGGTGCCGCGCAGTTTCGATCATGTCATGGCCAACCCGCCCTATTTCGAGGCCGGGCGGGTGCGCCCTTCGGGCAAGGACGAAAAGGCGACCGCCAATATCGAAGGCGCCGGCGGGCTCGGCGCCTGGGTCGATTATTGCCTCTCGATGGTCCGCCCCGGCGGCACCATCAGCATGATTCACCGCACCGACCGCCTGGCCGAGCTCCTTGGGCTACTTGGAGACAAGGCCGGCGATGTGATGATTTTCCCCCTCTGGCCGCGCAATCCGTTCGACCTGGAAGGTGATGGCGAAGATCTGGCGCCGGTCGCCGCCAAGCGGGTGATCGTCCAGGCGCTGGCCGGCAGCAAGGGGCCGCTCCGCATGGCCGCCGGACTGGTGCTGCACAAAGACAATGGCGATAATACGCCGGCCGCCGACGCCATCCTGCGCCACGGCAGCGCACTTATATTGTAGACATCATAGAGAGCAGTTCCGCATGACCTCGCGCCTCATCGCCCGCCTCACCTTCCGCCGCCCGCCGCCGGTGGTCGGCGTCATTCGCTTGAGCGGCGTCATCGGCCAGGGCGGGCTGTTGCGGGGCGGGCTAAATCTCGAGACCATCGCGCCCTCGCTCGAGCGCGCCTTCCGCCTGCCTGGCTTGGAGGCGATTGCGCTCTCGATCAACTCGCCGGGCGGCTCACCGGCGCAATCGGCGCTGATTCAGCACCGCATCCGCGACCTGGCGATGGAAAAGGAAGTGCCGGTGATGGCCTTCGTCGAGGATGTCGCGGCGTCGGGCGGCTATTGGCTGGCCTGCGCGGCGGATGAAATATTCGTCAACGACAATTCGATCCTCGGCAGCATCGGCGTGATTTCAGCCGGCTTCGGCTTTACCGATGCAATCGAGAAACTCGGCATCGAGCGCCGCCTGCACACCCAAGGCACCAAAAAATCCCTCTTGGACCCGTTCAAGCCGGAACGTCAGGAGGATGTCGCGCGGCTTGAAGATGTGCAGCGCCAGATTCACGACAATTTCAAGGATTTGGTGCGCACGCGGCGCGGCCAGCGCCTTAGCCTCGACGAAGAAGAGCTATTTAGCGGCGATTTCTGGCTCGGCAAGCGCGCGGTCGAGAT
>JABIXB010000079.1 GCA_018666805.1 Rhodospirillaceae bacterium | reverse complement strand
TATGCCTCCGCGCTCGCCACCGCCGCCGACCAGGCGGTCGAAATATACGGCCCGCTGCAGACCGTGCTGGTAATGCGCATCATCGGCGCCGTGATCGTCGGTTTCGCCGTGCTGTCGATGAAGGAAAAGGCGCGGTTTCCGGTCAAGGCCTGGCCATTGCTAATCGGCTTCGGCGCGCTTGATACCGCCGGCCATCTGTTTATTTTTATTGGCCTTGGGCTCGAGCACGGCGAATACGCCATTGTCACCAGTGTTGCCTATACCGTGGTGACGGTGCTGCTCGCCCGCACCTTCCTGCGTGAACATGTCTCAGCCCTGCAATGGGGCGGCGTCGCCCTGGTTGTCGGCGGCGTCGCCCTGCTCGCCGCCTTCGGCTGAATACGGCCAAATTTAGCCGCCCGGCAGCGGCTCAATCGTTAAAATTGATAACGTAATTATGGCTGGCGAAGGCTGGGGATTGACATCAAATTCAAACAAGTGTTTGGTCAACATGAAGGCCGGGAGGCGGCCAAAAACAAAAATATGGGAGTGCTTGAGAGATGTTGTCGGTTCCCAAGCAGAAATTAAACGGCCAGTTCGCCATGTTGCCGATGGACGATGTTCATTTTGGCGCTGGCAGCGTCGAAAAACTGGGTACTGCGCTTGAGCAATATGACGTCAAGCGCGCGGTGATCATCACCGGCAATAGCCTGGCGCAAAAGACCGACCTAGTGGCCAAGGTCGAAGCGGCGGCCGGCGGGCGCACGGTTGGCGTGTTCTCCGAGACCAGCCAGCACGTACCGCGCGAGACGGTGATCGCGGCGGCGGATTTTGCCCGCGCTAAGAATGCCGATGCGATTATCAGCTTCGGCGGCGGCACGCCGAACGATACCGCCAAGGCGGTGACCATCTGCATCGCCGAGAATATTAGCGAGCCGGACGGGCTCGATGCGATGCGCATCAAGTTTGAATATCCCGACAAGCTCGAAATTCCCTCGCTCTCGGCCGATCCCCTGCCGATGTTTGGCATTCCGACCACCTTATCGGCCGGCGAGTTCACCTTTTTTGTCGGCATCACCGACCGCGCGCGCCAGGTCAAGGATCTCTATCTGGATAAGAGAATCACCGCCAAATGCGTTTTTCTCGATCCCGATCTCACCCTGGCGACGCCGGAGCGGCTGTGGCTCGGCACCGGTATGCGCGCCGTCGATCATTGCATCGAGGCGATGTGTTCCTCGACCCACCAGCCCTTTACCGATGCCTTGGCTTACCGCGCGCTCGACATGCTGGTGCGTTACTTACGCGAAACCAAGGCGGACCCGAACGATATGGCGGCGCGCGGCCAATGCATGGTGGCGGCTTGGATGTCTGTCTGCGGTTTGGCCAGCGTGTCGCTCGGCCTCAGCCACGGCATCGGTCACCAATTGGGCGCGCGCTGCGACGTGCCGCACGGCGAAACATCGGCGGTGATGATGCAGCATGTTATGAAATTCAATCTCGAGGAAACGCGGGCCCAGCAGGCCTGGGTGGCCGAGGCGATGGGCGTCGATATCAGCGCCATGAGCGAGGCCGAGGCCGCCGCCGCGGCCGCCGATGAAGTGCTCAAGCTGGTGCGCGACGATCTCGGCCTGCCGTGGCGTCTCAGGGATGTCGGCGTAACCGAGGAAGATTTCGGCGGTATCGCCAAGGACGCCATGGAGGATTTGATCGTCGCCAGCAACCCACGCAAGGTCGAATCAAACGATCAGGTTATCGATCTTCTCAGAACCGCGTGGTAAACGCGGCCTGTCATAAAAAGAAACCGGGAGAGCAAACATGAGCTACCGCATCGCCGTCGATACCGGCGGCACTTTTACCGATGTTGTTGTCGCCGATGCGGATGGCCGCCTGACCGTCGGCAAATCGCTGACCACGCCGGAGCGCACCTATGACGGCTTTTCCGGCGCACTGGCCAACGCGGCGGATATTATCGGCGTGCAGGTGGCGAACCTGTTGGCCGAGACGGAAGTGCTGATTTACGGCACCACGCGCTCGACCAATTCGATTGTCGAGAACAAAACCGCCAAGACCGCGCTGTTGGTGACAGAAGGCTTTCCCGATACCCTGCTCTACCGCCAGGGTGGCAAGCGTGAGCCGCTCAATTTGGCGATGGAATTCCCACCGCCCTATGTGCCGCGCCGCCTCACCTTTGAGATTCCCGAGCGCATCAATGCCGAGGGCGGTATCGAGACGGCGCTCGACGAAGCAGCAGCGCGCGCCACCGTCGAAGCTTTGCCGGCGATGAATATCGAGGCGGTGGCAGTGAGCCTGCTCTGGTCGATCGTCAACCCGCAGCACGAAGTGCGCATTGGCGCCCTAATCAATGAAATCATGCCGGGCATTCCCTACACGCTCTCGCATCAGCTCAACCCGATCATCCGCGAGTATCCGCGCACCTCGTCGACGGCCATCGACGCCTCGCTAAAGCCGCTTATGCAGAGCCATCTCACCGAATTCCAGAACGATCTCCGTGCGGCGAATTATCAGGGCGAGATATTGGTCAGTGCGTGTTCGGGCGGCGTCATGCATGTCGATGATGTGGTCGAGAAGCCGATCTATACGGTGAAATCCGGCCCGGCGATGGCGCCACTCGCCGGCATTGCCTATGCCGCGGCCGAAGACGAGGGCAATGACGTCATCATCGTCGATACCGGCGGCACCACCTTCGATGTCAGCATGGTGCGCGCCGGGCAGATCAAGTTCACGCGCGAAACCTGGCTGCTGGGTGAGTGGATTGGTCACAATCTCGGCCTCTCCTCGGTCGATGTCAGGAGCGTCGGCGCCGGCGGCGGCTCGATTGCCTGGATCGATTCAGGCGGCTTGCTCAGGGTCGGCCCAAAGAGCGCCGGTGCGGTGCCGGGCCCGGCCTGCTATGGCCGCGGCGGCACGGAAGCAACCGTCACCGATGCCGCCGTGGTGCTCGGCTATATCGATCCGAACTTCTTCCTCGGTGGGCGCATGGCGCTCGACGTGGCGGCGGCGCGCAAGGCCATTGGCGCGATCGCCGATCAGAGCGAGATGAGCGCCGAACAGGCGGCCTTTGCCATCATCACCATTGCCGGCGAACAGATGATCAAGGCGATCCAGGAAATCACCGTGCAGGACGGCGTCAATCCGGCCGAGAGCATTCTTGTCGCCGGTGGTGGCGCCGCCGGCCTCAACATCCTGCCGATTGCCAAGGCGCTCGGCTGCGCCAAGGTGCTGGTGCCGCGCACCGCTGGGGCGCTCAGCGCCTGCGGCGGGCAATATTCGAATATTGTTGCTGAATATAGCGCCAGCCAATACGCCCATTCGGGCAATTTCGATTTCGCCGGCGTGGGCCGTGCGCTGGGCCGCATTGCCGAGCAGATAGAGGCCTTCAGCGAGGAATTGCGCGGCCGCGGCATCAGTAAATTCGAAAGCGAATATTTCGTCGAGGCGCGCTATATCAATCAGCAGTGGGAAATGGAATTCGCCATGCCGATGGCGGCGATTGAAAACGACGCTGATGTCGAGGCCCTGGTGCAGCGCTTCCACGACGTCCATTTTCGCCGCTACGCGATCAAGGAAGAAGGCGGCGCCATCGAGTGCGTCAATTGGAAGGGGCGCCTGACCGCGACCCTCGACAAGCCGACCCTGCCGGCCGAAGCGGCAAGCGGCGACAAGGCGCCGGTGGCAAAGCGCATCTCAAAAACCTATTTCGGCGGCGATGCGCTCGACGCACCGGTTTATGTCGGCACCGACCTCGGCCCCGGCGCCGAGCTCAAAGGCCCGGCAATCATCGAGGAGCCGACCACCACCATTGTCGTCTATCCCGGCGCCACGGCGCGGGTGACGGATCGGCACAATTATCTGTTGGAAACCGAAACCGAGCGCGGCGCGTAGGAGAAACCATCATGGCGAAAGAAATAAACAAGGCCGGCCACGCAGAGGATAATCGTTTTGATCCGGTGCTGCTGGCGATCATGGCAAACCGCATGGAAGCGGTGTGCCGCGAGATGACCAACACCATGCTGCTGGCGGCGCGCTCGTCGGTGATCGGCATGGCGCGCGATTTTTCCTGCGCCGTGATCACTTCCGAGAACGATATCCTGGCCGTGGCGGAAGGCTTTCCGATCCATGTCTGGGGCATGAACATCCAGACCGAATCGATGTGCGATCTGCATCCCGATTTCAAGGAGGGCGACGCCTTCCTGCACAATGATCCCTATCTCGGCAACACCCACGCCGCCGATCATACGATCATCGTGCCGGTGTTTTACGACGATGAATATTTCTTCTCGGTCGGCATCAAGGCGCATCAGGCCGATATCGGCAACTCCATGCCGACCACCTATATGGCGCCGGCGGCCGACGTCTATCACGAAGGCGCGCTGATTTTTCCGTGCGTTCAGGTGCAGTCGGATTACACCGACAATGAAGACATCATGCGCATGTGCAAGCGCCGCATCCGCGTGCCGGAGCAATGGTATGGCGATTATCTTGCCGCCGTCGGCGCGGCCCGCATCGGCGAACGCAGCCTGAAAAATTTCGTCGAAAAATACGGCAAACAGACGGTGCGCGATTTCGTTCGTGAGTGGTTCGATTATTCCGAACGGCGCTGCATGGACGCGATCAAAAAGCTGCCCAAGGGCCAGCTCCAGGGCCAGCAAACCCACGATCCGATGGCGCCCTGGATACCGGATGGCATACCGGTTGGCCTGACC
Source organism: Rhodospirillaceae bacterium (assembly GCA_018666805.1). Lineage (GTDB taxonomy): Bacteria > Pseudomonadota > Alphaproteobacteria > UBA828 > UBA828 > PTKB01. The sequence continues at coordinate 14,825 of JABIXB010000079.1, read as the reverse complement.
ATCGATATCGACCCGGACGAAGCGATGGTGACGGTCGATCTGCGCGACAATATCGATTGTATTCCCGCCGGTCTCAATCTCACCGAGAGCACTTCGACCATGGCGGCGGCGCAGGGCATCCTGACCTGCCTCGGTGAAGACCTGCCGCCCAATTCGGGCAGCCTCCGGCGCATCAAAGTGCTGTTGCGCGAGAATTGCGTTGTCGGCATTCCACGCTTTCCGCATAGCTGCTCGGTGGCGACCACCAACCTCACCGATCTGATCGTCAACGTCACGCAATCGGCCTTTGCCGAGCTTGGCGACGGGCATGGCTATGCGCATGGCAATTATTGCAACTCGGCGGCGGCCGGCGTCGCTTCCGGCACCGATTGGCGGCGCGACGGCGAGCCCTATATCAACCAGATGTTCATGATGGGCGGCGGCGGCGGTGCCTCGGCGACCTGCGACGGCATGCATTATCTGTTCGTGCCGGTAGCTGCCGGCCTGTTGTATCGCGATTCTATCGAGATCAACGAGCAGCGCTTCCCGATCAAGGTTGATTCGATGAAAATCACCACCGATTCGATGGGCCATGGCCGGCGCCGCGGTGGCCCGGCGACGCGCGTGGTGATGGGGCCGCGCAAGGACAAGATGAGTATTCTCCATGTCTGTAACGGCCTCGAAAGCGCACCGAAAGGCGTGCGCGGCGGCACCGGTTCGAAATTCGGCGGCAACGTCAAGATCGCCAAGGACGGCACGGAAACAAAATATCCCGCCGTGATGGTGTGCGAGATCGAAGCGGGCGAGAAACTGCGCGCCGACGATCAGGGCGGCGGCGGTTACGGCAGTCCGCTCGACCGCGAGGTCGCGCGCGTGCTCAACGACGTGGCCGAGCGCTATGTCTCGATGGAAATCGCGCGCGATGTTTATGGCGTGGTGATCGAGGGAGAGGTCGCCGATGACAGCCTGGCGGCGAACCTTACGGCGACGGAGAAACTACGCGCCGAAATGCGCGCCTAATACGCGCAGGCGTTAAACCTGGACGCAGGATAAGAGATATTTGGTATAGGGGTGTTGCGGCGACGCGAACAGCTCTTCCGTCCTGTTGGCCTCGACAATGCGCCCCGCCTGCATCACCGCCACACGGTCGCAATAATGCGCCGCGATGCCAAAATCTCCGGTAATGACGAGCCGTGCCGTACCGGCGTCGCGCGCCAGATCGCGCGTCAGATCAAGCACCTGGCGCTGAATGGTAACGTCGAGCCCAGCGGTCGGCTCATCGGCAATCAACAGGCGCGGGCGGTACATCAAGGCGAGCGCCAGACAAACGCGTTGCGCCATGCCGCCCGATAGTTCGTGCGGAAAGGCGCTCAATCTCAACTCGGGATCGGTGATGCCGACCATTTCCAACAATTCGATTGAGCGCGCAATGGCGTCCTTGTTGCTGATCTTTTCATGCGCCTTAAGGGCGCTGGTCAGCATGGCGCCTACCGTGGTGAGCGGATTGAGCTGGGATTTGGCATTCGGCAGAATCGCGGCGATTTCGCGTGACCGCAGTTTGCGCAATTTGCGCTTTTCCATGCCGACCAAATCGATATCGCCATAACGCACCGCGCCGGACGTAACCTCAAGCGGAAACGGCAGCAGTTGCAGCACGCTTTTGACCAGCACCGATTTGCCCGAGCCTGATTCGCCGACGATCGCCATGCTCTCACCCGGTGCGAGCGAGAAGGAGATATTGCTGATCAGCTCCTGGCCGCCGGCATCGCCGACGGCAACGCTTAAATCCGATACCGCGAGGACCGGCGCTGCGCTTGCCCCAACGCTTGCGGCGACTGCGACCGGGACGGCTGCGGCCTCGCCCGCCGCGCTTTCGAGCGCGTTGGTGCGGCGGCGATCGAGATCCTTGCGCACCGCGCGCGGCTCCATCGCCAAATTTAAGATTTCACCAAAGATGCCGAAGGAAAACACCGTGAGGCCGAGCGCAATGCCGGGGAACAGCGCCGGCCACCATTGCTCGATGATGAGATATTTGGCGCCCGAGGCGATCATCGCGCCAAGCTCGGGCGTCGGCGGCCGCACGCCGGCGCCAACGAAGCTGAGGCCGGCGGTGAGCAGAATGGCGAAACCGACTGTTACCGAAACCTGCACCATCACCACCGGGAAGGCGTTGGGGAAAATATGGCGGAAGCCAAGCCGCATCTCGTTATTGCCGACGGCGCGCGCCGCTTCCGCGAACGGACGCTGCACGAGAGTCAGCACTTCGGCCCGCACCAGGCGGATAAAGACAGGCGTGTTGACGAAGGCGATGGCGATGATGATGTTGGTCAGGCTGCCGCCGAACACCGCCACCAACACCATGGCGAAAACGAAAACGGGGAAGGATTGCATGACCTCGAGGAGGCGCATGAAGGTTTCGGCGAAGGCAGTGGCGCCGGCCTTGCCGCGGGTCTCATAGAGCGCAACCAAAACACCCAAGGGGGCGCCGATGACCACCGATATGAAGGTCGCGACAACGCCGATGACGACATCGGTGCGCGGCGCCGCCAGCACGCGCGAAAAGATATCCATGCCGTTCTCGTCGGTGCCGAGCCAATGCTTGCCACCGGGCGGCACCAGACGCGAGAGCGGGTCCGCCGTCTCGGTCGGAAAGGGCGCGAGGTAGGGGCCGAAAATAGTCAGGAAAATAATACCGAAGAAAATGCCGAGTACGCCGAGCTGCCATTTCGGCAGGGCTTTAAGCGTGCGTTTGATGCGCATCCACATATGCCGCTATCCCGTCCGCCGGCCGCTCATCGCGACCCCACCGCCTTGATGCGCGGATCCATGGCGAACTGCACCAGATCGACTGCGAGATAAACCAGCATGGTGAAAACCGCGGCGAACGAGACGAAGCCTTGCAGCGGTGCGTAATCTGCCGTGACGATCGACTGCACCGCATATTGCCCGAGGCCGGTGAGGTTGAAGACCGTCTCGACCAGCACCGCGCCGCCCAGGAGGAACATCACGACGACGCCGGTGATGACGATGGTCGGCCCCGAGGCGACCCGTGCGGCGCGCAGGAACACAGTGCGCGGCTTGATCCCAACGGCTTCGGCATAGATCGTGTAATCGGCCTGAAGCGCCCCTTCCATCTGGCTTCTGAGCATTTTGAAGATCGGCGCGCCATAGACGAAAGCGAGGGTGAAGACCGGCATGATCAAATGCCAGGCGCCGGACCAGAAATTATCGAAATCGCCGGCAATCAGAGAATCGATCAGCACCGAGCCGGTGACGAAGGGCGATTCGAAATCAAGAATGCCGAGCCGCCCCTCCGGTCCGGGCAGGATTCCGGCATGGGTAAAGAATATGAAAATCAGCACCAGCCCGAGCAGAAAATCGGGCAATGCGCCGGCCAGCATGCCATAGCCAAAAGTGATGTTCTGGAAGAAGCGGACAATGCGGTTCTTGGTCCTGGCCGCGGTGATGATGGCGAGCGGTACGAGAAATAGAAAAACCATGATCAACGCCAGAACAATAATCTCGATGGTGACCGGGATGCGCTGAATGAGGTCGTCAAGCACATAGGTATTGTTGACCCAGGATTCGCCGAGGTCGCCGGTGAAGGCCTTTTCCAGCCAGGCGCCATATTGCTCAAAAATAGGCCGGTCGAGCAGCCATTTCTCGCGCAGCGCCTCGACCGCCGATTCTGGCGCCAGCGGCCCGAGCGACATGCGCGCCGGATTGCCCGGCAACATGCGCACGAGCACGAAGGTGATGAAGGAAATCAGCACGATCTGCGGAATCAAAAAGAGAAATCTGAGGCCGAGATAGGCGGCAAAACGCATTCAGATTATTCCCATTGGTGCGCCGGCCATAGCATCCCCTGTGCGTTCCCTGTGCCTGCCCTCTGATTAAGCGATGCGCTGAAGCGGATGGGCTCGGCTTGCGGAAGGTGAAAATCTGCCGGCGGCACCGAAGCGCCGCCGGCAGGGTCGTTTGTTGTTATCGTTTATCCGTTCGGCTTACTCGGCAATCGTCATCTCACTGACGTGATAATATTGCGTCGTGTACCAACGGAACCCACTGACCTTGCGCGACAGGCCGACGGCATAATAATGCTCGCCGATCCAGCCGAGCGGGGCCTGATCGTGGATATACTCCTGGATGCCGGCATGCGCCGCGATGCGTTCCGCCTGGTCAACCACGCCTTCGGCGTCCTTCAAGGTCTGATCGACCTTGGGGTCGGAGAAATTGTGATAGTTGACCAGAGCACCTGTCGGCCAAACCAGCTTCAAGGCATAGTTGATGTCGGGCTGGATCGGCATATCGGTCCACAGCGCGAGTGAGCCCTGCTTGCTCTGCACCGTATCGGACCATGCCGCGGTCGGCAGTTTTTTCAGCGAGAGATTGATGCCGGCCTTTTTGAAATCGCTCTGCAGCAGGATCGCGATGGATTCCTGAGCCGCATCGCAGACGCAATAGGAAAGCTCCGCGTCGAAGCCATCCGGGAATCCGGCATCAGCCAGAATCTGCTTCGCCTTGGCCGGGTCGAAATCATATTTGAGCCAATCCTCATATCCCGGATAGGTGCTCGGCATGACGCCCTGCCAATTGTTCATCATGCCGTGATAGATATCGCGCACGATGGCTTCGCGGTTGATGGCGTGGTTGATCGCCTGGCGCACTTTGACATTGTCATAGGGCGCAAGCGTGTTGTTGATCATCACCCACATGGATTGATTGCCGCGCACGGCGACGCCACGCGCTTTGTCGGAGGAGGCCAGCGCCACGATTTCGTCCGGCGTGAGGCCTTCGGCCATATGGACCTTGCCCTGTTGCAGGAGCGCGACACGGTTGGCCGATTCCGGCACCACGAGATAGATAATTCTCTTAATCTCGGGGGCACCGCGCCAATAGTTCTCGTTCGCTTCCATCACCACGCGTTTTCCCGGCGACCATTCGGTCACGCGGTAGGCGCCGAATCCGCCGCCATTGGTGGAAACCCATTTGTTGGCCCAGGGATCATCATCCGTGGCGTGCTTCATCATTTCTTTTGAATCGAGCCAGGGATAATAAAAATTGGTGAGCGCCTTGCAGGCCAGCGGCATGCCGGCCGAAGAGGTGATTTCGACGGTATATTTGTCGATCTTCTTATAACCACCGCTTTCGGGCGGGTTGATCGTCTGGCCCGGCATATTGACCAGGAATTCGATGAAATTGTTGATCGCACCGGTCCCCTTGCCGCGCTCGATGCGCCACAACACGTCGTCGGCGGTGAACTCGTTGCCCCACGGCGAAATCACGCCTTCGCGAATGTGGTAGACGGCGCGTTTGCCGTCGGTGTCGAGATCGCATTTTTCGATGATGCCCGGGAGCAGCTTTTTTTGCCCGATATAGTCGGGATATTTAAAGCCCGGGATGGTCGAGGGATCCCAATCGTCGCCAGTCGAGAAGGGAAAGTCGATCCACTCCCAGCTCATGCCGTCTTCCAGCACCTGGGCACCCATGCTCCAGGTTTGCGGGCTGACATGCTTGTCGACATCAATGCCCTGCGGCAGGGCGCCGATGGCAATCACCATGGTATCCTCGCCGGCCTTTGCCAGGCCTGGCGAGAGTGACGCACCGGCCGCGATCAGCGCGGCGGCGGCGGCGCCCAAGACGCCACGTTTCAACAGAACTCCCAGTTTCATGATTCGATCTCCCCATATTGTTGTTTTGTTGATTCGTTTAGATGCACAAACGAACGATCATTTGTTTTATTTATCGGGCAAGCCTATCCCTTCGCAAAATGGCGGTCAACAGAACGCGTAAAAGCGCGCCGGATTAAAGCCGTGAAGTTGGCGCCGCAAACGGTCGGAATACGAAATATCGAAATATTATGAATAGCTTAAGACAAAATATTCAGGCCTGGGTGCTGGCCGCCACGTCGCGCCAACGGCGGCAGGCGGAAAAGTGATCCGGCTCCACTTCGACCATCGGCGGCACCGCGCTCCGGCAGGCATCTTCGCGGATCGGGCAGCGGCCATAGAGCGGGCATTCGGGCTTGGGGTTGATCGCGGTCGGAATCTCGCCCTCGATAACATAGGGGTCGGGCGGCCGCGCCGGGTCGGGGAACAGCACGGCGGAAAGAAGCGCGCGGCTATAGGGATGGCGTTGGCTGTGCATGATGATGTCGGTCGGCGCGTGCTCGACGATATGGCCGAGATACATGATGGCGATGCGGTGGCTGATCTTGGCGACCGAGGTCAGGTCGTGCGAGATGAAGATAAAGGCGGTGCCGAGCTCCTTCTGGATATCCTGCAACAGCTCCAAAATCTCGGCCCGCGCCGAGGGGTCGAGCATCGAGGTCGGCTCATCGAGGACGACAAATTCGGGTTTGGTCGCCAGCGCGCGGGCAATGCCGACGCGCTGCTGCTCGCTCGCCGTCAGATCGGCCGGATAATAGTGATAGAAATGCTCACTCAAGCCAACCAGGCGCATCATTTCCGCCACCCGTTTGAGTCGCTCGGCGCGCGCCATGCCGTGCAGTTTCAGGGGCTCCTCCACCGTTTGCGAAACCGTCAGACGCGGATTGAGCGAGCCGAACGGGTCCTGAAACACAAGCTGCATATTAGCGCGGAGGTCGCGCAGGCTGGTCGCGTCGAGCGCCGTCACATCCTCGCCGTCGAGAGTGATGCGGCCCTCCGTCGGCTCGATCAGGCGGAGAATGCAGCGCCCGACCGTGGTCTTGCCCGAGCCGCTCTCGCCGACCAGGCCGAGCGTCTCGCCATGTTTGAGATTGAACGAGACATTGTTGACCGCAATTAGATTGGCATCCTTGCCGATGACAAAAACCTTGGTCAGGTCCTCGACTTCCAACATATTGCTCATGGCCGCTGCGTCCCCATCTCATCGCTCCCGCATTTTAGCATGACAATCCCGCCGCATGCCCGTCATGGATGGCGGCAGCCATATTACGTGGCGCGCGGCAATCGCCAACCGCCTGCACATTTAATCCAAGCGCGCCAAGCTCGGCTAACAATTTATCGTTGACCGCGCGCGGCGTCGCGTAGGCAAGGCAGCTAACATCGCCGATTTCGCTTTCGTCGCCATTCAGCGCATTGCGATAGCTAAGCCGCCCTTCCGCCAGGGCCAGCGGCAGGCTGAGCGGCACGGTCTCGATGCGCAACGCGGCGAGGCGGCGCAACACGCCGATCATGGAAATAAAATTCACCTTCGAACCGATGGCCGCGCGTGGCGTCATGATGATGGTGCGCTCGAAGCGCGCGGCGAACAGCTCGGCGGCGGCATAAAAGGCAGCGCTGTGGTCCTGATCGAACAGCACAGCGGTGCCGCTTCTTGGACTATCAGATGCGAGCAACTCCTGACTGGCGGTTCTGATATCCATTGCCGCCGTGCCGTCGGCCAGACTGGCCGGCCAGGTATTTGTTGCGCCGGTGGCGAGGATCACTTCGTCGGGCCTAAGCGCGGCAATTTCTTGTGCCGTCACGCGCTGCCCGAGATGAATTGTGACGCCGGCCTCGCCTGCGCGCGCAATTTGGAACGCAATGGCTTCGGCAATATCGGCCCGCCCCGGCAGACGCGATTCCCATAGCGCCCCGCCGCCGGACTCCGGCGACGCGCCGAACAAATCGACCTGATGACCGCGCGTCGCCGCGATCCAGGCCGCTTCAAGGCCGGCCACACCGGCGCCGATCACGGCAACGCGGCGCGCTGCCCGGGCCGGGGCCGGTTGCCAGGCGATCTCATGCGGCTCCGCCAATTCGGGATTATGGACGCAGGTCATGCCGCGCCCGGCGTGGATTTCGCCCCAACAGTAATTGCAATAGATGCACGGGCGGATATCGCCGTCACGGCCGTCACGCGCCTTGTTGGCCCAGGCGGCATCGCTGATCAGGGCGCGGCTGAAGCCAACCAGATCGCCGCAGCCCTCGGCCAGCACCTGCTCGGCGGCAGCCGGCGTTTCGATGCGCCCGAGCGTCATCACCGGAATCTGGTCGCACAGTTTTTTCATGCGCGCATGGAGGTGCTGATAGGGCCGCTTGGAAAAATGCATATCGGGCAGATGATTTTCCAGGCTGGGACTGAAATTACCCTGGCTGAAAGCGAAATAATCGAGTCCGCCTTCGGCGACAAATATTTTAACGATCTCCTCCGCTTCCTCCGGCGTAATGCCGCCGGCGACGCCTTCGTCGCACGGCATTTTCAGGCCCATCAGGAAGCCGGCGCCACAGCGCTGGCGGATGCCGCTGATCATCTCGCGCACGAAGGCGAGGCGGCGCAAGCGGTCGCCGCCATATTTATCGTCGCGGTCGTTGGAGAAAGGCGACATGAATTGCGTCAGCAGATAGCCATGCGCGCCGTGCAGCTCGACACCACTGAAACCGGCGCGTTGCAATCGTTCGGCGGCAGCGACGAAGCTTTCGATCATCTCCTCGACTTCACCGGCGGTCATTTTATGCGGCACGGTCCAGCTTAGCGGGTCGGGCCGCGCCGAGGCGCTGACCGGCGTCGCCAGCGGGCTCCACAATTGCTGCCGCCCGACATGGCCGAGCTGACCGACGAGGCGGCAATCCTCGCCCTCCACCGCTTCGGCCCAGCGCTTTAACAGACCCAGATTATCCTCATCGAATACGCTGACCAGGAACGGATTGGCGAGAGACGTGTGGTGCACCGGCATCAACTCGGTCACAATCATCGCCGTGCCGCCCGCCGCCCGCGCCCGGTGATAATCAATCAGGCGCTGGGTCGGCCGCGTGTTGGCGCCATATCCCGAGACGGTCGCGGTATGCACGACGCGGTTGCGCAAGATGTGGGCGCCGACGTTAAGCGGGCTGAACAGGGTTGGGTATGTCATAAGCGGTGGGATACTGAAGGTATCGAGCAGATGAAGCAATTCGACTATATTATTGTTGGCGCCGGCACCGCCGGTTGTGTGCTCGCCAACCGCCTCTCGGCGGAGGCCGGCGCATCGGTTTTATTGCTCGAAGCGGGCGGGCCGTACCGTCATCCGATGCTGCCGATTCCGATGATGGCGGGACTGTCCTATTTCATCAAATCGACCAATTGGAATTATGCCAGCGCGCCCGAGCCCTATCTCGACAACCGCCGCATCGCCTGGCCGCGCGGCAAAGTGCTGGGCGGCACATCCTCGATCAACGGCATGATGTATATCCGCGGCCACCGGCGCGATTATGACGGCTGGGCCGAATCCGGCCTCGACGGCTGGTCCTATGACGAGGTGCTGCCCTACTTCAAACGCGCCGAGGGCAACCGCGACCGGCACGACGAGTTTCACGGCAATGACGGCCCGTACATAACCGGGCGGGCGAAATCGGACAACCCGCTCTATCCGGTTTTTCTCGAAGCCTGCCGCCAGGCCGGCCACCCGGCGACCGATGACTTCAATGGCGCCGAACAGGAAGGCGTCGGGCGGCAGGATTATAATATCGATAAAGGCCGGCGGGTGTGCAGCGCCACCGCCTATCTGGCGCCGGTGCGCTCACGGCCGAATTTGCATACCGTCACGCGCGCCCATGCGACAAAGCTGCTGTTCGAAGGCAGGCGCGCGGTGGGTGTTGAATATGTGCAGGGCGGCAGAGGTGGCAAAAGAAAAGAAGCGCGCGCGGTGCGCGAAGTGATTGTGTGCGGCGGCACGGTGAACTCCCCTGCCCTCTTACAGCATTCGGGTATCGGCGATGCAGAGATGTTGCGCGCGTTGAATATTCCCGTGACGGCCGACCTGCCCGGCGTCGGGCAAAACCTGCACGACCATCTTGGCGCCTATGTGCAAAACCATTGCCTCGAGCCGGTGACGCTTTATCGTTTGTTCCGCGCTGACCGGGCGGCAATGGCGCTGTTGCGCGTGTGGCTGTTCGGCGATGGACCGGGCGCTTCGATCGCGCTCGAGGCGGGCGGATTCCTGCGCACCCGGCCCGAGCTCGACATTGCCGATATCCAGGTCTCGTTCGTGCCCGGCCTGTCGCTCGATACGACACGCAGCAAACAGGGCCGGCACGGCTATCTCTCGCACTTCTATCTGATGCGCCCGAAGAGCCGCGGCCAGGTGGCGATCACTTCGGCCGATCCGTTCGCCGCCCCCCTTATCGCACCCAACTCGATGGCGGAGGAAGCCGACCGCCGGGTGATGCGCGACGGCGTGCGGCTGGTGCGCGACATCATGGCCCAGCCGGCATTTGCGCGTTATCGCGGCGCCGAGATATCGCCGGGCGCGGATGTTCAGTCAGACGGCGGCATCGATGCCTGGGTGCGCGCCAACGCCACCACCGTCTGGCACCCGGTCGGCACCAGCAAAATGGGCGGCGGCGAGGATGCGGTGGTCGACAGCCAATTGCGCGTGCATGGCATCGAGGCGTTGCGCATTGTCGATGCCTCCGTCATGCCCGAGATCATCGGCGGCAACACCGCCGCGCCGACCATCATGATCGCCGAAAAGGCGGCGGACATGATCCTCGGCCGGGCGCCGGCGATGGCGCATCTGTAGACAAGCGGTGGGCTATTTGAATAGAATCTTATGAAAGTTTCCCGGCGGCATCAGGGGACTCTCGGGCCAATACAAGGAGAATGTTATGGGAGATAGTCCTCAAAAAGTGACCGGCGGGTGCATGTGTGGCGCAGTGCGCTATGAGGCCCCCGCGCCGCACAGTATCATCTACTGCCATTGCCGGGATTGCCGGCGCCATTCCGGCGCGCCGCTGGTGTCATTCGTTGGTTATCTCAGGAGCGATATTGCGTGGTCGGGTGATGCGCGGCAAATCTATCATTCATCCGAGAATATCGAGCGCGGCTTTTGCGGCAAATGCGGCACGCCGTTGACGTGGGAGGGTTATGTCGAGGAACTTGGTGGCGATCTGATCGAGATTTTCATCAGCACCACCGATACGCCCGATGAATATGTGCCGACTTTCCACATTTGGCACGACGAGCGGGTTAAATGGCTTGAGGTCGCGGACGATCTGCCGCGCTATCGCGGTTGGGCGCATGACGGCAGCGAACCTTATGCGCACGGTCCGGTCGCGAAAGATTAAAATGCCGGCACCTTTCATACATAGACCGGGCGCCGCCGCATGAGCCACATATGAGTTGGGAAAAGGAAATCGACGAACTTGTGCAGAAGCGCGAGCTCGCGCAAGCCCAAGGCGGCGAAGAAGGCGTTTCCCGCCAGCATGCCAAGGGGCTTCTCACCGTCCGCGAGCGCATCGACACCATTCTCGATAGCGATTCCTTTGAAGAGCTTGGTGGCGCGTCAGGCGATGCGACGCGCGATGATGAAGGAAATTTGAGCGAATTCGCGCCGGCCAATTATGTTCTCGGCTTCGGCATGATCGACGGACGGCGCTGCGTTGTTGGCGGTGAGGATTTCACCCTTAAGGGCGGTTCGCCCAACGCGGCGGGCTTGCGCAAAAGCGTCTATGCCGAGGAACTCGCCTGCACATACAAAGTGCCGCTGGTGCGCCTGCATCAAGGCGCCGGCGGCAGTGTTGCCGGCGCCGGCGGCAGCGGCGGCAAACCGAAGACGGTCGGCGCGCCGGTCAACCAAGCGCCGCGCTTCAAATCCGTCGCCCAGGCGATGGCAACCGTGCCGGTCGCTTCGGCGGCGCTCGGCGCTGTTGCCGGCCTGCCCGCCGCACGCCTGGTTGCTTCACATTTTTCGGTGATGACCAAAGATTCGCAGATCCTGGTCGCCGGCCCCGCCGTGGTCGAACGCGCACTCGGTAAAAAACTTTCTAAAGAGGAACTCGGCGGCGCGGATGTGCATAGCCGCAATGGCGTCATCGATAATGTGGTCGAGGATGAAGCGGCGGCGTTCGAGGAAATCCGCCGCTTTTTGAGCTACCTGCCAGCGAATGTTTGGGAGCTGCCGCCGTGCGTGCCGAGCGACGACCCGGCCGAGCGGCGCGAAGAAGAATTGATTTCCATGGTGCCGCGTAACCGGCGCCATATTTACGACATGCGCAAAGTCATCGCGATGGTATTGGACAAAGGCTCATTCTTCGAAATGGGCCGGCTCTACGGCACCGGTACGATCACCGGCCTGGCACGGCTCAGGGGCCAGCCCGTCGGTGTGCTCGGCAACGATTGCAAACAACTCGCCGGTTCGATGACAGCGCTTGGCGCGCAGAAGACGCGCCGCTTCATTGAATTCTGCGACACCTTTCACCTGCCGATTGTGAGCCTGATCGACGAACCCGGCTTCATGATCGGGGCGGAAGCGGAAAAAGCCGGCACCATTCGCTTGGGCACGTCCGCCGTGCTTGCGGCAGCGAGTTCCGTCGTGCCGTGGGCGTCGGTGATCGTGCGTAAGATGCACGGCGTGGCCCAGGCCGCGCATTTTGGCCCGGATGGCTTCGTCACCGCCTGGCCCTCGGCTGAAATTGGCGCGATCCCGGTCGAGGGTGGTGTGGCGGCGGCCTTCAGCCGCAAGATTGCCGGTGCCGAGGATCCCGCCGCTGAGCGCGAGCGCCTCGAGCAGGCCATGCTCGACCTTCAGTCCGTGGTGCCGCGTGCCGAGAGTTTTTCGATCCACGACCTCATTGATCCGCGCGATACCCGCCCCGTGCTGTGCGATTGGATTGCCCGCGTTCAGCCACTGCTGAAACATCTGACCGGGCCGACAAGTTTTCCGGTGCGGGCCTAAGGCGGTTACATAGTGGCCGGGAGCGACAGCGTTCAGCGTATTCCAGGCTATTGCGCGCTCTGCATTTCGTCGTGCGGCTGTATTTCGCTGATCGAACAAGGCCGCCTCACCAAAGTCGAACCCGATCCGTCGCACCCGACCGGCAAGGCGCTCTGCGCCAAGGGCCGCGCCGCGCCCGAGCTGGTGCATCATGAAGACCGCCTGCTCTATCCGCTGCGCCGCGTAAGTCCCAAAGGCGACCCCAACCCTGAGTGGGAGCGCATCAGTTGGGACGAGGCGCTCAGCACCACGGCGCGCGAAATGAAACGCCTGGCTGATGAGAATGGCAGCGAATCCGTCGCCTTCAGCATTACCACCACCGCCGGCACCGCGATGCAGGATGGCTATCCCTGGGTCGAACGCCTGCGCCAGGCTTTTGGCTGCCCCAATGTGGTGGCGAGCATGGAGCTGTGTAATTTCACCCGGGATTTTCTCTACGCGCATACCTTCGGTACCGCTATGCCGATGGCGGAGTTGGAAAACTCCGGCTGTGTTGTCCTGTGGGGTCACAATGCCAGTGCGACCTGGCTGCCGCTCGCAACGCGTGTGGCGGCGGCCCGGGCGCGCGGCGCCAAGCTGGTGGTCGTCGATCCGCGCCGTGTCGGCTTTGCCGCCAAGGCGGACCAATGGCTGCGCGTGCGCCCCGGCAGCGATGGCGCGCTCGCTCTCGGAATCGCCAGCGTGATGATCGAGGAGGAATTGTTCAACCGCGATTTCGTGCGCGACTGGAGCAATGGACCGTTTCTGGTGCGCGAAGATAATGGCCAGCTCCTGTCCGGCGCGGACCTGGATGCGGGCGGCGATTCGGCCAGCCGCGTCGCCTGGGATAAAGCAGCCGGCGCGGCGCTGCTTTATGACAGCGCGAGCGCCAGCTATGAGCGCTTGGGCGCCGATCTCGCGCTCGCCGGAAACTTTGCCGTGCCGGGCCGGGACGGCGTCATTCAATGCCGCCCGGCGTTCGAACTCTATGCCGAGCTTTGCCGCCGCTATTCGCCTGAGCGGGTCGAAGAACTAACATGGATCCCGGCGGCGCAGATTCGTGAAACCGCGCGCCTGATGGCAAGCTCCGGTCCGGTATCGCTTTTCACCTGGGCCGGCGTCGAGCAGCACAGCAATTCCAGCCAGAACAGCCGCGCGATTGCGTTGCTCTATGCTTTGACCGGCAGTTTCGACGCCAAGGGCGGCAACGTTCTTTTCACCAAGCTACCAACCGCTGACGTGACCGGCTCCGGCATGATGGCGGAGAAGCAAAAACAAAAAACGCTCGGCCTCGGCCAGCGCCCGCTTGGCCCGGAAGCGGCAAACGGCTGGATCACGACAGATTCGCTTTACCGCGCCATCCTCGAGCACGAGCCCTATGCGGTGAAAGGGATGGTGAGCTTCGGCTGCAACATCCTGATGTCCCATTCGGATGGTGCGCGCGGGGCAAAGGCGCTTGATGCGCTCGAATTTATGGTCCATGCGGATATGTTCATGTCACCGACGGCGGCGCACGCCGACATTGTTTTGCCGGTCAACACGCCGTGGGAACGTGACGGCATGCGGACAGACTTCAGTGTCAGCCAGGAAGCCTCCGGCCATGTGCAATTTCGTGCCGCGATGGTTACGGCGAGAGGCGAATCGCGCTCGGATGCGTGGATCGCTTTCGCACTGGCAAAACATCTGGGTTACGCCGAATTGTTTTGGCACGGCGATATCGACGCCGGCTATCGCGCGCTTCTGAAACCGAGCGGTATCGACCTCGACGAGCTGCGCAATAATCCGGGCGGCATCAAAGTGCCGCTGCAAACCAGTTACCGCAAATATGCCGGAAATGGCGGCGGTGATGCGCCGGGATTCAACACGCCGAGCAAGAAGGTCGAAATCTATTCCGAGACGCTCCTGCGGCACGGTTACGCCGCCCTACCTGATTTCGTCGAACCGGGTATGGGGGTGGCGGACAAGTCGAAAATCGCGGAACATTATCCCCTGATTTTAACCTCGGCAAAATCACCGCAATATCTCGGCAGCCAGGGCCGCGCCGTTCCGGCCCTGCGGCGCATCGAGCAGCAGCCCCGGATAGAGATTCATCCCGAAACGGCGGCAGCGAGAGGTATCCGGGACGGCGCCAAAGTGGCGCTCAAGACGCCGCATGGCGAACTCCGGATGAGCGCCATGCGGCGTCTTG
>JABIXB010000078.1 GCA_018666805.1 Rhodospirillaceae bacterium | reverse complement strand
CGGTTGGCCAGATTGCCAAGATCAAGGGCTGCCGCACCGTTGGTCTGACCGGCAGCGCTGGCAAAGTGCAACAATGCCTCGACGAATTCGCCTATGACGCCGCCATCGATTACCACAGCGATGATCTCGACGCGGCAATCGGTGAGGCCTGCCCGGATGGCGTCGATGTTTATTTCGACAATACTTCCGGCGCCATTTCGGATGCGGTCTATCGCCATCTCCGTATCGGCGCACGCTGCGTCGTTTGCGGCACCGCCGCACTGGCCAGTTGGGACCCCTGGCCAGAAGGCCCGCGCATCGAGCGCCACCTGCTGATCAAGCGGGCGCGCATCCAGGGCTTTCTGCTGTTTGACTATTCCGAGCGTTGGCAGGAAGCGCGCGTCCAGCTCGGCGAATGGCTGGCGGCGGGCAAGCTTAACTACCGCGAAGATATTCTAAGCGGCATCGAGCAAGCGCCCGGCGCCATCGCCCGTCTCTATGCCGGCGAAAACAAAGGCAAGCTGTTGATCAAGTTAGATTAGGTCAGTGGCGCCGCTTCGCCTTGCGGCACCCGGCCCGCAGGCTATCGAGACCCGCCTTCAGGGAATCGCGCAGCAGCCAGATATCACCCGAATAGCACAGGAAATCGAAGCCCATGCGATTGAGCGCGACGCCGGTTTCGACATTTTCGGCGATGCGCCCGAGCGAGATGTTGTTGGCCCGGCAGGCGCGCGCCACGCGCTGCATCGCGGCGGCGAAATCGGGATGATCGAACTGCGCCGGAATGCCCATATCGACACTGAGGTCGAAATGGCCGATCCAGATGCCGGAGACGCCTTTCAGCGCGGCGATGGCCTCGATATTCTCAATCCCCTGGCGCGTCTCGATCTTGGGGAAAAAAATTACCTCGCGGTTGGCCCGGCGTAACTTCTGCGCCGTGTCGCCGGGCCGGTAGCGGTCATGTGCGATGCCGAGGGCCACACCCCTGTGGCCCTTCGGCGGATAGCGCATATGCGCCAACATCAGCCTCGCTTCCTCGGCCGAGCCGACCTTGGCCGGCTGAACCGCGTCGGCGCCCATATCGCAGGCGCGCGCGATGACGTCATAATCGCCGACCGCGGTCGAGACGATCACCCGCACCTCGGCCGATTGGTAGTAACGCAGCATGCGTTTCAGCGTTTCATAGTTGAAGCCGCTATGCTCCATATCGAGGAGGACATATTCACCGCCCGCCGCCTTGACGATTTGCCCCATGCCGGGGGTATTGAATTCCACCACAAAGGTGCCGAGCTTGAGGCGCTTTGACGCCACCATCTCGCGCAGGGTGGCTGTCATCAGTTATCACCGTCATAGCCATAATCGCGGCGCGCGCCTTCGGGCGTGATCCAGCCCTCGCGCAAATCCTCGGCGATCATATCGGCCGGACGTTCCGCCACCGGGCCATAACCGCCAGCGCCGGGCGCGGTGAGGCGCACGCGCGCGCCGGGCGCGATCTTGGCGTTGGAGAATTTACTTGGGCTAACTTTATCGAACGCTTCGGTGAAGGATTGCCACGCGCCGCCATCGGCAGATTGATATTGCAGCCCGCCGGTCGCCCCGCCGCCGCCGCCGAGGAGGCCCCAGGGTTGGATGGAGTGACGATCCGAGACCGAGCTTACGGTGATTTCCGTATCGATGGCGCGATAGGTCTTGGTGATCGAATGGGCGCCACGGTAGCGGCCCGGACCGGCACTGTCCGGCTCGAGTTTGAATTCCTCGATCAGCCACGGATAGCGCACCTCGAACACCTCGATCGGCACCATGCGCGAATTGCCGTTGATGCAATTGACCGCCTCATTGCCGTCGGCAAAGGGGCGCCCACCCCAGGCGGCGCAGGTGAAATCGTAACACACGACATATTCATCGCTGCGCGGATCATGCGCGCCGAAGAGAAAGTTGCTGTGCGTGCCGGCGTCGGTGGCGAAAGCGCGCTCGGGCAAACATTTCGCCATCGCGCCAATGATCGTATAGGCGATGCGGATATGGGTTTCGGTATTACCGCCGACGCAGGTGGCGGGATAGTCGGCATTGATCAGCGTGCCGCCGGGCGCAACGATCTTGATCGGGCGGAAACAGCCGGAATTTTTCGGGATCGACGGGTCGGTCAGATGCAGGATGGCGTTATAGGCCGAAGACCAGGCAACCGAGAGCACGGCATTGATCGGCCCCTTGGCCTGAGCGTCGGTGCCATTGTAATCGACCACCACGTCTTCGTCCTGGACATGCACATCGACGTGAATCTTGTAGGGCTTGGCCTCGATGCCGTCATCTTCCATGAAATCTTCGAAGCTGTATTTGCCATTTTGGATATCGCCGATCTCGGCCCGCATGCGCGCCTCGGAATAATCCATCAGGTCAGTGACGGTCTGATTGAACACGTCCGCGCCGTATTTTTCGATCAGGCTTTCGAGCCGCGCGACACCGACATCGACGGCGCTGATCATGGCGCGGTAATCGCCGTAATTGGCGCGCGGCGTGCGCACATTGGCGAGCAGCAGCTTCCACACCTCGTCTACGTCTTTGCCGGCTTTCTTGATTTTGACCGGCGGCACGCGCAGGCCCTCGTGGAAAATCTCCGTCGCCTCGCCGGCGAAACCGCCCGGCACCATGCCGCCGACCTCGGCAACATGGCCAATGGCGACGGCATAGCCATAGAGCACGCCCGCGACAAAGACCGGCTTGATAAAACTGTGCTCGGGCGTGTGCATGCCGCCCCGGTAGGGATCGTTGGTGACGATCACATCGCCTTCTTTAATGCTGTCATGCGGGATTTCCTCGGCCGTGGTTTTCAGCACCAATGGCAGGCCGCCGATCTGCGACGGATTGAACTCCGCCACGCCGATCATCTCGCCATTGGTATTGCCGAGGCCACAGGTGAAATCCATGCCTTCGTTGAAGATCGTCGAATAGGAGGTTTTCATCATCGTCAGGCCCATCTCGCGGCAAATCGAGGTGAGGGTGGAATCGATAATATTCATGGTGACCATATCCACGGCTTGTTCTCTCCTTAGCGAAAGGGTGGTTCATCGAAACTGCGTAGTTTGCGCGAATGCAGTGCCAAATGGGTGACGCCTTCGCGCATGGCATCGACCGCTTCCAGGCAAATACGCAAATGCTGGCTCACGCGCGCGGCGTAAAAGGCATTGGCCATGCCCGGCAATTTGATCTCGCCGTGCAATGGTTTGTCGGAGACACAGAGCAACGTGCCGTAGGGCACGCGCAGGCGGAAGCCATTGGCCGCGATGGTGGCCGATTCCATATCGACCGCAATAGCGCGCGACTGATTGAAGAAGGTCGAGAGCTCATCATAGCGCAGTTCCCAATCACGGTCGTCGGTGGTGACCACGGTGCCGGTGCGGAGATGTTGCTTGAGGCCCTGGCCGTCGAGCTGTGACACCTTGCTCACGGCGGCGGTCAATGCGAGCTGTACTTCCGCTATGGCTGGGATCGGCACTTCGAGCGGCAAATCATGATCGAGCACATGATCGAGGCGGGCATAGGCATGGGCGAGCACATAATCGCCGAGACGCTGGGTACGGCGCAGGCCGCCGCAATGGCCGACCATCAGCCAGCAATGCGGGCGCAGCACCGCGACATGATCGGTAATGGTTTTGGCGTTTGACGGGCCGACGCCGATATTGACCAGCGTCACCCCCATATGGCCGTCCTTCACCAGATGATAGGCCGGCATCTGCGGCGGCTTCAAAGCGCGCTCGCCGGAAGACGGCGTATCGCTCAGGCGCTGGTTGACATGCACGGCATTGCCGGGCTCGACAAAGGCGCGGAAGCTATCGCCATTTTCAATCTCACCCATGCCGAACTCGATGAACTCATCGACATAACGCTGATAGTTGGTGAACAGAACGAAGCGCTGAAAATGATCGGGCGAGGTGCCGCTATAATGCCTAAGGCGCGACAGCGAATAATCCACGCGCTCGGCGGTAAATAGAGAGAGCGGTTTGGGCGCGCCCGGCTCGGCGCGGTAGGTGCCGTTGGCGACATCGTCATCAATCTCGGCCAGGTCGGGCATATTGAAGCGCCGCGCCAGATCGGCAACCTGCTCCTGACGCAGATCGGCGGTCAAATTTTCGAGCGCGAAGGTGAGTGGAATCTGGCGCTGTGAAATGCCTACCCAAAGCGGCCCGCCATGATTATCGAGCAGCAATTGCAGCTGTTCGAGATAGTAGCTTTCGAACAGCTCGGGATTGGTCAGCACGGCGCTATAAGTGCCGGCCTCGGGCACGGCGCCATAAGAGAGGCCGCCGCTCAGCCTGTCAGCGCCCGGCGCGACCTCGATCCAGACCGCCGGATAACGCGCATCGGCCTTCTTCAGATGCGCCGCACCGCCGACAAAGCGCTCGAAATGCTCGCGCAACAGGCTGCGTCCCTCGCCATAGATCGCTTTCAGACGCTCAACCGCTGCCTCGGCACTGTCATAGGCCTCGGCATCGCTTAACACCTGTTCGGGCGGCAATTTCGCCATATCACGTTCCAACGATTCCAATGAATGCCGATGATGCGCTAAAGCTTCGCTTTTTTAAAGCCGTCACGCACAGCCATGGCTATATTGAAAACGCATAGGAAAAGGGGAAACCATGAATTGGATTCTGCCGCGCCTCCTGCCCGCGCGCTATATCGACCGCAAGATCGGGCGCGAATTGGGTCTGCTCAATTAAGGAAATCAGATGAACAAAAATCAAACCGGACATCGCGGCGGCTGCCTGTGCGGCAACGTGCGCTATGAAGTGCTTGGGACCATGCGCGGCGTCGTCAATTGTCATTGTGAAATGTGCCGGCGTCTGCACGGCGCTTACGGCGCCTATACCAAAGTCAGCAATGCCGACTTTACCCTGGCCGAGGAGAGCGGCCTCGCCTGGTATCAATCCTCCGCTGCGGCACGGCGCGGTTTTTGCCGGGACTGCGGCGCCAGCCTGTTTTGGCAACCGGCCGGGTTTGAGACCACCTCAATCGCCGCCGGTACGCTCGACCAGCCAAGCGGCCTGGCCACAACCGGCCATATCTACACGGCGGAGAAAGGCGATTTCTACGATCTCAACGACAGTCTGAGAAACTTTCCCGGCTCTGCCGAAGGCGCGTTGGACGATGCTTGACTTGGCGCGCCCGTGCCGCACACTTCAACAAGTCTCAAGCCTTATCCCTGGGAGAAAAGAAAATGAAATTATACGACTTTAAAATGGCGCCGAACCCGCAGCGCGTGAACATGTTCCTGGCCGAAAAGGGCGTCGAAATTCCGACCGTGGAAATCAATACGCGCGAGCGCGCGCAGTTCAGCGAATCCTACATGGCGGTCAATGCGGTCTCGCAAGTGCCGGTGCTTGAGCTCGACGACGGCACCTGCATCGCCGAGACCATGGCGATCTGCCGCTACATCGAGGAGCTTCATCCCGAGCCGCCATTGTTCGGCAGCGATGCCAAGGAAAAGGCGCTGATCGAGATGTGGAGCCGGCGCGCCGAATTCATGGGCTATCTCAATGCCGCCGACATGCTGCGCAACTCTTCGCCCGCTTTTGAGGATCGCGGCCTGCCGGGCGTGCCCGGCGGCGTGCCGCAGATCGCCGAACTGGTCGAGCGCGGGCGCAATGCGATGGGGCGCTTCTTCGATCATTTTGATCAACGTCTGGGCGAGACGCGCTTTGTCGCCGGCGATACCTTCTCCGTCGCGGATATCACCACGTTTGTCACCATTCGCTTTGCCAGCCGGGTCGAGGTGGAAATCCCCGCCGCCGCGAACAACCTCAACCGCTGGTATGGGGAGGTAGATTCCCGCCCGAGCAGCGCCGCCCTGTAGCCTGCCGGGTTGGTTAATGACACATTAACATTAACCGCCTAGCCTTGCCGGGTTTGGGAAGCAGGAAATTGTAAGATGACGCGTTCAGAGCGGCCGGAAAGCGCTGCTATCCACCTGGAAAACGCTCGCCTCAGCCAGGAAGTAGCAGACCTCAAGCGCCGCATTGCGGAGCTTGAGCACGGCTCCGGTGTGTCAGCGGCGCAAAACGCCCATGACCTGACAATTCGCCAGATCATCGACCTGGTGCCCCACTTCCTGTTCGCCAAAGACATTGACGGCCGATTTCTTCTCGTCAACCAAGCCATGGCTTCGGTCTACGGGAGAACGGTGCCGGAGATGACGGGGCGGACAGATGAGGAATTGAACGTCGATCCGGCCCTGGCGGCGCGCTATCGCGCCGATGATCTTGAAGTCATCAAGTCGGAAAAAATCAAACACATCGCCAAAGAGCCGTTTATCGATGCGCAGGGCCGCAACAGTTGGTACCAGGCGATCAAAATTCCCTACCGGACGGCGGATGGCGGCAAGCCCGCTATTCTCGGCATTTCGCAGGACATCACCGGGCAAAAAAAGGTGCAAGAGGCGCTGCGCGAAAGCGAACAAAAATTATCGCACCACATCACCCATACCCCCATCGCCGCAATCGTTTGGGATCTGAATTTCGCCGTGCGGGAATGGAACCCGGCGGCTGAAATAATGTTTGGCTACAGCGCCGCGGAAGCAATCGGCCAGAACGCGCTTGATCTCATCGTGCCCGACAAGGACAGACGGCACGTTACCGACCTCACCCAACGCCAGCTTATGCATACCCGGGGGATGCGCAATACCAACGAAAACGTAACCAAGGATGGCCGCATTCTGCGCGTGGAATGGTACAACACACCCCTCAAGGATACGGCCGGCGAGACATTCGGCGTGGCGGCCTTCGCCCTCGATGTGACCGAGCGCGAGCGCGCCGTCGAAGCCCTAAAAATCTCCGAGAGCAAATACCGCGGCCTGTTCGAAACCAGCCTCGACGGTATTCTGCTTACCGATATTGAAGGCATCATCCAGGAAGCGAATCCAGCATTCCTCGACATGCTCGGTTACGGCATGGACGACATACGCGGACGCAGCGTCGATGACCTGTCCCCCCCCGAATGGCAAAAACGAAGCCAGGATATTCGTAAGAAAATCTTGGCCGGACCGTACGGCGAATATGAGAAAAAATATCTCCATCGTGACGGCAGCGAAATTCCGGTTGCCGTACATGCCTGGCCGGTGGGCGGCGGGGAAAATCACCCGGAACGCTTCATGGGGATTATCCGCAATATCACCGAGCGCAAAGCGGCGGAAAACGCGATTCGGCAAAGCCAGGAGATGCTACGTAATGTCACCGATAACTCTCCGGTCACCATCTCCTATATAGATGAGGGTGGGATTTATCGCTTCGTCAACAAAGCCTATGAGAACTGGTACGGCAAACCACGCAGCGATATTATCGGCCACAGCGTCGCCGAATTGATTGGGGAAGATTTCTTTAAGCAACGCGAGCCCTATCTTCGCCGCGCGCTCGCCGGTGAGAGGGTGCGGGTTGATCTGGAGCGCGAGTATCCGGTGCTCGGCAAACGCATTTCAGAAATTTCCTACGTCCCGGATTTCGCTGCCGACGGACATGTGCGGGGGCTTTTCGGCATGGGCCAGGATGTCACCGAGCGCCGCCAAGCGGAAATATCCCTGCGCGATAGCGAAGCCCGTCTGGCGGAGGCCCAGCGTATCGCAAATATCGGCAGCTGGGAGCGTCATATCGAGAGTGGAAATGCGCAATGGTCAGATCAACTTTTTTGCATTTATGGCCATGAACCTGGCTCGTTCGAGCCGACCTACGACGATTTTTTGGAACACGTCCACCCGAATGATCTGGATCGCGTCAAATCGGCAAATGAGAAGCTCGCTAAAGAAGGCCAAAATTACGACATCATATTTCGCATCGTCAGAACGGACAGCGTCGAGCGGACGATAAGTTCCCATGTGCGGATGTTTCGAAATCAAGCCCACAAGCCCATTCGCATTGCTGGTACGATTCGGGACATCACCGAGCAATTAGAAGCGGAAGACGCGCTGCGCAGAAGCGAGCAAAATCTGCGCGGCATCATGGAGAATGTCCCAGATGGTGTAATCACGATTGACGAACAGGGTATCATTCAATCGTTCAATCGCTCCGCCGAAAATATGTTCGGCTACGCCGCCGAAGAGATGATCGGCCAAACGGTTGAGACCTTGATGGGCGCCGAGGACCGCAGCCACCATCAGGGTTATATCGATAAATATATCGAGACCGGTATTGGCGCGATCATCGGGCGTGGCGCGCGGGAGGTGCAGGGTCGCCAAAAGGATGGCACCACATTTCCGCTCGAACTCACCGTCAGTATAATGCATGTCAGCGAACAACGTATTTTTATCGGGACCACGCGTGACATTACGGAACGCCGACTGGTCGAGGATCAACTTCGCCAGGCGCAGAAAATGGAGGCGGTCGGCCAGCTGACCGGCGGCGTTGCGCATGATTTCAACAATTTGCTGGCGGTAATGTTGGGCAATTTGGAATTGCTGCGCGATTACGTCAGCGCCGAGGGAAAAGGCGGCCAAATGATCGACCGCGCGGTGCGGGCAGCGGAGCGCGGCGCCACCTTAACCAATCGGCTTCTCTCATTTTCACGCAATCAATTACTGCAACCCGAGCCGGTCGACCTCAATAACCTGATTGCTGAAACGACGGATATGCTGCGCCTCACGCTCGGTGCAACGATCGCCCTGGAAACCGTCTTTGGTGAAAATCTGTGGCCGTGCGAGGTCGATGTTTCGCAACTGGAAAACGCAATTCTGAACCTGGCAATCAATGCACGCGACGCCATGCCCGGCGGTGGCACCCTCACGATCAAGACAGCGAACATGGCGGTTGTTGAGAGCGACGCAACCGCTCAGCTAGACGCGCCGCCCGGAGATTTTGCCGTTCTCAGCGTTTCAGACACCGGCTCGGGAATTTCCCACGACGTTCTGGATCGCGTATTTGATCCGTTTTTCAGCACCAAGGATGTCGGCCAAGGCACCGGACTTGGGCTCTCCATGGTCTACGGTTTCGCCAAGCAATCCGGCGGCCACGCCACCATCGAAAGCGACAAAGGCGCCGGCACCACCGTCAGAATTTTTCTGCCACGATCTTCAGAACATCCCACCGCGAAGGACACGCCCGCAAGCGAGAAAGAGGAAGCACGGGGAACGGGCGAGAAAATTCTGGTTGTCGAAGACAATGCGGACGTGCGCGCGCTTGCGCTCGCCCTGCTTGCTGGATTGGGCTACGAAACCTTCGAGGCTGCGGACGGTAACACGGCGCTGAGCGTTTTACAGCAATCGCCACCTGTCGACTTGCTGCTTTCCGATATTGTTCTACCGGGCGGCATGAATGGCCGTGAACTCGCGGATAAAGTTCGCCACCTGAACCCGGCCATTAAGATTCTCTACATGTCGGGATATGCGGATAGCGCCTTCACCGAGCCGACGCGGCAAAAAGGAGATGCGTTTCTACTCTCGAAACCGTTCGGCAAGGAAGACCTCGCCGAAGCCGTTCGCAATAGCCTCGATGAAGAAGCAACACGAACCTAATTGATTCGCTCGGAAAAAGCAGAGCCACCTATCGCTGAGACCGGCTCAGCGATAGGTGGCGTCTGTTATCGAATTCCGTACCGACGTTAAGCGGCGCGAATATCCCGCAGGAATTTGTCGACGGCACCGTTTAGCAGTTCGGCCTGCTCGGAAAGCCCGCCCGCCGCCTCCGCAACATTGCCTGACGCGGAAGCGGTTTGATCCGCCGCCTCTTTGACGCCAACCATGTTCGAAGACACTTTCTCCGTGCCCGCATTGGCCTCGGTAATATTGCGCCCCATCTCGCCGGTTGCCTTGTTCTGGTCCTGCACGGCCATGGAGATAGCGCCGCCGATTTCATCGACCTTTTCGATCGTCTCGGCGATGCGCTGAATGGCCTTCACCGTATTGTCGGTCGCCGTCTGCATCTGGGAAATCTGGCCGGTGATTTCCTCGGTCGCCTTGGCCGTTTGATTGGCCAGGTTTTTGACCTCGGAAGCAACCACCGAAAAGCCCTTTCCGGCGTCGCCCGCCCGCGCCGCTTCAATCGTGGCATTGAGCGCCAGAAGATTGGTTTGGCCGGCGATATCGCTGATTAAACTGACGACATCGCCGATTTTCTCCGCCGCGTCCGAGAGCCTCCCCACTTCCTCGTTGGTGTGGCGCGCCTCTTTGACAGCGGCTTCGGTCACCTTGCCCGATTCGGCGACCTGTTCGCTGACGCCTTGCAGGGACACGGCCAACTCAGCCGCCGCCGCCGCAACGATTCCGACATTGGTGTTGGCTTGCAGCGCGGCGGCGGAAGCCTCCGAACCCTGAGCGAGGCCTTGCTCGGCGTTATTCGCCATGCTCTCGGCGGTGGCTTGCATTTCGGTCGAGGCGGAAGCCAAATTGTCTACCAGTGCTTGAACCGTAGTTTCGAAGCTCTCGGCATGACCATCCAAGGCGACGCGGGCATTCTCGCGCATGGCGTCGAAATACACCGAAATCGCGAAATCCATATCAAAGAAGAGCGCTTTGGTAACCGCGTTAGTCGCCGCCTGAAGGCGCTGGGACTTCCTGCCGAAGTGGCGCGACAAAATTGCCGTCAGATGGGTCAGAACAAAGCTGTAACCGGCCATATACCAGCGCGGCTCCAATCCGATACGGTTGTGGGCGCGGCCGATGCGCGTGACCCGTGCGATATATTCCTCATCGAACGCGCCCGAAAACAGTGCCTGCCAATGGGTCGTCTGGGCCGCTTTCAACGTTGACACATCCGAGTGCTCGCCGATCATTGCCGCCAGCGCCGGAATAGTCGCAAGATGGTCATAGAATTTATCGAGCAGCTCCGGCAACTCAGGTTTTACAATTTCGAATATCTTGGGCAACTCGGCGCGCGTTTCTCCGTCAATCTGTAAAAACTCGAGGCGCTTGGCAACGTCACTATCATTCCGGACCATCAACTGATTCCTCCCGTTAAAAATCTGAATACAAACTTCCGTACTAGTTCGGCCTATTACATATATTTTGTCATATATATTTTGTTGCCGATTGCGGGATTATGGCATCGCCC
This sequence comes from Rhodospirillaceae bacterium, assembly GCA_018666805.1. GTDB lineage: Bacteria > Pseudomonadota > Alphaproteobacteria > UBA828 > UBA828 > PTKB01. The sequence continues at coordinate 5,307 of JABIXB010000078.1, read as the reverse complement.
TATTAACAAGATGCAACCATGCTCGAAAGCGTTTTGTACGACACTCCTATCGGCGCCACTTACATGATCATAACTATCTACTATAATTGAATAAGACACATTTATTTTGGGGGAAAATTAGAGCCGCATACGTAAAATACGTATATGTTTTCGCGCCCCATTGCGCCTTCGCAATGCCACACACTGGCGCGCATATAATTTTCAAACGCTCGTTGCTAAATTGCAAACGCTCGTATCTACACCAGGAGATATATGTTAATTTAAGTATGTAATCGGGCTAGTTCCACCCGTGCCGGCGCCATTAGAAACAGCCCCGGGTCCGGCGCGCCAATACGCGCCGGATCGCATATCAACGCGTTAAGAAATCAGGAGCGGCGTCTGTTGACTTTGTCTTTGAGCGTCTTGGAGGCTTTAAACCTTACGCTCTTGCTGGCTTTGATTTTGATGGCTTCACCTGTCGCCGGATTGCGGCCCTTGCGCGCACCGCGCTTATAGACCGAAAAGGTGCCGAGCGTGGTGCGGACCGAATCGCCTTTTTTCAGCGCCTTGCCCATTTCTTCCAGCGCGGCCTTGACCGCCGCCGAAGCGTTATTCTTAGACATGCCGCTATTTTTGACGATGGCTTCGATGAGTTCGCCCTGATTCACGATGCATCTCCCTTTTGCAATAGTAGGCCGCCGATTTGGCGTTTCGCCCCATGGTTACATCAGCCCTGAGTTACGTCAGCCCCGAATCGAATCAATTAACCTTGTTCAGGGTGCTAGCATTCGCCGCCAAGCGCAATCGGAAAATGTCGGCCAGGGAAAATCGCTGAATCCGCGCGTTACGACTCGTTGCGGCCGAGATATTTACACAGTTCCAGCAAAGCCGAACGCAGCTTTGGATCCTCGACCCTGTAATAGGTGCGCACCACCTTTAGAATTTCCGCATCGTCCAACGCCGCCATGCCGGAATCATCCATATTTATCGCCGCATCCATCTCATCGCGAATATTGTCGGGCAGGTCTTCGAAGAAATACCCAATTGGCACATCAAGTATTTGACTGAGCTTATAGAGGCGGCTGGCGCCGATGCGGTTGACGCCCCATTCATTTTTTTGCAACTGTTGAAAGGTGATTCCCAGGCCATCGCCGACGGCTGTTTGGCTCAATCCCAATTCGCTACGCCGCACTCGCAGGCGCTGTCCGACATGTTTGTCAACAGGGTCGGTGGCGTGATCGCGTAAGACCCGTCTCGGCATGACCTGTCCTTACGGTTGTATGATTTAGGTTTACCACCCCAAGGGTGCACCATATTAACCATTGCTGTCTAGTACGATAGCCTGGCTGCGGCCATAAAATTCGCGCCGTTCAGTTGCGCTGAAGCACCTGCCGGGCCTCTCATAATATGAAAATACGGCAATAATGCGTGTCTTGGCGCCGGCCACCGGGGTGACGCGGTGGGCGGCGTATTTGCCTTTGAATATGTTTAGGGAGCCGGCGGCGAGGCTGAGGCCGCGCGCCGTGGCTGACGGGTCGGCGAGGAAGCGGCCAACGCCGTCATAATTTTCCCCCTCCGGGCTACGCAAATCGCTGCAATATTCAAACGCGCCGCCTGTTTCCGGCGCCTGGAGCAACAGTGTGGTGGTGAATTCGGAGCGGTCAAAATGCCAATTGAGAGCTTCGCCGGCGCGGTAGGCCATGACATTCACCCGCGCCAGGGGATCGGCCATCGGATACAGGCACGGCATTTCCATCACCGCCGCCAGAAACGCGGCGAGCGGCGGCCATTCATAAATGCGGCACGGCAGGCTGGCCGGGATTTGATCCGCGCACAAGGTGTGGTTGACCGTTTGGAAGCGCTTCAGCGCCGCATGGTCCGTCGCCAAACCAGCAACGTTATCGTCAAAATAAATATTGTGATCGCGCTGGTGGGTGAACGCTTCGCCCGCCCATAACGGCTCGAACTCATCGAGGCAGCGCGCAATCGCCGTTGGCCGCACGAAGCCCGCCAGGCTGAACATGCCATCCGCTTCGAGCAGTTCTCGGCAATGCGCCACCAGGGCGCGGCCGGGCGCGCGGCTGAGATCATGCAGCGGGTAGCGGTCGAGGTCGAGCAGCCGTTCCATCGCGCGCGCTCTTTAATGCGGTTTTTTACTGCCGGCTAGGCTAGCATGCGGAGCCGTCAGGGGCAGCCCGAAGGGTGCAAATATGGCGCCAATACAAAATAAAATTGATTTCGCACAACCCATTAATATCGCACCTATTTTTGATAATGATTGCACCGCGCACCAAGCCGTCTGCGTTGAGATCGGCCGGGTGCTCGAGGCGGATGGCGTTTTCATCGCCGCCGGCCTGCCGGATGGCACACAATTCGAGCGCCGCGCCAATAGCCTGCTCGCCTTCTTCGACCTTCCCGCCGCCGCCAAGCTGCGCCTCGCAACAACCCGGATGCGGGCCGATAGCCCGCGTAGCTACCGCGGCTATGTCTCCAGTCTGAAAGACGGCTGGGCCTATAACGAATATTTCGATATCGGCCCGGAGCGGGCGACGCCGGCACCGGCGATCACGGCGGCGAAAATATTTGCCGAGGCCAATTGCTGGCCGGCGCATCCACCCTTTGCCGAATGGCGCGCCGAAATGTTGCGCTACCATCAGGCGATGGAAAAAACCGGCGCCGCGATCCTGCGCGCGGCGGCCGATTTTCTTGGCTTGGCCGAAAGCGATATTTCAACCCGCTTCCGCAATGCCGGCTCGACCGTCCGCCTGTTGAACTATCCGCGGAGGCCTGACGGCACCACCATCAGCGATGAGATGCCGGAAGCCGACGGCACGCGCCTCATCACCGGGCGCCATGTCGATGCCGCCGCGCTTTCACTCCTGTGGCAGCGCGAAGCCGGCCTGCAGGCGCAAACGCCGGACGGGCGCTGGCTCGATATCCCGCTCTGCGCCGGCACTGTCTCGGTGCATTTGGGAACGGTGATGGAATTTCTCTCCGGCGGGCGCTGGCCCGCCACGCCGCACCGCGTTATCGACAGCGGCGCGGCGCGCGGATCGATCGGATATTTCCACGAACCCAATCTGGATGCGGATCTATCGCCGCTCCTGCCGGTCGTGGAAAATTCAGGCCAAAAAAACCCCGGCCTCACCTATGGCGCCCATCTGCTTGAGCGCTTCGGTCGTTACGAGGGCCTCGAGCACCTCGTCACGCCCGTGCGCGGCTAGAAACTGAAGATTAGAGCCCATCAACCAAGAACAAATCGCCCGTCGCGCCGCCCTGGCGCATTTTGATGAAGGGCTGATATTCGGGCGAATCATACCAGGCGCGGGCCTGTTCCTTGGTCGGAAACTCGAGGATCACAATCACCGTCGGCTGGCTGCCGCCACCCTCGAGATGGTCGGGTGCCATGTCACGGGCAACATATTTGCCGCCATTCTTTTGCACCATCGCATCGACTGCCGGGCCATACTCTTCCAGCCAGGACGGATCCGTCACCGTTACCGCGCCATACACATAAGCTGCCATTGTCTCTCTCCCTTGGTTTGATTAAACGTTTCCCTGCGAAACTGCGGCGGATTATCAACCATATGGCAACGCCGTTCCACTCCGCAAAGCACCTATCACGAAAAATTGGTATGCTGCGCCGCAGCCAATTCCCTGCACCCACCACCATACGGACCCCACACGGATATCATTGTGCCCGAACGCTATATCAAGAAAATTCTCAATGCCCGCGTCTATGATGTCGCGGTCGAAACACCACTCGAGTCAGCTGCGCTGCTCACGGCCCGCCTCGGCAACAGGGTGCTGCTCAAGCGCGAGGATTTACAGCCCTGTTTTTCCTTCAAGCTGCGCGGCGCCTACAACAAGATCTCCGGCCTCACGCCAAGCCAGGCCGCGCCCGGCGTGATCGCCGCCTCGGCCGGCAATCACGCGCAAGGCGTTGCGCTCTCGGCGCACAAGCTCGGCATCAAGGCGCAGGTCGTAATGCCGCAGACAACGCCGGAGATAAAGGTGAACGCGGTGCAGCGCTGGGGCGCGCGGACGATTCTGCACGGCGACACCTATGACGAGGCCGAAGCGCGCGCCTTGGCCTTGGCGCAGGATCGCGGCCTGACCTATATCCACCCTTATGACGATGGTGAGGTGATCGCCGGCCAAGGCACCATCGCCATGGAGATTTTGCGCCAGCATTCAGGGCCGCTCCACGCCGTTTTCGTACCGGTCGGCGGCGGCGGCCTGATCGCCGGCATCGCCGCCTATATCAAAACCCTCCGCCCGGAAGTGAAAATCATCGGCGTCGAACCGGAAGATGCCGCATCGCTGCACACGGCATTGCGGCGCGGCCGGCGGGTGCGCCTCGATCATGTCGGCATATTCGCCGATGGTGTCGCGGTGCGCCAAATCGGCAAAGAGCCGTTCCGCCTGGCGCGTAAACTGGTCGATGAAGTGGTGTTGGCGAGCGTCGATGAGATCTGCGCGGCGATCAAAGACATCTATGACGACACCCGCTCGATCGCCGAGCCCGCCGGCGCGTTGGCGGTCGCCGGGTTGAAAAAATATGTCCAGCGTGACGGCCTGAAGAACCGCTCCCTGGTCGCCATTGACAGCGGCGCCAATGTTAATTTTGACCGCCTGCGCCATGTTGCCGAGCGCGCCGAGCTGGGCGAGCGGCGCGAAGCCGTGTTCGCCGTTACCCTCCCGGAACAACCGGGCAGCTTTCGCGCTTTCTGCCGCGCCCTCGGCAAACGCCAGGTGACGGAATTCAACTACCGATACGGCGATAGCCAGGAAGCGCGTATTTTTGTCGGCGTCCAGACCAGCGGCGCGGAAGAACGCGAAACCTTGTTCGCCCAGCTTGCAAGCAAAGGCTATGACGTTGCCGATTTAAGCGACAATGACGCTGCCAAGCTGCATGTGCGCTACATGATCGGCGGCCATGCAACGGCGATCGAAAATGAACTGCTCTACCGCTTCGAATTTCCCGAGCGGCCCGGCGCTCTGCTGAATTTTCTCAACCATATGAAAGCGGATTGGAATATCAGCCTGTTTCACTACCGCAACCACGGCGCCGCCTATGGCCGGGTGTTGTGTGGCATGCAGGTAGCGAAGCGTAAGCGCGCCGATTTCCAGTCTTTTCTCGATGGCCTCGGATACAATTACCGCAAGGAAACGGACAATCCGGCCTACCGGTTGTTCCTCGGTTGAGATCCGGCGGGTCAAATATTTGCCGCATGAAATTTGTCTTGCCCTTTGTTAGGGTGGGCCATGCTTATTCGTGAAAAGCAGATCGGCGGGCAATCGAGCTACGAAATCGTAGAAGAGATT